>CAYVGE010000007.1:0-12374 GCA_964450395.1 uncultured Actinomycetota bacterium
CGCCGCGCCGGCGCTCGTCGAAGTCGATGTCGATGTCGGGCATCGACACGCGGTGGGGGTTGAGGAAGCGCTCGAAGATCAGTCCGTGCGCGATCGGGTCGAGCTGCGTGATGCCCATGCAGTACGACACGGCGCAGCCGGCGGCCGAGCCGCGACCCGGGCCGACGCGGATGCCGACGTCGCGGGCGTGGCGGCACAGGTCGGCCACGATCAGGAAGTAGGCGGGGTAGCCCATCTGCTCGATGACCGACAGCTCGTAGTCGAGGCGCTCGGTGACCTCCGCGGGCAGCTCGCCCTGCTCGTCGGTCCCGTAGCGCTCCCGCGCCCCCGCCATGACCTCGACCCGCAGCTCCGACGCCTCGGTGCGGCCCTCGGGGACCGGGTAGCTGGGCAGGTGGTTCACGCCGAACTCGATCTCGAGCTCACAGCGCTCGGCGATCTCGACGGTGTTGCGCCAGGTCTCGGGCAGGTCCGGGAACAGCGCGCGCATCTCCTCGGCGGACTTCACGTAGTGCTGGTCGCCGTGGAACTTGAAGCGCTGTTCGTCGGCCTTCAGCGAGCCGGTCTGGATGCACAGCAGCGCGTCGTGCGCGTCGTGGTCCTCCCGTGCGGTGTAGTGGCTGTCGTTGGTGACGACCATGCCGACGCCGAGCTCGCCGGCGATGCGGATCAGGTCCGGGTTGGTCTGGTGCTGCCCCTCGATGCCGTGGTCCTGGAGCTCGATGAAGTAGTTCTCGGCGCCGAAGATGTCCCGGTGGCTCGCCGCCGCGGCCAGCGCGGCGTCGTAGTCGCCGCCGAGCAGCAGCTGGTTGACCTCGGAGCCCAGGCACCCCGACAGGCAGATCAGGCCCTCGGCGTACTCGGCCAGCAGCTCCGTGTCGGCACGCGGCTTGTACCAGTAGCCCTCGAGGTAGGCGCGCGACGACAGCCGCATGAGGTTGCGGTAGCCCTGCTCGTTCTGCGCGAGGACGATCAGGTGGTAGTAGGGCTCGACCTTGGCGCTCCTGCCGCTGCCGGCGAACATCGTCTCGTCGTTGGCCGGGCGGCGGGAGCCCTTTGCGAACCGGCTGCCCGGCGCCATGTACAGCTCGGAGCCGATGATCGGCTTGACCCCGTGTGCCTTGCCCTCCTTGTAGAAGTCGAGCGCCCCGAACATCTGTCCGTGATCGGTCATCGCCATCGCCGGCATGCCCTGCTCGGCGGCGGTACGCATCAGGTCGTCGACGCGGCTGGCGCCGTCGAGCATCGAGTACTCGGTGTGGACGTGCAGGTGGACGAACGGGTCGGCCACGATCCTCCTCGCACTCGGACGCGGGCAAGGTGGCGCCGGAGCCCGGTGGTCACGACCGCCGGGGCGCGACCACCGCGGGAACGACACGCGTGTGAGACGCGAAACCTAGCACACGGACGCCCGCCGGCCAGGGTGCGCGACCGGTCATCGAGCGGGCTCGCCGAGGTGATCCAGGGCGGCGCGCAGATCCGCGGGCAGCGGCTCGTCGAGCGCGATGCGCACGCCCGTCACGGGGTGGTCGAACGCCAGGTGGGCGGCGTGGAGGGCCGGGCGGGCCAGACCCAGCTCGGCCGCCAGACGGGCCGAGGCGCCGTAGGTCGTGTCACCGCACACCGGGTGGCCCAGCGCGGACAGGTGGACCCGCACCTGGTGGGTCCGGCCCGTCTCGAGGCGGACCTCGACCGCGCTGACGTGGCCCCAGCGGGCCACCACCTCGTAGTGGCTGACGGCGCGACGGCCGTCGGCCGCGGTGCGGAAGCGCGTGCGGTCGCCGGGATGCCGGGCGATCGGCGCGTCGACGGTGGCGCGCGCGTGCTCGGGGTCGCCCTCGACCAGGGCCCAGTAGCGGCGGACGATGCCGTGGGCGTCGAACTTGGGCCGCAGGCCGGCCAGGGCGGCGGGGGTCTTCGCGACGACCAGCAGGCCCGACGTGCCGCGGTCCAGGCGGTGCACGATGCCGGGGCGCACCGGGTCGTCCGACCGCGCCAGCGGGACGCCCATCACGTGCAGCGCGTCGACCAGCGTGCCGTCGGACCCCCCCGCCCCCGGGGGCCCGCCGAGTCCTGCGGGCTTGACGCCGCCCGCCCCGGGGTCGTCGCCCCCGCGCCCCGGCACGGGTGGCGGGGGCGCAGGCGGCGCGGCGGCCGGCGCCGCCGCGACGGTGACCTGCTCACCGCCGGTGACCCGGTGCGACTTGCGGACCACGGCCCCGTCGACCCGCACCTCGCCACGGTCCAGCCTGGCCTGCGCCTGTGCCCGCGGCTCGTCGAGCAGCACCGCGAGGACCCGGTCGATGCGCGAGCCGGCCGCCGTGTCGGGCACGGTGTGCCGCGCCGGCGGCATCAGCGGCGCGGGGTGCCGGTGTCGGGCCGCACCGACCGCCGCCGCGGCGCGGCCGCGGCGGCCCGCTGCTCCTGCCGCTCGGCGATGACCAGCAGCAGACCCAGGCCGATCGCCCCGCCCACGATCGCCGAGTCGGCGATGTTGAACACCGGGAACCAGCGCAGGTCGAAGAAGTCGACGACGTGCCCGTTGGGGAAGCCCGGGTACCGGGCCACGCGGTCGATGGCGTTGCCCAGCGCCCCGCCGGTCAGCAGGCCGTACCCCGCCGCCAGCGACAACCGGTCGGTGTGCGGCAGCGTGCGCACCACCATGGTCACCACGACGACGGCGACCAGCAGGAACATCCCGGGGAACCCGGGGATGTCGAACGCCGCGTTGGGGTTGCGGACCAGCCGCAGGTCCATGATCCCGAGGTCGATCACCCGGTCGGACAGCTCGGCCACCGCGATCGCCTTGGTCGCCTGGTCGATCACGAGGACGGCCAGCGCCACCGCGCCCCAGACCACCCAGACCAGGCGCCCGGGCAGCGCGCGACGCACCGGCGGCGGTGGGTCGCTCCGGTCGGGCTGGGGGTCGTGGTCCACGTGGGACGTCCGCGCGTCGGTCGACAGGGGATCGGCGGTCGTCGACGGCCGCCGGCAGGCCGAGTCTATGCCCCACCGCGACGGGCGCTGCGGCCGCGCCCGGTGACGCGCCGGCTCCCACCCGACGCGCGCGCCCGGGTATATCGTGCGGTCGTCGTTGTCGGATCGCGCTCGGCGCCGCGGACCACCGTGCACCGGGCCGCACGCGGGAGGTGGACCGCCGCTGATGAGCGCTGAGCCCCGCGGTACCGCGCCCGACGTCGGCCGGCTGGAGGAGGACGTGCGGCGGCGGTGGCGGCAGCGCGGGGTCGGCGGCCCCGACGACCACCGCGACGGACCGCCGCGGTCCGTCCACACGTGGACGACCGCCGATCCCCGACGGGGCGACGGCGCCCGTGCGGCGGCGCTGGTCGCCGCAGACGCGGTCGCGCGGCACCGCCTGCTGGCGGGCGACGCCGTCGAGCTGGTCGGCACGCGGGCCGACGACGCGCTGCGGGCGCTGCTGGCGTGCCGTCCCGTGGCCCGGCCCGTCGCCGCCGACGCCGGCCCCTACGTCGATAGCGTCTGGTGGTCGCTGGCGCAGCTGTGGGAGGCCGGGCTGCTGGTCGAGGCACCACACCGCTGGGCGTGGTGCCCACGCTGCGGCGCCACACCCGGATCGACGGGGCTGCGTGCCTTCATCGAGGAGGCCACCGGGGCGCTGGTGCGGTTCCCCGCGGCCGGCGACCACCCGCTGGCGGTCGCGGGCGCGTCGCTGCTGGTCGACGTGATCGCGCCCTGGACGCTGCCCGCCACGACCGCGGTCGCCGTGGCCCCCGACGCCGACGTCGTGCTCGCGCAGGCGGCCGGCGACGACTACCCGGTCGTGCTCGACCGGTCGGCGGTCGGACCGGTGCTGGGCACCGACGCCGCCGTCCACCGGGCCGTCGACGTCGACGAGCTCGCAGGCCTGCGCTACCGGCCGCCCGTCGCGCTGGCCGGGCCGGCGCCGGCCGCCCGCCGCGACGTGGTGCTCGTCGACGACCGCACGCCTGTGACCACCACGGGGCTGGCGCCGGGGGCCCCCGCGCCCGCGGTCGAGCGCCTCCGGCTGGCCGCCGCGCCCGGCGTCGCGGTCGTCGACCCCGTCGAGCCCGACGGGACGTTCGCCGCCGAGGTCGCCGGGCACGCCGGCGCGCCGGCGCACGACGCGGACCAGCGGATCGCGGCGGGGCTCGCCGGGGCGGGGCTCGCCCTGCGGACGACGACGGTGTCGCGGCAGGCGGTGCGCTGCCGGCGGTGCGACGCGCCGGTCCTGCCGCGGGCCCGCCGGTCGTGGTTCGTGGCCACCACCGAGGCCGCCGACCGCCTGGCCGCCGAGCGTGCGGCGGTGCGCGGGACCACGCCGGCGGACGACGCCGGCTGGGCCCGCGGTGCGGCCGACTGGCACGTCTCGCGCGCGCACGGGCACGGCACGCCCCTGCCGCTGTGGCGGTGCGACGGCTGCGCCCGCACGGTCGTGGTGGCCGGCCGCCACGAGCTGGCCCGGCTCGCGGGTCGCACGGTCGACGACCCGGACGCCGTCGTGCTGCCCTGCCCCCGGTGCGGCGGGACCGCGAGCCGGCTGCCGTTGGCCGTCGATCCCCGCTACGTGGCCGCGTGCCTGCCGTTCGCCCGCTTCGGCTTCCCCCACGTCGACGGCAGCGACGCCGAGGTCGCCCGCCACAGCCACGCCGACCTCCTGGTCGACCCCGACGACGTCCTGCCCGGCTGGGCGGACGCCTCGACGGTCGTGGCGACGCTGCTGTGGAACGCCGGGGGCCACGACGCCGAGCTGCACCCCCCGGACGGCACCGGGGCCGACGTCGGCGCGCTGGTCGACCGCCTCGGTGTGGACGGTGCCCGGTGGGCGCTGCTCACCGGCCACCCCGACGACGTCGACCCCGGCCACCTCCATGCGCTGTGGACGCACGCGACGGCCCTGCTGCGTGACGCCGGCGACCGCGGCTGGACACCCGCGGACGGTGTGTGGGCGCCCGACGTGGACGACCGCGGGCTGCTGCACCGCTGGGTGCTCGCCGAGCTCGCCGCCACCGTCGACGACGTCGTGGCGGCCCTCGACCGACCCGCCCCCGCGGCCGCGGCGGCCCGGATCACCGCCTGGCTGGGCGACCTCGAGTGGTACCTGGGCACGACCGCGGGGGCGGTCGCCGACGAGCCCGACGTCACGCTGGTGACCCGCCACGAGTGCCTCGTGACGACGGCGGCACTGCTGGCGCCGCTCACGCCGCTGCTGGCCGACGAGCTGTTCGAGCTGCTCGTCCGGGCTGACGACCCGACGGCGCCGGCCAGCATCCACCGGCTGCGGTTCCCCACGGCCGACCCGCTCGCGGTCGACGGGCCCCTGCGCGCCGCCGTCGCCGCCGTGCGCCGGGTCGGCGCACTGGCCCGCAGCGCACGCCGACGCGCGGGCGTACCCGATGGCCAGACCCTGCCCGAAGCGCTCGTCCGCGTGCCCGACGCCGCACACGCCCGGTGGCCAGCCGTCGCCCCGCTGGCATGCCGCCTGGTCGGCGTCGCCCAGGTCCACCGGCTCGACCGGATCCCGACCCCCGGGCTCACGGCGGACGGGTGGCAGGTCGAGGAGGACGACGGGCACGCCGTGGCGCTCGACCTGGCCGTCGAGGAGGCCCGCCGCAGCGAGCAGCTGGCCCGCGACGTCATCAGCGCCGTCAACGGGCTACGCCGCGACCAGGACCTCGACGTCGACCAGCGGATCACCGTGCGCATCGACGCCGAGCCCGAGATCTCCGCGGCCGTCGAGGCGCACCGCCAGGCGATCGCCGACGACGTCCGGGCGACCCGCATCGAGCTCGGCCCCACCGAGCACGGTGTCGCGGTCCCCGTCGGCGACCGCCCCGCGCGGGTGGCCGTGCGCCAGGCGGTGCCACGGTGAACCGCCGTCGCACCGCCCTGGCAGCCGCGCTGGCCGCGGCGGCCGTCGGCGTGCTGCTCTGGCGGCTGCGGCCCGACGCCGACGGTGCGGACCCGGTCCTCGACGAGCCGGCCGTCGTCGCGCGGCTCGCGGCGTGGGCACCGGCGCCGCCGGTCCACCCGGCGACGCGGATCGCCGGGTACCTCTGGGCGGCACCGATGACCGCGGCGGGCCTGCTGCTGGGGGCGGCGTCGGCCACGCGCCCGCGGGTGCACGAGGGGGCGCTGTTGTTCACGGGGGTCCGGGGGCTGGCCGGCCGCATGCTGCGGTGGCGGGGGTTCGCCGCGGCCACGCTCGGCCACGTGATCGTGGCGGCCGCCGACGAGCCGGCCGACCGTCTGCTGGACCACGAGCTGGTGCACGTCCGCCAGGCCGAGCGGTGGGGCCCGCTGTTCGCCCCGCTCTACCTGGCGGGCCTGCTGCGCTACGGCTACCGGCGCAACCCCTTCGAGCGCGCCGCCTACGCCGCGGCGGGTGCGGACCCGGCCTGATCCGAAGCGCCGGTGCCGCGTCAGACCCGCAGTTCGACCGTGGTGGAGCCGAACCGCAGGTCGTGCTGCCGGGCGAGCCACGCCCGCTGTGCCCAGCGGAAGCCGCCGAGCGCCCGCGCGCCGCGCCGTGCCAGGGCGAAGCGCCAGCTGCCGGCCCGAGCGTCACCCTGGCCGCTGGCCTCGCGCCGCTGCAGGCGCTGCGCGCGGACGACCTCGGGCTCGCGCTCGGCCTGCACGGCCCGGCAGGCCGCGTCGATGCGGTCGTGGTCGACCGGCCGGCGCGCCAGCGGGGCGAGGTGGTTCGCCGCGATCACCGCGTCGCGCAGGGCCAGGTTGATCCCCTGGGCGCGCACGGGCGACATCGGGTGCGCGGCGTCGCCCAGCAGCAGCACCCCCGGCGCCGTCCACGACGGTGCCCGGCCGACCAGCACGTGCAACCGGATCGGCCCGACCACCTCGTCACGGTGCGCCAGCACGTGGTCGGCGAGCCACCGCGGCGCCGCGGCCAGGGCGCGGTCCAGCCAGTCGGCGCCGCGCACCTCGTCGAGCCCGCCCTTGGGCATGATGACGCCGAGCTGCAGCAGGTCGTCCCACGACGTGTAGGCGATCAGCGGGTGCACGCCGGCACGGACCATGATCCGGAACGCCGTGCGCCCGGCCAGCGCCTCCGGTGCGGGCACCTTGCACCACAGCACGTCGTACTGCTCGGGCGCGAGGTCGAGCCGCAGCCCGGCCTTGGTGCGGATCGACGACCCGCGCCCGTCGCACCCGACCACGAGGTCGGCCGGCCAGGTCTCCTCCCCCGCGTCGGTGACGACCCTGACGCCGGCGATCCGCCCGGTGGCGTCACGCTCGACGTCGGCGCACCGCACCCCAGGATGGAACGAGAACGTCGGCTCGCGGTCGGCATCGTCGACCAGCCGCTCGAGCAGGGCGGCCGGTGAGGCGACGCGGAAGGCCCGGTCGCCCAGCTCGTCGGCCGGCTCCGGGATCCGCAGCACCTCGGCGCCGTCGATGAGGATCCGCCACGACTCGACGACGCGTCCCGGGAGCTCGTCGACCGTCCACCCGAGCCGCAGCTGGGCGAGGGCGTCGAGCCCCAGCGGCATGAGCCCCTCACCCCTGAACACCCGGTCGAACGAGCTCGCGCGGTCGACCAGCCGCACCTGCGCGCCCACCCGGGCGAGCACCAGCGACAGCGCCGCTCCGGCCGGTCCCGCTCCCACCACGCCGACCTGCATGCGTCCTCCTTCCGGTCGCCGCAGCCTAATGCAACGCAGCGTTGCACGCACCGGTCCGTTGCGATTAGGCTCGGAGCCATGGATGGACCAGGGGTTCGGACCGGCGGTCGGTCCGCACGGGTGACGGCGGCCGTGCGGGCCGCGGCGGTCGCCGCACTGCTCGAGGACGGCTACGCGGGCGTGCGGATGGAGGACGTGGCCGCGCGGGCGGGCGTGCACAAGACGACGATCTACCGGCGGTGGGGCTCCCGCGAGCGGCTGCTCGCCGATGCGCTGGCCGCGACCTCGGGCGAGCAGGTCCCGATCCCCGATACGGGCGATGTGCGGACCGACCTGGTCACGCTGGCGCTGCGGGTGCGCGACGTCGTCGTCGCGCCGGCGTCGCGCGCGCTGATGACGGCGCTCGCGGCGGGTGGGCAGCACCCCGAGCTCGCCGAGGTCGGCCGGGGCTTCTGGGCCGCGCGCCTGGCGGCTGCGCGACCGATCGTCGACCGCGCCGTCGAGCGCGGCGAGCTCGCGGCGGGGGTGGATGCCGACGATCTGGTGATCCGGGTCGTCGGTCCCATCTGGTTCTCGGTCTTCGGACCGCAACGGATGCCCGACGACGGGTTCGTCGCGCGCACGGTCGACGCCGCGCTCGCGGGCAGCCGCCGGGCGAGGTGACCCGCCCCGGTCACCGGCCGGCGATCGGCGTCAGTCGTCCTGGCCGGGACCGGCGTGCGTGGTCAGCCAGGCCCGCAGCGGTGGCCGGGCGCGGCTGACGCCGACCATGGCGATCAGCAGGCCGACGACCACCACCGCGACGCTGGCCCACAGCACACCGACGCCGTCGTCACCGAGCAGGAGCCCGACGACGACGGCGATGGCTGCGACCGCTTCGACCAGGAGGCCGAGTGCGATCATGCGCTGTCGCGGTTCTCGCCCTCGTTGCGCGTCGCGGCGGCACGGCGCGCGGCCATGTCATCGCTCGAACCCTCACGGTTGGGCCGGCCGTTCTGCGCGCTCCACACCCCGTCTGGCCGCGGCGCCCACGACCCGTTGCGGCCACCCTCGCCGCCCGCGTCCCCGCTGACCGGCTTGGCGTTCCACGCCGAGCGGCGCGGCGCCTCGTCCCCCGACGAGGGCTGGCGCTGGCTGCCGGGACCCGAGCCACTGGGCAGTGAGGGACGCCCACGCCCGTTGCCGCCGTCGAGGTCACCCGTGTCGGCGGCCAACCGCTGCGGCTCCTCGACCGACAGCGTGCCCAGGCGCTCGACGGACGACGGGATCTCCGGCAGGTCGCCGACCCGGTCGAGCACGGCGAGCTGCTCGGCGATCGCGCTGCGCACGCGCTCGGTGTAGTCGTCACGGAAGGCCCGCAGGTGCGCCACCGCACGGCGGACGCGGTCGGCACCGTCGCGCGCCTCGCGCCACTCACGGTCCGCGGCAGACCGGGCGCTGGCCAGCAGCTCGTCGGCCCGGCGACGCGCGTCGCTGACGACCCGCTCCGCCTCGCTCTCGGCCTCGCTGACCACCCGGTCGGCGGTCTGCTCGGCGGCGATCAGCGTCCGCTTCAACAGTCGCTCCGACTCGAGCGTGCCGCTGCCGCCGTTGCCACCACCAGACCGCTCGAGCTCACGGACGCGCTCGACCAGCTGGTCGCGCTCGTCCTGCAGCGAGACGAGGCGGTCGGCGACGCGCGACAGGTGCTCGTCGACCTCGTCCGGGTCGTAGCCCCGGAACCGCTCCTTGAAGTCTCGCTGAATATCTTGGGGTGTCAGGCTCATCGGCACACCAAACTCTGCAGGATGACGATCGCAAGGAACAACAAGATAGGCGATACGTCAAGGGCCATTGCGCCCATCCTGAACGTCGGGAGCAGGCCGCGCAACGGAATCAGCAGCGGATCCGTGGCCGCACGGACAGCCCTGGCGACGGGCCGGACGGGTTCTGGTACTGAGGGTACCCATGACAGCACGATCCGTACGATCAGGATCAGGTAGTAGATCTGCAGCGCGAAGCAGAACAGATCGCGGAGCAGGGCCACCACGCCTCCCGAAGGTCAGATGCCGGTCACAGGTTCACGCCTGGTTGAAGAAGCCACGCTCACTCAGCTTACGCCGCTCCTCAGTGGAGAACTCAACTCCACTGGGAGTCAGCAGGAACACCCGGTCCCCTACCCGCTCGATGCGCCCGTCCAACCCGTAGATCAGGCCGGAGGCGAAGTCGAGCACGCGCTTGGCCACGCTCTCGTTGGCGCCCGCCAGGTTCATGATGACGGGGATCGCGTTGCGGAACCGGTCCCCCACCTCCTCGACCTCGTTGAAGGTCATCGGCGCGGTGTAGTGGACGGTCGTGTGCGACATCGGCTGTGCGCGCTGTGGCACACGCTCCGTGCGCAGATCGTCCGCCATGCGCGTCCGGGTGCCCGTGGGACCGCCCGCACGCGCGGTCGAGAGCCGACGGACGTTGGTCTCGCCGGCGGGCTCGTCGAGCGTGCGGGGGGCGGTCGCACCGACCTCGTCGGCGTACTCGTCCTCGTACTCCTCAGCCAGACCGAGCCAAACCATCGCGTTACGCAGCATCGTCGCCATGATCCTCTCGCTTTCTCATGTCACTGCCCCTGCGGTCGTGCACCGAAGATGGCCGTCCCGACCCGCACGATCGTCGCCCCGGCCGCGATCGCGGCCTCGAGGTCGCCCGACATGCCCATCGACAGCTCGCTGCCCGGCGGGAGGTCGTCGGCCAGCTGCGCACGCAGCGCGCGCACGCGGCGGAAGACCGCTCCCGGGTCGGCGTCCAGCGGCGGGATGACCATGAGCCCCACCGCGTCGATGCCGTCGAGCGTCGCGATGTGCCGGGCGAGCGCCGGGACCTCGTCGGGTCGGCACCCGCCCTTGCGCTGCTCGCCGGTCACGTTGACCTGGATCAGGACGGCCTGCCGGCCGCCGACCCCGACCATGTGCCTCGAGATCGCCTCGGCCAGCCGCAGCCGGTCGACCGAGTGGATCAGCCCGACGCGCCCCGCCACCAGGTCGACCTTGTTGCGCTGCAGGCGACCCACGAAGTCCCAGCGGACGTCCTGCGGCGCCTCGGCGAGCTTGGCGTCGAGCTCCTGCGCCCGACTCTCGCCGAACACGTCCTGCCCGGCGGCGTGTGCCGCCAGGATCTTGGCGAGCGACTGGAACTTGCTGACCGCGACGATCCGCACGTCGGCGGGGTCGCGGTCCGCCGCGCGGGCGGCGTCGGCGATGCGCCGGCGCACCGCTGCCAGCCGGTCGGCGACCTCCTCGGGGCCGGCCAGGGTGGGCTCGTCGCTCATGCATGCCCGCTCCCGCCGGCGGCGCGGACGACCACGCCGGCCTGGCGGCCGGCACCCGGGTCGCGGCGGTGGCTGAACCACGCGGTGCCGGAGCAGCGGGTGCAGCCACCGGTGCGCCCGATCCGCTCGACGCCCCGCGCCCGCAGCTGAGCCGTGACGGCGGCCGGCAGGTCCAGGGCCGGCGTGCCCCAGGTCGTGGTGGCGCGTGCGGCCGGGTGGTCGGCGGCCACCCGCTCGGCCAGCTCGGCGGGTACCTCGTAGCAGCACGCGCCGATCGCCGGCCCGATGCGCGCCTCGACGCGCGCCGGCTCGTCGGGCGCCATCGCATCGAGCGCGGCGGGCACGACCCCGCGGACGACCCCGCCGCGCCCGGCGTGCACCGCCGCGACCGACCGTCCAGGATCGGCCAGCAGCACCGGCACGCAGTCGGCGACCAGGACCGTCAACGCGGTGCCGGTCGCGCGGGTGACCAGCGCGTCGACGCCGGCGACGCCGTCGGCGTGGTCGGTCAGGCCCCGCCCGCGGTCCCCCGCGTCCACCGTGGCGACCCCGGCGCCGTGGACCTGCTGCATGAACACCAGGGCCTCGGGCCCGACACCGACCGCCGCGGCGAGGCGCGACCGCGCATCGCGGTCGGCGGCGCCGACGGTCAACGACACGTTGCCGTCGGCTGTGCCCGTGAACGCGAAGCGGACCGCGGGGTCCGCGGCGATCGCGCCCGTCTGCGTGGAGGCCTGCGCCATGGTCGGAACGGTCAGCGCTTCAGGAAGCTGGGGATGTCGAGGTCGTCGTCGGCCTCGATCACCACCGGCGGCCGCGACCGGCGTCGCCCGTTCGCGTCACCGTTGCTGATGCGGGTGACCTCGGCGGCGTCGGCCACCGGCTCGGGCTCGGGCTCGAGGCGGCGCTCCCGCTCCGGCTCTGGCTCGGGCTCCCGTTCGGTCTCCGACGCCCGCCGGCCGCCGCGGTCGCCGTCCTGCCGGCGCGCGCCACGGGCGTCGTCCCGCAGGCGCGACGACGGGCGACCGGTCGTGGCGGGCTCGGGCTTCCGGCGCGGCTCCCCCGCGAACCCGGCGGCGATGACCGTCACCTTCACCTCGTCGCCCAGCGCGTCGTCGATCACTGTGCCGAAGATGATGTTGGCATCCTCGTCCGCGGCGTCGGCGATGATCTCCGCGGCCTCGTTGACCTCGTGCAGGCCGAGGTCGCTACCTCCGGCGATCGTCAGCAGCACCCCCTGCGCGCCCTCGATCGAGGCTTCGAGCAGCGGCGAGCTGACGGCCATCTTGGCGGCCTCGGCCGCACGGTGATCCCCGCGGGCCTGGCCGATGCCCATCAGGGCGCTGCCGGCGTCCTGCATGATCGTCTTGACGTCGGCGAAGTCGGTGTTGATCAGCCCCGGCGTCGTGATCAGATCGGTGATGCCCGCG
>CAYVGE010000007.1:12384-29683 GCA_964450395.1 uncultured Actinomycetota bacterium
CGACGCCCTGCAGCAGCACGTCGTCGGCCAGCCGGAACGCCTGGAGCATCGTGGTCTGGGCGTCGCTGATCTCGAGCAGGCGGTCGTTGGGGATGACGATCAGCGTGTCGACCGCCTCGCGCAGGCTGTCGATGCCCTGCTCGGCCTGCTGGCTGCGCCGCCGCCCCTCGAAGGCGAACGGCCGTGTGACCACGCCGATCGTCAGCGCGCCGACGCTCTTGGCGACCTCGGCGACGATCGGCGCGCCGCCGGTGCCGGTGCCGCCGCCCTCGCCGGCCGTGACGAAGACCATGTCGGCGCCCTTGAGCACCTCCTCGAGGTCGTCGCGGTGCTCCTCGGCGGCCTTGCGCCCGACGTCGGGGTTGCTGCCGGCGCCCAGCCCACGGGTGAGATCGCGCCCCACGTCGAGCTTGACGTCCGCGTCGGACATCAGCAGGGCCTGGGCGTCGGTGTTGATGGCGATGAACTCGACGCCCTTCAACCCGGCTTCGATCATGCGGTTGACGGCATTGACACCACCGCCGCCGATGCCGACGACTTTGATCACCGCGAGGTAGTTCTGAGGTGCCGCCACGGCAGCTCCTTCCGGTTCCTGTGGGTGGGGGCGATGCGGTCCGAGAACGCTCACCCTGAAGTAAAGGGTTAGTGTTATGTCAACCTACAGACTGTGGGTGACCATACGTAAGCACCTCCCCCGATTCAAGGACCCTCGACGCGAATGCCACTCATGGAACTACGACCGGGTTGGCAGGTGCCCGGACGTCCAGGGCTGCGCTCCGCTCGGCGGCCTGCGGCAGCAGCACGCGGATGACCTCCGCCTTCAGGGCCAGGTCGTCCGGGCCGCCGAAGCGGACGGGCACCACGGTGGGGTCGCCCTCGTCGGGATCGGCCGGCGGGACCTGCAGCTGCAGCGTCAGGTTCCCGGGAGCCGAGACGACGTAGGCCTCCACCCGGCGCCGCAGCCACGCCGGCAGGGTCGTGTGGACCTCGACCGCGTCGCGGATCGCCGGGCTGTCGATCGGCTGGCCGAGCTCGGGCAGCTCGGCGCCTGGCGCCAGGACCGGCGGCGCGTCGGCGACGCGGCCACCGTCGACCAGCACGGCGTCGGCGTCGACCTGCCATGACGACCCGTCGGTCTCGACGGTCACCAGGGGGACCCGCCGCGTGACATCGATCGCGATCGTCGACGGCGGCGCCCGCCGGACCACCGCCTCGGCGACCCACGGCAGCGACTCGACCCGCCGCTGCGCCTGTTCCAGCGGGACCGTCAGCAGGTGCTGGCCCGGTTCGAGGGCCGCCGCGCGCTGCACCGCCCGCGCCCGCTCGCCGTCGACACCGACGACCCGCACCTCGGTCAGGTCGAAGAGCGGCGACCGCAGGGCCACCGCGATGCCCGCGACCACCAGCAGCAGCGCGAACAGGCTGAGCGTGCGCCGCTGCCGGCGCCTGGCCGCGTCGGCGCGCACCCGCGCCCGACGCGCGCGGATGCGCGCGTCCATGGGCCCGGACGACTTCGCCGTGGCCGTCACGGGGCGGCCCTCGTCGCTCCGACGTCGTCACCCCCGCGGTCGGGGACGTCGTCGAAGCCCGCCAGCACCACCTCGGTGCGCAGCCACACGCCGGCCGTCTGCTCGACGCGGCGCTGCACCTCCCGGATGATCGCGTGCACGTCGTCGGCGCGCGCACCCCGGCGGACCGTGATGAAGTTGGCGTGCCGCTCGCTGACCTCCGCCGCCCCGCGCCGGAGCCCCTTGAGCCCGGCCGCCTCGATCAGCTGCCCCGCCGACCCGCCGGGCGGGTTGCGGAACACGCTGCCGCAGCTGGGCTCGTTGATCGGCTGGTGGTCGCGGCGCCACTGGCGGAAGTCGGCCATCTCGGCCGCGAGGTCGGCGGCGTCGGCGCGGTGCAGCCGCACCTGCGCCCGGGTGACGACCGCGTCGGGCGCCAACGCGCTGTGGCGGTACCCGAAGGCCAGGTCGACGTGGTCCCAGCACTCGACGGTCCCACCCGTGCCCATCCGCACGACCTCGGCCCACTCGAGCACGTCGCGCATCTCCTGGCCGTGCGCGCCGGCGTTCATGCGCACCGCACCACCGACCGTGCCGGGGATGGCCACCCCGAACGCCATGCCGGCCAGCCCGGCCTTCGCCACCGTGTTCGCCAGTGCCGGCATCGGTTCGGCGGCGCCGGCGCGGACGACGTCGCCGTCGATCTCGACACCCCGGAAGCCGCGGCCCAGCACGATCACGATGCCGGGCCAGCCACCGTCGGCGATCAGCAGGTTGCTCCCGCGGCCCACGACCAACCACGGCAGGCCGAGGTCGCGCCCGACGGCGGCCGCGGCGACGAGGTCCTCGACGGCCTCGGCCCGCACCAGCGCGTCGGCGGGCCCGCCGACGCGCATCGTGGTGAGGCCGGCGAGCTCGACGCCCGCCTCGACGCGCGCGGGATCGGCGATCGCCGCGCGCAGCGCCTCGACGGCCCGCTCGTCACCCACGCGCACCCCGCAGCCGTTCGAGCGCCACCGGACCGACCTCGGTGATGTCCCCGGCACCCAGCGTCAGCACGAGGTCCCCCGACTCGACCAGCTCGAGCAGCCGGGCGGGGACGTCGGCGACCGACGGCACGTACTCGACACGATCGTGCCCGGCCGCGCGGGCCGCGCCGGCGACCAGCTCGCCGTTGACCCCCGCGACGGGCTGCTCCCCCGCTCCGTAGACGTCGGTCACGACGACCAGGTCGGCACCGGCCAGCGCCTTGCCCAGCTCGGCGCCCATCGCGGCCGTGCGGCTGAAGCGGTGCGGCTGGAAGACCGCGACGACACGGCCGTCCGGCGCCGTCTGGTGGGCCGCCTCGAGGGTGGCGCGCAGCTCCGCCGGGTGGTGGGCGTAGTCGTCGACCAGGGTCACGCCGGCCGCCGAGCCCAGCCGCTCGAAGCGGCGGTTCGCGCCGGCGAAGGTCGCCAACCCGCGGCGGACGGCGTCCCAGCCGACGCCCGCCCGCGAGCTGGCGAGCGCCGCGGCCGTGGCGTTGGCGACGTTGTGCCGCCCGGGCAGTCCGATCTCGAAGCGCCCGACGTCCTCGCCGCGGTGCACCAGCCCGAAGCGGCCGCCGTAGGGGTGCAGCTCGACGTCGACGGTCCGCAGCGTCGCGTCGGGGTGCTCGCCGTAGGTCTCGACGCGCCCCTCGATGTGGGGCAGCACCCGGCGCACGCCCGCGTCGTCGAGGCACACGGCCGCGACGCCGTCGGCATCGCGCCGCCCCAGGAACGCCAGGAACACCCGGTCGACCGCGTCGAGGTCGGCGAACTCGTCGTGGTGGTCGAGGTCGACGTTGGTGACGACCGCGATGTCGGGGGCGTACACCAGGAACGACGAGTCCGACTCGTCGGCCTCGGCCACGAACCACTCGCCGGTCCCGTGGTGGGCGCTGGTGCCGGCGTCGTGCAGGGTGCCGCCGATCGCGAACGACGGGTCCGACCCGGCGGTCTGCAGGCACACGGCCACCATCGAGGTGGTCGTGGTCTTGCCGTGGGTGCCGGCGATCAACAGCTTCCGGTGATCGTCCATCAGCGCCGCCAGCAGCTCGGCCCGGCGCAGCACCGGCAGGCCGAGCTCGTGCGCACGGCGCAGCTCGGGGTTGCTGTCGGGGATCGCGGTCGAGGCGACCACCAGCTCGGCGTCCTCGACCAGCTCGGGGTCGTGGCCCCGCTGGATCCGTGCACCCATCGACACCAGGCCGCTGACCGCCCGGCCGGCGCGCAGGTCGCTGCCGGTCACCGGGTGGCTGCGCTGCAGCAGGATCCATGCCAGCGCGCTCATGCCGGCGCCGCCGATGCCGATCAGGTGCACCCGCACGCCGGGGCGCAGCTTGGTGTCGTGGGTGGTGGGTGCGGTCATGACGTGCTCGCTTTCGGCTCCGCCGGCCTGGTGTGCCGCGCGATCGACAGCAGCAGGCCCGCACTGATCATGGTGACGACCAGCGACGTGCCGCCGAAGCTGACGAACGGCAGCGTGACGCCGGTCACGGGCAGCAGGCCGACCACGCTGCCCATGTTGATGGCCGCCTGCAGCAGGATGCCCACGACCAGGCCGGTCGCCAGCAGCCGCCCGAACGAGTCCGGCGCCTGCGCGGCGATGCGCATGCCGACGACCGCGATGACGACGTACAGCAGCAGGACGAGCAGCGCGCCGAGCAGGCCGAGCTCCTCGCCGATGATGGCGAAGATGAAGTCCGTGTGGGCGTTGGGCAGGTACAGCCACTTGCCGCGCCCGCCGCCGAGCCCCGTGCCCAGCCACCCCCCACTGCCGAGCGCGTAGTAGCCCTGCAGGGTCTGGTAGCCGTAGACCGATGCGTCCGCCATGGGGTCCAGCCACGCGGCGAAGCGGCCGGCGCGGAAGTCGGCCGCGGCGATGCCGATGCCGCCGAGCACCAGCCCGATGACACCGGTGCCGAGCACCCACCGCGTCGGCAGGCCGGCCACGTACAGCATGGCGACGCCGATCGCCACCAGCAGGGCAGCGGTCTCGAGGTCCGGTTCGGCCATGACCAGCACGGCCACGACCACCAGCATCGGCACCAGGGGCACCAGCAGGGCCTGCAGGTCACCGGTGCGGATGACCCCCCACCGGCGCGCCAGCACGTCGGCGCCGAACAGCGGGATGGCCAGCTTGAGCAGCTCGGCGGGCTGGAACCGCAACGGGCCGAAGCCCAGCCAGCGCCGTGCGCCGCCCTCGACGATGCCGACCGGCGTGACGACCACGACCGCCAGCAGCAGCGCGACGACCGTGAACGGGCGGATCCACGGCCGCCAGGCGCGGTAGTCGCGCGAGGCGACCGCGACGGTCACGGGTACGCCGATCAGGCACCACAGCAGCTGTCGGCGGAAGATGCCGAACGCGTCACCGGCCAGCGCCGACCGCACGAACGACGCCGAGAAGGTCATCAGCAGGCCCAGCAGGACCAGCACGACCACCGTCGCGGCCAGCACGCCGAACAGCAGCGTGGTCTCGCCGGACGGCGGTGGCAGGAACAGCGCCCGCAGGCGGCCGCGCAGCGACGTCGGCCGCCGCGCGGTCCGTCGCGCGCCGCCGGCCCGGGTCACGCGGGCCCCCCACCGGGCCGGGGGGCGGTGATCCCGGTCGCCAGCGCGCGGAAGCGGTCCCCGCGGGCGGCGTAGTCGGTGAACTGGTCCATCGACGCGCAGGCGGGGGCGAGCAGCACCACGTCGCCGGGACGTGCCCGGCGCCTCGCGACGTCGACGGCGGTGTCGAGGTCGCCGGCCTCGATGGTCTCGATCGCCTGGGCGCGGGCGACCGCGGCCACCTCGGGACCCGAGCGGCCGATGGTCAGCGCCAGCCGGACGCGCCCGCCGAGGTCGGCCGCGAGCGGCTCGAACGACAGGCCCTTGTTGAGCCCGCCGGCGATCCACACGATCGAGTCGAACGAGCGCAGTGCCGCCGCAGCGGCGTGGGGGTTGGTGGCCTTCGAGTCGTCGACCCAGCGGACGCCGTC
The DNA here is from genome assembly GCA_964450395.1 of uncultured Actinomycetota bacterium. GTDB lineage: Bacteria > Actinomycetota > Nitriliruptoria > Euzebyales > JAHELV01 > JAHELV01. The sequence goes on from CAYVGE010000007.1 coordinate 17,899, forward strand.
GTGCTCGGCGACGACCTCCAGCCGGTGGGCGCCGACGCGGGCGACGGCCAGCGGCGCGCCCAGCGCGGCGGGTGCGGTGCCCGCCGCGATCGCGGCGGCGGCCGCGGCGGCGGCGTTGGCCAGGTTGTGGCTGCCGCGGACGCCGAGCTTGTCGAGCTCGACGATCGGGGTGGGCTGCGCCCCGGTCAGCCGCTCGACCAGGGCGCCGTCGGCGACCCCGACGGCGTCCGGCGGTGGTGGGCCCAGCGTGAAGCCCGCGCGACCCGCCGGCGGCGCGTGCGCGGCCACCAGCGCGATGCAGCCGGGGTCGTCGAGGTTGGTCACGGCCCAGTCGGTGCCGCGCAGGCCGCCGGCGCCCGCGCCGCGCTGCCCGCGCCAGACACGCGCCTTCGCCGCGCCGTACGCAGCGCGGTCGCCGTGCCAGTCCAGATGGTCGTCCGCCACATTGGCCACGACGCCCACATCGGCCCGCAGCGTATGGGTGAAGTGCAGCTGGAAGCTCGACAGCTCGGCGACGACCACCGGCGGCGGGTCGTCGACGAGCGTCGTCAGGGGCTGGCCGATGTTGCCCGCGGTCGGCGCGCCGACGCACGCGGCCAGGAGCTCGGCGGTGGTGGTCTTGCCGTTGGGGCCCGTCACCGCGAGCCGCCGGGTGCGTCCGTCGAGCAGCCGCCAGGCCAGCTCCGGCTCGCTCCAGATGGGGACCCCGGCGCCCGCCGCCGCGGCCAGCACCGGCGTTGACGGGGCCAGTCCGGGGCTGGCCACCACGACGTCGACATCCCCGTCCGCCGCGGCGACGGGGTCGCCGGTGGCGCGGACGGCGTCGCCAAGCGCCGCGGTGGCGCGCTCCAGGGTGGCGGCGACGTCGTCGTGGACCAGCACGTCGGCGCCCGCGGCGAGCGCCGCGCGGGCGGCGGCCGTGCCCGACAGCCCGAGGCCGACCACCAGCACGCGTCGGCCCCGCACGGCGGCCCCGCCCCGATCGACCATCGCGTCGCGCGTCATCCGATGCCACCGCCGGCCAGGAACTGGTTGTAGAACAGCCCGAGCCCGAAGGCGACGGCCAGGCCACCGACGATCCAGAAGCGCACGATGATCGTCGTCTCCTGCCAGCCCACCAGCTCGAAGTGGTGGTGCAGCGGCGCCATCTTGAACACGCGCCGGTTCAGCAGCCGGAAGCTGGCGACCTGGAAGATCACGCTGAGGGTCTCGACCACGAACAGTCCGCCGAGGATCACCAGCAGCAGCTCGGTCTCGGTCAACACCGACATGGCTGCGAGCATGCCACCGATCGCCAGCGAACCCGTGTCACCCATGAAGATCTTGGCCGGCGGGCCGTTCCACCACAGGAACCCCAGCGTGGCCCCCATGGCCGCCGCGGCGGCGATGGCGATCGCGTTGGCGTGGACGGTCACACCCGGCGGGTAGAACTCCGGGTGGCGGAACTGCCAGAACGCGATCACCACGTAGGCGCCGAACGTCAGCGCGCTGGTGCCGGCGGCGAGCCCGTCCAGGCCGTCGGTCAGGTTCACGGCGTTGGAGAAGCCCGAGAAGAGAAGGAAGATCGCGATCACGAAGAACGGGCCGAGGTCGATGCCCGTCGCGCCGATGAACGACAGGTACGTCGAGGTGTCGGCGACGTACTCGGCACCGAACGCGAAGATGATCGAGATCAGCGCCTGGCCGACGAACTTGGCGGTCTTGTTCAGCCCCAGGCTGCGGTTGCGGCGCAGCTTGAGCAGGTCGTCGACGAAGCCGACGAGGCCCATCCCGACCAGCACGCCGATGACCAGCAGACCGCCCGGCGACAGGCGCGGTCCCAGCGTGACGGTGGCCACCAGGTAGGCGATCACCGCCGACAGGATGATCGCGGTGCCGCCCATGGTGGGCGTGCCCCGCTTGACGAAGTGCGAGCGCGGCCCGTCCTCGCGGATCAGCTGGCCGTAGCCGCGCCGGCGGAAGAAGCGGATGACGACCGGCGTGCCGACGAGCGACAGCACCAGGGCCAGGCTGGCGGCGAGCAGGATCGTCCTCACGCGCCGGACTCCCCGCTCGACGCCGGCACGGATCGCAGCTCGGCCAGCCGCTCCACCACCCGCTCGAGCCCGGCGGACCGGCTGGCCTTGACCAGCACCACGTCGCCGTCGGCGACCTGCCCCGCCAGCAGCGCCGCGGCCGCGTCGACGTCGTCGACGGTCCAGCGCCGGTCGCGGCCGCCGGGGTCGGCCCGGTCGGCACCGGCGTGGATCGCCGCGGCGTCGGGCCCGACGGCGACCAGAGCGTCGACGCCGGTCTCGGCGACCACCACGCCGGTGTTCCGGTGCTCCGCGGCGCTGGTGTCGCCGATCTCGGCCATCGTGCCGAGCACGGCCCAGCGCCGGCCGGCGGTCGGCAGCGCCGCGAGCGTCCGCAGCGCCGCGGCCGTCGACGTCGGGTTGGCGTTGTAGGCGTCGTTGAGCACCCGCACGCCGCCCACGTCGACCAGTTCGAGGCGCCAGCGCGAGATCCGCGCCTGCTCGAGCCCCGCCACCGCGGCTGCCAGGTCGACCCCGGCCTCGTGGGCGGTGGCGAGGGCGGCCAGCGCGTTGCCGACGTTGTGCAGGCCCGGCACGGGCAGCCGCACGTCCCGGCGCCCGGCGGGACCGTCGACGGTGAAGCGTGGCCGCGCGTCGGCGTCGACCTCGATGGCATCGGCGCGCCAGTCGACGCCGCCGGTGGTGCCGACCGTGACCACCCGGCCCCGGGCCCGCTCGGCCATGGCGGCCACCCGGTGGTCGTCGGCGCACAGCACCGCGACGCCGTCGGGGCCGAGCGCCTCGACCAGCTCGCCCTTGGCGGCGGCAATCGCCTCGATGCTGCCCAGCAGCTCCAGGTGCACCGGGGCGACGGAGGTCACGACCCCGATCGACGGGCGCAGCAGCGCGGCGAGGTCGGCGATCTGGCCCGGCCCGCGCATGCCCAGCTCGCTGATCAGGATCTCGGTGTCGGCGGCCAGGCGGCAGCAGGTCAGCGGCACGCCGAGCTCGTTGTTGAACGAACCCTCGTTGGCGACGGTCCGGCGGTCCCGCGTCGCCGCCGCGATCAGGTCCTTGGTCGTGGTCTTGCCGTTCGACCCGGTGACCGCCACCACCGTGGGGTCGACCTCGTCGCGCACCCAGGCGCCCAGTGCGAGCAGCGCGTCGGCGGGGTCGTCGACGGCCACCGCGGCCAGGCCCGGGCGCACCTCGGCGATGCGGTCGACCGCGACCAGCGCCCCTCCTGCGCCGCCGTCCAGCGCGGCGTCGACGAACCGGTGGCCGTCGGTGCGAGAGCCCGCCAGCGCGACGAACAGGTCGCCGGGCACCACGCCACGGCTGTCGATCGTCACGCCCGTGACGGTCGCGCCCGCGGACCCCGGGTCGACGACGTCGCCGCCGACGACCTCGGCCAGCTGCTCCAGCGTCAGCGCGATCACGACGTCGCCTCGCCATGGCCGGCGGCGACCAGCAGCTCGTGGGCGACGGCGCGGTCGTCGAAGTCGAGCGTGCGGTCGGCCAGCTGCTGGCCGGTCTCATGGCCCTTGCCGGCGATCACGACGGCGTCGCCGGGGCGGGCCGCGTCGAGTGCGAGGCCGATCGCGGCACGGCGGTCGGGCTCGACCGACCACCGGCCACCCCGCACGTCCCGCGCGCCCCCGACCATCGCATCGATGATCGCGTGGGGGTCCTCGCTGCGGGGGTTGTCGTTGGTGAACACGGCGACGTCGGCGCCGGCGACCGCCGCGGCCCCCATGGCGGGCCGCTTCGCGCGGTCACGGTCGCCACCGCAGCCGATGACCACGAGCACCCGGCCGTCCACCACCTCGCGCGTCGCCTCGAGCACACGGGTCAGCGAGTCGGGGGTGTGGGCGTAGTCCACCAGGACCGCGAACGGCTGACCAGCGTCCACCCGCTCCATGCGGCCGGAGACCGACCAGGGCAGGCGCAGCGCCGCGGCGACGTCGTCGACGGCGACCCCGAGCGCGTGGGCGGCCGCGAGGACCTCCAGCGCATTGGTGACGTTGAACCGCCCCGGCAGCCCGACATCCAGCCGCACCGGCGTGCCGTGCACCACGGCGTCGACGGTGGACCCGGCGGCGCCGCCGACGATCCCGCGGGCGGCGACGTCGGCGCCGGCGTCAGGGTCCAGCGACACGGTCGTCACCGGGATGGCGGTCTCGACGGCCAGCCGCCGGCCCCAGGGGTCGTCGACGTTGACCACCCCGGCGGCACTGAACGCCGGCGTGAACAGCAGCGCCTTCGCCGCGTAGTAGTCCTCCATCGTTCCGTGGAAGTCGAGGTGGTCGTGGGTGAGGTTGGTGAACACCGCCACGGCGAACCGCGTGCCGTTGACCCGGCCCAGGGCCAGGCCGTGGCTCGACACCTCCATGGCGACCGCCCGCACGCCGCGTTCGCGCATGCGCCGGAACAGCCGCTGCAGGTCGGTCGCCTCGGGCGTGGTCCGCACGCCGGGCACCGCCACCCCCGCGATCCGCGTGGCCACCGTGCCGATCAGCCCCGTCGGCGTGCCGCCGCCCGACAGCACGCCCTCGAGCAGCGTCGCGCACGTCGTCTTGCCGTTCGTGCCGGTCACGCCGACGATCGCCAGCGCGCCCGAGGGGTCGCCGTGCACCGCAGCGGCCACGGGGCCCAGCCGCTGCGCCACCGAGTCGACCAGCAGCTGCGGGACGTCGAGCGCGAGCGGCCGTTCGACGAGCAGGGCGGTGGCACCGCGGGCGACGGCATCGGGCGCGAAGTCGTGGCCGTCGGCGATCGCACCGGGCCTGCAGGCGAACAGGGTGCCGGGCGCAACGGCGCGGCTGTCGTGGGTGACGTCACCGACTGCCACCGTGCGGTGGGCGGCGGGCCCGACCAGCCGCCCGGTGACCAGCGTCGCCAGGACGTCCAGCGGGACGGGCGCGACGGGCGCCGCCGAGGAGGGGCCGGGGGGTGTCGTGGGGGAGGATGAGGGCATCGGGGACACGGGCCAACCGGCGTCGGGGGTGGGGGACGATGCGCAGGATACGCGGCACGCAGCGGGCCGTGGCGTCGCGGGGGTGGCCGGTGGCCGCCCCGACGCCGCAGTGTGTGTCATGCCGATCAGTGCCCTGTCGCCCCGCTGTCCGTCGCTGTTCGAGACGTCCTCCGGCCGCCGTCGTCGACGGCCGGCGCCGGTGGGCGCATCAGACGTCGGGCGCCGGTGCCTCGGTGTCCCTGGTCTCGCTCGGTGGCACCCGGCGGTGTCCCAACGTGAACCGCATGAGGTCGGCGAACACGGGGGCCGCCACCGTCCCGCCGTAGTAGCCGGCCTTCGGCTCGTCGACGGCGACGGCCACCACCACCTCGGGGCGGTCCGCCGGGGCGAAGCCGGCGAAGCTGCCCACGTAGGCGCCGGGCTCGTAGCCCGCACGGTCCTCGGCCGGCTTCTGGGCGGTGCCGGTCTTGCCGGCCACCTGGTAGCCGGCGACCTGTGCGTTGGTGCCGGTGCCGTCGTCGACGACGCGCACGAGCATCCTCGAGACCAGCGCGGCGGTGCGCTCGGACACCACCCGGCGCCGCTCCCCCGCCGCGGCCGGCTGCAGCTCGCCGTCGGCGCCGACGGTGCCCCGCACCAGCACCGGGTCGCGGTACTCCCCGCCGCGGGCGATCGTGGCGTAGACCTGCGCCACCTGCAGCAGGCTGGCCGACACGCCGTGGCCGATCGCCATGGTCGGCAGGCTGGTGCCGGACCAGTCGTCGACGTCGGCGAGCATGCCGTCGGTCTCGCCGGGGAACGCCAGCGCGGTCGCATGGCCGTAGCCGAACCGCTCGAGGTACTCGTGGAGCCTGTCGGGGCCGAGCCGCTGGGCCAGCTTGATGGTGCCGATGTTCGACGAGTACTGGATGATCTCGGGCAGGGCGGCCCGGTCGGTCGCGTGGGAGTCGGTGAACGTCTTGCCGGCCACCGTGTGCGACGAGCCGATCCGCACCTTCGTCTTCGGCGTCACCACGCCCTCCTCGAGCGCCGCGGCGGCCGTGATGGCCTTGTTGACGCTGCCGGGCTCGTAGGCGTCGGTGACCACGCGGTTGCGCCGCTCGTAGCCGGACGCGTCGCCGATCGCGGCGGGATCGTAGTTGGGCAGTGAGGCCATCGACAGGATGTCACCGGTCCGCACGTCGAGCACGACCGCCGACGCGCCCTGCGCCTTGGTCTGCTTCACCGCGTCGGCCAGCAGGCGCTCGGTCGTCGCCTGCACCTCGCTGTCGAGCGTCAGCACGAGATCGGTGCCGGCGACCGGTGGCTCACCGACGCGCGGCGACGAGCTGATCTCGAGCCCCTGGGGGGCGTGCTGGGCGACCATCCGTCCGGGCATGCCCGCCAGCAGGGTGTCGTACTGCCGCTCCAACCCGGAGAGACCGACGTTGTCGGTGCCCGCGAAGCCGACGATCTGCGACGCGAGCGCGCCCGCCGGGTACTGCCGGCGCGGCTCGTCGAGCACCGAGATCCCCGCCAGGCCGAGCTCCTCGACGTGTTCGCCGAGCTCGTGGGGCTGCTGGCGCGCGAGGTACACGAAGCCGCGGTCCTCCTGCCGCAGCTGCTCAGCCAGCTCCGCTGTCGGCACCGACAGGATCGCGGACAGCTGCCGCGCCATGGCGTCGACGTCGACCTCGCGCTCGGCGTCGGCGATCTGCTTGGGGTTGGCCACCACCGTCGCCGTCGGCAGCGAGATGGCCAGCGGCTCACCGGTGCGGTCGTAGACCTTGCCGCGCTCGGCGGGCAGTGCCAGCTCGCGCTCGGTCTGGGCGCGGGCGCGCTCGCGGTACGTCGGCGCGGACAGCACCTGGATGTCGATGAGGCGCCAGCCCAAGGCCAGCGTGATGGCCAGGTAGGTCAGCAGCACGACGCGCAGCCGTCGGGAGCTGCGGGCGTTGCGCACCGCCGGCTGTGTGCGGGCGGGTGCGCGGCGCGGCGCTGCGCCGCGGGCACCGGTCCGCAACGTGGGCGACCGGCCCGCGGTGCGCCGGGTGGTGGTGCGCCCGGTGGCGCTGCGGGAGCGGCTGCCGGCGGTCGCGCGGCCCGCCGCACGCGACCGGCCGTGCGGTGCGCCCGACCGGCTCGCGGAGCGACGCGTCGTCGTCGACGACCGGCCGGCCGCGGCACGCACGGAGGCGCCACCTCGGGCCGGCCGGCCGGCTCGGCCGCGCCGCGACCCACGCGTGCCCAGCGTGGTCACGGCTGCGCGGCCAGCACCTGCTTCACCTTGTCGGTGAAGCTGTTGTCGACCTGACCGTCGACGACGGGGTCGTGCAGCGCGAAGCGCCCGTCACCGTCGACGATCACGAACTGCTGCTCGGCCGGCTCGACCATGCCGAGGTCCTCGACCGCCACCTCACGGATGCGTTCGGGCGACTCGAGCTCGGCCACGTCGGCGGTGAGCAGCTCGTAGTGCTGCTTGAGCGCGGTGACCTCAGCCTCGAGCTCCCGCGCCTCGACTGCGGCCTCGGCGGTCTTGGCACCGACGCTGACGACGCCGAAGACGCCGATGGCGGCGATGATCAGCAGCACCAGCACGAGCCTGGACGACCTGGGGTCGGCGGTCACCAGGTGCAGCCGTGGCGAGGACGGCGCGCCCGAGCCGCGGATCAGGCGCAGTGGGGCTGCCGACATCAGTCATCCTCCAGCGGACCGGGTGCGGTCATCTCGATGGCGCGCAGCTTGGCGCTGCGGGCGCGGGGGTTGCGATCGATCTCGGCGTCGCCGGGTCGGACGATGCCGCGGATCAGCGCCCGGGCCCACGGCCGGCGGCCGCAGCCGCAGCGAGGCAGGTCGGGCGGGCAGATGCAGCCGGCGAGGGCGTCGGCAAAGGTCCGCTTGGTCACGCGGTCCTCCAGCGAGTGGTAGCTCAGCACCGCGACCCGCCCACCACGACCATCCGTCGTGGTGGGCGCCGCGAGCTCCAGTGCCTGGGGAAGGGAGGCACGGAAACGGTCGAGCTCGCCGTTGACGGCGATGCGCAGCGCCTGGAACGTGCGGGTCGCCGGGTGGCGGGGGCCGCGACGGGCGGCCGCCGGCAGGGCGCCGGTGACCACCTCGGCCAGCTCGCCGGTCGTCCGCAGCGGCCGGGCGGCGACGATCGCCCGCGCGATGCGGGTCGCGTGCCGCTCCTCGCCGTACGTGCGCAGGATGTCGCGCAGATCGTCGACGGCGGCCGTGTTGCACAGGTCGGCGGCCGTCCCGCCGGTGGTCGGGTCCATGCGCATGTCCAGCGGCGCGTCGTGCTGGAACGAGAAGCCGCGCTCACCGCGATCGAGCTGCAGCGAGGAGACCCCGAGGTCGTACAGCACCGCCCGCACCGGGCCCAGCTCGGCGGTCAGCGGGGCGACCCGCTCGGTCAGTTCGTCGTACGGCGCGTGGAGCAGGTGCACCCGCCCGCGGAAGGCCGCCAGCCGCCGCTCGGCCAGCTCGAGCGCTGCGGGGTCGCGGTCGAAGCCGACCAGTGCGACGTCGGTGGCCGACGACGCCAGCAACGACACGGCGTGGCCGCCCATGCCGAGCGTGGCGTCGACGACGATGCCGGGGCCGTCGGCGACCGCGAGCAGCCGCGTGATCTCCTCGAGGAGCACGGGCTCGTGCGACGACGGAGCTTCCATCGGTGCCACCGCCCCCCTCGTCTCGTAGCGCGCCGGGTCGAACAGCTGCAGCATCTAGAACCCGCCCAGGTCGAACGGGCTGTCGGTCCGGGCGAAGTCGGCCATCGCCTGGTCGCGGTACTCCTCCCACCGGGCCGTGGCCCACAGCTCGATCTTGGTGTCCGCACCCACCACGGTGACATCGCGGTCCAGCGACGCGTACTGGCGCAGCCGGGCCGGGATGGTGACCCGCCCCTGCTTGTCGAGCTGGTCGGGGTGAGCCATCGAGGTCATCATCCGGGTGAACATCCGCTCGCGGCGGTCGGTGGAGCGCAGGCGGCGCAGGCCGTCGATGACCCGCTCCCACTCGGACACGGGATGGACCGTGATGCAGTTGTCCACACCCACCGTCATGACCAGTCCGTCCCCGAGTCGATCTCTGTAGGCAGCCGGGAAGATGACCCGCCCCTTGGGGTCCAGCGAGTGCTGGTACTCGCCGAGAAAGATCCCGCCGTCGTCCACTCCCGTGGTCCATCCCTGGCCGCCGGGGTCCCGCCGGGCGGTGGCGGCCGTCTCGTGGACGTCCGAACCGCTCGGCGTTCCCCTGTCCTCCTGCACACCCCACAGTGCTCCACTTCGCTCCACTTGTCAACGGCGCGGCCCCACACGGCCGCGGAAGTTCAGGGACCCGTTGGACATCGGTGCAGGTCAGCGGGGTGGTGCGAAGTGGGGCGCTCGACAGGCGCCGTGCGGTGACCGCGTGCGGTCCGGCGCCGCGACCCCCGCGCACATGGCCGATCGGGCGGGGCGGCGGGAGCGTCGGGCGGGCCCGGCGCGTGGTGGAGCCGTGCCGGCCACGCCGGTGGAGCGAAGTGGAGGGGATCCCCGACCGGCACGACGGGGACAGCCACGCCCCGCCGAACGCCGTGGCGGCGGGGACGACACCGTCAGGGCGTCATGACGTCCGAGATGTAGGGCTGCCAGAGCGGATCGACCGTGCCGACGGCCACGACCAGCCAGAACGCCGCGCGCGGCGCGAACGGCCTGCGCGCGAGCACCATGTTGGCCTCGTCGGGGGTGCGGTCCTTCTTGTGGGCGTTGCAGCGCTCGCACGCCGCCACCACGTTCTCCCACACGTGGGGACCGCCGCGGCTACGCGGGACCACGTGGTCGACGTTCTCGGCGGTCCGCCCGCAGTACTGGCAGGTGCCGTCGTCACGAAGAAAGACGCCGCGGCGGCTGAGCGCGGCGCGGCGTCGGTACGGGACATGGACGTAACGGCGGAGCCGTACGACCGACGGAGCCGGTAAGGCCGTGCGCTCAGCGCGGAACACCCCCTCGCCGGCGTGCAGCAGGTCAGCCTTCGCCGAGAGGACCAGGACGATCGCGCGCCGGGTCGGCACCACGCACAGCGGCTCCATGCTGGCGTTGAGCACCAGGGCGTGGGTGCGCGCGCCGGTCCGCCGCGGCGCGGTGGGCAGTGACGCCACGACGGCACCCGCGGCGCCGTCGAGCGCTCCGATCACCTCGTACGACTGCGTGGAGGTCACGGTCTGCATCCTCGGACCTGCCGTCACTGACACAGCCGCGCCACTGTAGCAGCCGAGGTCAGGCCACCATCACGCGCCGGCGGCCCCTCCGACGGGCCCGTCACACGACCGGGAACCCCGCGATCTCGTTGAGCGTGCTGCCCCAGATCAGCACCAGCGAGTCGACCGCATCGTCGCGGTCGTGGTCCTCCCCCAGCACGGCCCAGCAGTACGCGAAGTGCTCGACCATCGCGACCAGGGCCGACGCCACCGCCCGGGGCGCCAGCGTGGCGTCGCGACCGGACGCGACGGCCACCGCCGTGATCTGGTCGGCCACCCGGTCGACGAAGGCACCGCGCGCCGCGAGGTAGCGCACCGAGAACAGCCGGTTCTCGCGGGCGGCCTCGAGCCAGGTGCGCAGGATCACCCGGTCGCGCTGGTAGACGTCGAGGAACCCGCCGATCACCCGCTCCAGCGCGCCGCGCACATCGTCGGCCTTCCAGGGCTCGCTGGCCAGCGCCATGAGGTCGTCCATGCTCGACCGGATGAGGTCCTCGGCGAGCGCGGCCTTGTTCTCGTAGTAGGTGTAGAAGGTCCCGTGGCTGACCCCCGCCTGGCGGGTGATGTCGGCGACGCGCGTCGCCTGCCAGCCCAGGTCCTCGAACGCCGCGACCGCGGCCTGGCGCAGCCGCGAGGCGGTGCGCGAGGAACCCCGGCCACCGGACCGGTCACGGGCGCCGCCGGCCGGGGCCGCGGCGTCGTCGGGCCCGTCGGGCCGTGGTGGAGCGCTCATCGTGACGTCATGGTATGGCCTGGGCCCCACGGTCGGCACGGAGGGTGCAGCCCGATACACTCGCCATCGCTGCGCATACCCCAGGTCGTCGTGCGACCAGTCGACGAACGCGAGGTACGACCGTTGACCACTGAGCGTTCCGCAACGCTCGAACCGAGCGCGATCGCCCACGACGTCGCGGAGATCCAGCGCAACATCGAGCACGTCTTCGAGGGCGACCCGACCACCGTCACGCTGTCGCTGGTCGCGCTCCTGGCCGAGGGCCACCTGCTGATCGAGGACGTGCCCGGCGTCGGCAAGACGCTGCTGGCCAAGGCGATCGCCCGCTCGATCTCATGCAGCGTGCGGCGCGTGCAGTTCACCCCGGACCTGCTGCCCAGCGACATCACCGGGGTCACGGTCTACAGCCAGCAGCGCGACGACTTCGAGTTCAAGCCGGGGGCGGTCTTCGCCAACCTGGTGCTCGGGGACGAGATCAACCGCGCCGGCCCCAAGACCCAGGCGGCGCTGCTCGAGGCGATGCAGGAGCGCACCGTCACCGTCGACGGCGTCACCTACGAGCTCGCGGTGCCCTTCATGGTGGTCGCGACCCAGAACCCCATCGAGCTCGAGGGCACCTACCCCCTGCCCGAGGCGCAGCGCGACCGCTTCATGATGCGGCTGTCGATCGGCTACCCGGACGTCGACTCGGAACTCGACATCCTGCGCACCCACGGCCACGGTGACCCGTTGGAACGGCTCGCCCCGGTCACCGACGCGGGACACGTCGCCGGCGCCGTGGTAGCCGTGCGCGACGTGCACGTGGCCCCGTCGGTCGAGCGCTACATCGTCGCCGT
>CAYVGE010000007.1:29693-37380 GCA_964450395.1 uncultured Actinomycetota bacterium
CGACCGCTTCCTGATGCGCGTGTCGGTCGGGTACCCGTCGGTCGAACAGGAGCTCGCGGTCCTCGAGGAGCACAGCCGCGGCGACCGGCTCGGCGAGCTCGACGCCGTCACGGACGCCCGTGCGGTCGCGGCGATGATCCACGCGTGCACCGTGGTGCACGCGTCGGAGGGTGCGCGGCGCTACGTCGTCGACCTGATCCGGGCGACGCGCGACCACAGCGACGTCCGGCTCGGCGCGTCACCGCGGGCGTCGGTGGGCCTGCTGCGCGCCGCGCGGGCGCTGGCCGCCGTGCAGGGTCGCGGCTTCGTGACCACCGATGACGTCAAGCGCCTCGCGGTGCCGGTGCTCGCCCACCGGTTGATCCTGTCGGGCGAGGCGCAGCTGCACGGCCGCACCGTCGACGACGTCGTCGGCGACCTGCTGCGCGCGGTGCCGATCCCCACCGGCTGATGGTCACGCCCCGCGGTGCCGCGGTCTGTGCGCTCGCCGGCCTGGCCTGGGTGCTCGGCCGGTTCCTGGGGGTCGACGAGCTCTACGTCGTCAGCGGCGCCTGCGTCGCCATCGTCGTGCTCGCGATCATCTCGACCCGCCTGTCGAGCGCCCGCATCGCCGTCCGGCGCGGCACCGGCACCCGGCACGCCGGGCGGGGTGACCGCGTGCCCATCGACGTGTCGCTGCGCAACGACGGCCGGCTGCCGGCGTCGCTGCTGCTGGTCGAGGACGCACGGCCGTCGGGCGTCGGCGTCGAGGGCGCCGACCGGGGCGCGCCCGCCCGCTTCGTGGTCCGGGGGCTCCGGCCCCGGCGGGTGGTCGACCTGCGCTGGCACGCGCTCGGGGTCCGCCGGGGCCGCTTCACCGTCGGTCCGCTGCGCATCCGCCTGCGCGATCCCTTCGGGCTGGCCGAGCGGTCCCGCCGCTACCGCGGGACCGACGACCTGATCGTGTTCCCGGCGATCGAGTCGCTGGCGTCGGACGACGGGGACGGGACCCACCAGGGTGAGGACGCCACCGCGGTCCGACGCGCCTTCCACCGCGGGGACGAGTTCCACACCATGCGCGCGTACGTGGTCGGTGACGACCTGCGCCACGTCCACTGGCCCTCGACCGCCCACCGCGGGACGCTGATGGTGCGCCAGCACGAGCTGCCGTGGCAGGCCCGCGCCGTCGTCCACGTCGACACGCGGGCGCACGTGCACCGCGGCACCGGTGACCGCGGGACACTGGAGCGCGCGGTGTCGGCCGCGGCCAGCGTGCTGGTCCACCTGCAGCGCGGCCACGACGAGGTGCGCCTGGTCACGTCGGCGGCGGCGGACCATCCCCCCGGGCCCGGCCCGACGGGCGACGCCGAGCTGGTGCGGCTCGCCGAGCTGCGCACGACGCAGGACCGGTCGCCGTTGGCGGTGCTCCAGGCGGTCCAGCAGGCGGGCACGGGGTTGCTGGTGACCGTCATCCGCCCGCCCGCCGACCAGGGCGGGCTGGCCGGGCACCCCGAGGTCCAGGCCCTGCTCCGGGCGGGCCGCGGCTACCGCTCCAGGATCGCGCTGGTCATCGAGCACCACGACCACGACCGGTGCACGCAGCTGGCGACGCTGCTGCGGCTCGCCGGATGGCAGGCCGCCGTCGCGGCGCCGGACGTGCCGCTGGCCCAGGCATGGCGTCGCGCGTCGGTCGGCGGCGCCCTCGGCACGGTGGCGGGAGCCGGCGCGTGACCGCCACGCTCGAACGGCCGCGGCAGCGCACCGGTCCGCCCGCGCGCCGGCCCACGCGCCGGCCCGCCGCCGACGTCGTCGCGAGCCTGCGCGTGGCAGCGCTGGCGCTGGCGGCGGTGCTCCCGTACGGGCGGGTGTTCCTGACCGACGAGTGGTTCGTGCCGCTGCTGGCGGCGGCGGTGCTGCCCGTCGTCGTGTCGTTCGTCGCCCGCCGCCTGCGGGCACGCTGGTGGGCCGCGCTCGCGGTCCTCGCCCTGGCCTGGGTGTGGTTCCTGGGGCTGGCGCTGCTGCCCAGCACCCTGTGGGCCGATCTGCTGCCGACGCCGGCCACCACCCGCGTCACCCTGCAGGCGGCGCTGTTCGGCGTGCAACGCATCGCGATCCTGCCCGCACCGGTCTACCCGGAGATCTCGCTGCTGGTGCTGGCCGCGACGGGCGTGTGGTGGGTCACGGCCAGCATCGACATCCTCGCGCTGCGGCTGCGGTCGCCGGGCAAGGCGGTGATCTGCGCCACGACGCTGTGGGTGGTGCCGCTGGCAATCGTGCCCGGAGGCGACGCCGCGTGGCTGCTGGCCGCGCCGCTGGTGCTGGCCGGCGCCGCCATGATGCTGGCGCAGGCCGAGCGCGACTTCGTCCGGTGGGGGCCCGTGGTGCGGCCGGGCAGCGGCCGCCGGGAGCGGCCGGTGGCCATCCGCCAACCGGCGGGCATGGCCCTGGCGGTCGCGGCGCTGGTGCTCGGCGTGCTGGTGGCGGGCCTGCTGCCCGGCTTCGGCGACCCGCCGTGGTACGAGCTGCGCGCCCGCGCGACGACGACCCTGACCGACAACCCGATCGTGCAGCTGCGCACGAACCTGGTCGCCAGCGACACCGGCCCTGTGATGCGGGTCCGTTCTCCCGAGCCGGTGTACCTGCGCACCACGGCGCTGAACGCCTACTCCGACGAGGAGATCTGGAAGACGTCCGGCATCGAGCCGCGGCCGCTGCCCAACGGCTACGTCCCCGGCGGCCGGTTCACCGAGCGGACCCGCGACGTGAGGGTCTCGGTGGTCGACGTGACCGACGGCGTGCTGGTGCCGGCGCCGGCGGGCGCGGTGCGATTCGAGGCACCCGGCGGCATCGTCCCCCGCTACGACGAGGAGACGGAGACCTTCACGTTCGGTGACGACCGGCTGCAGAGCGGCCAGCGCTACACGGTCACGGCCAGCCGACCCAACCTCGACGCCGACGTCGCGGCCACGCTGGACGCCCCCGCGTCAGCGGAGCTGACGGCGCTGCCCGACCAGGTGCCGGAGGAGGTCGGCCGGCTCGCGCGGCGCATCGTCGACCGCGAGGGCGCGACGTCACCGTTCGGCCAGGCGCTGGCGATCCAGGACGAGCTGCGGACCTGGGAGTACTCGCTGCAGCCGCCGGCCGGCCACAGCGGCGTCGCGATGCGGACCTTCCTGGAGCAGCGGGTCGGCTACTGCGAGCAGTTCGCCGGCACCATGGCGGTCATGCTGCGCACGCTGGACATCCCGGCGCGCGTGGCGGTCGGGTTCACCCCCGGCACGGTCGACCCCGACGACCCGACCCTGTGGACGGTCTCGTGGGCCAACGCCCATGCCTGGGTGGAGGTGAAGTTCGGCGGCGAGTGGATCGCGTTCGAGCCGACGCCCCGCGCCGACGGCAACGTGCTGGTGCCCAGCGTCAGCGACGTCACGCCCGGACGCACCGCGCGGCGGCCCGACCGCACCACGGCGCAGCAGGGTGATCAGAGCACGGCCGACGGCATCGACATCTTCGACGAGCGCGAGGCGCTGCAGAACCGCGCCGACCAGCGGGCCACCACGTCGACCGGGCCGCTGGCAGGCACGGGTACCGGGATGCCCGGCCAGCTGACGGACCCGGTGGTGCCGACCGCGCTGCTCGCGCTGGTCGCTGCGATGCTGGTCGCCCTGATCATGCTCGGACGCCGCGCCGCCGCGGTCACCTCCCCCGCCGAGCGCGTGCTGGCGGTCGGCGACCGCGTCCGCCGCGTGGGACGCGGCATGGGCATGCCCGCACCCGCGTGGGAGACCGACCAGGAGTACCTGACCCGCCTGGCCGGTGGCAGTCGGGCCGGCCGGGAGCTGGCCGCGGCCGTGACGACCGCGCGCCATGCCCCCACCGTCGACGCGGCGACCGCCGACCGGGCCGAGCGGGCCGGCGCCGCGCTCGCCGCGCAACTGCTGGACGACCAGCCCGCGTGGCGACGCACCCTGATCAGGGTGCGCGGTGACCTGGTGGCCGGGTGGGAGCGGGCGCGGGCGATGGTGCACCGGCGTCGGTGACCGACGACCGCCCCGGGGCGGTCAGCTGTCGCTGCCGTCGCGGTGCCGACGGTCCTGGAAGTACCGGTCGAAGCCCTCGCGCAGCTGCCCGCCGAGCTTGGTCGTCTGCTGCTGGCCGAGCTGCTTGAGTGTCTGGCCGCCGTAGACGGCGCTGGCGAGCATGATGGCGAAGCCGACGACGCCGAGCCACAGCTCGACGGCGAAGAAGAGCATGACCACGAACCCGAGCACGAACGCCGCCGCGGCCAGCTTCACACGGCGTCTGGCCTCCGACGACACCGTCTTGGTTCCGACGGTACGCGCCAGCTTCGGGTCGTCCTCACGCAACCGGGCTTCGATGTCGCTGAGGATCTGCCGCTCGCGGTCCGAGAGGGCCATCGCGCCTCCGTCGATCAATCCGTGTGGTATCCGTATTCTTCCCCACCACGGTGCCATGCGCAGCACCATCCGCACCTTCCGGCAAAATTCGCGGCGCGGGGCACGACCTGAGGACCCCGCGGGAGCGGAGCCGACGTCATGACCCCCATCCCCCGGGGGACGGACTCAGCGGTCGCGGCGCGAGAGGTCGTCGCGCGATGGCGCGCGGTTGACGGGATCCCGACCGCCCAGCAACGCGCCACGCGTCAGTGCGCCCTCGCCGAACTGGTCGCGGACGCGGTCGGCGACCTGCTCGGCGGCCTCCCACCGAACGCCGCCGAGCAGGTCGAGCTGACGACCGGCGTCGCCGGCGACCAGACCGGATCCGCCGACGCCCAGCAGGCGCACCGGCGTCGGTGGCGTCCACGCCGTCGCGAGCAGCTCGACGGCCGCGGGGTACAGCTCGGCGGACTGGCTGGTCGGCACCGCGAGCGTCCGGGAGCGCGTCCGCGTGGTGAACGTCGCGTCGCGCACCTTGACGGTGACCGTACGGGCGCGCACGCCGCCACCGCGCAGGCGGCGCGCGACCTTCTCGGCCAGCCCCAGCAGGGCGTGGTGCGCGGCGGCGGCCGTGACGAGATCGACGGCGAACGTCTCCTCCGCGCTGATGCCCTTGGCGTCGACGTCGGACTCGACCGTCCGGACGTCGACCCCGGCCGCCAGCGACCGCAGGCGACGTGCGGCGGCCTGCCCGACCAGGCGGGCCAGCGCCCGCTGGTCGATCGGGCGCAGGTCACCGACGCGGCTGATCCCGGCTGCCGTCAGGCGCTCGGCGGTGTGCTGGCCGACCCCCCACAGCTCGCCGACCGGCAGCGCGGCCAGGAACGCTTCGACCTCGCCCCGGCGGAGGTGCAGCACGCCGTCGGGCTTCGCCCGCTTGCTGCAGAGCTTCGCCAGGAACTTGTTCGGCGCGATGCCCACGCTCGCGGGCAGCCCGAGCTCCTCGGCGATGCGTCGACGCAGCAGCGCCGCGATCGCCTCCGGCGGACCGAGCAGGCGGACGCTGCCACCCACGTCGAGGAACGCCTCGTCCAGCGCGAGCGGTTCGACGTGGGGGGTGACCGAGCGGAAGATCGCACCGAGGTCGGCCGACACGTCGCGGTACACGTCGAACCTCGGCGCCACGACGACCGCGCCCGGGCAGCGGCGGACGGCCTGGGCCATCGGCATCGCCGAGTGCACCCCGTGGCGGCGCGCCTCGTACGACGCGCTCGCGACCACGCCACGCCCGCCGGTCCCGCCCACCACGACGGGTCGGCCGCGCAGGCGCGGGTCGTCGCGCACCTCGACGGCCGCGTAGAACGCGTCCATGTCGACGTGCAGGATCGGCTCGGCCGGCCGCGCACCGCTGTGACCCACGAGGCACCGCATCCGCTGGGGAACGCGGGAAGCGTAGCGCCGACCTGCCGTCAGGTCGTCGACGTCCCACCGCCGGCGGCGTATACGGTGGCCGCCGGAGTCGGTGACGCACGAGAGGGTCCGGCTGGATGGAACTGGTCTATCGACCGGTCGTGGCGTTCGCGCGCGCGGCGTTCGCGGCCATGCGGTGGCGGGTGCTCATCAGCGGCGAGGACGCCATCCCCGCCGCCGGGCCGGCGGTGCTGGCCTCGAACCACATCGGCTACCTCGACTTCGCCTTCATCGGCTACGGCGCGCTGCCGCGCGGACGCCTGGTGCGGTTCATGGCCAAGCAGGAGGTCTTCGACCACCCAGTGTCGGGCCCCCTGATGCGCGGCATGCGCCACCTGCCGGTCGACCGCTTCGGGGGCGCCGTCGCCGCCATCGACACCGCCGTGGCCGCACTCGAGCGCGGTGAGGTGGTGGGCCTGTTCCCCGAGGGCACCATCAGCCGGTCGTTCGTGCCGGCACGGGCCAAGACCGGCGCTGTGCGCATCGCCATGCGCGCCGGCGCGCCGCTCGTCCCCACGGCCGTGTGGGGCACCCAGCGCCTGTTGACCAAGGGCCGCAGCCCGAACTGGCAGCGCGACGTGCCCATCATGGTGTCGTACGGCGCGCCGGTCGACTACGACGCCGGAGATGCGCCGACCGACGTCACCGACGAGCTGATGCGGCGGATCACGATGCTTGTCGACGGCGCCGCCGCGCGCTACCCCGCCGAGCCCGCCGGTCCCGACGACCGCTGGTGGCTGCCGGCGCACCTGGGCGGGACGGCGCCCTCGGTCGATGAGGCGGCGGCGATCGCGGATCGCGAGCGGGCGGAGCGGATCGCCCGCCGCCGGGCCGAGCGCACCGGCGGCGGGTAGCACCGGCGGCTGCCCGGCCGGTCCCGCCGCACGACGACGGCGGGCCCCGTCGGGACCCGCCGTCGTCGCTGCTGGTGGCTACGGCACCTCGGGGTACGGCGACTCGGCACCCTCGAGCTCGTACGTGTCGATCGCCTCGCGGACGACCTCCGGCTTGATGTCACCGGCGGCGGCCAGCTCGGACAGGACCGCGACGACGATGCTCTCGGCATCGATCTGGAAGTGCCGGCGCAGCGCGGGACGGGTGTCGGAGCGCCCGAAGCCGTCGGTGCCCAGCACGCCCAGGCGCCCGGGCACCCACGGCGCGATCAGCAGCGGCACGGCCTTCTGGTAGTCGCTGACCGCGACGAACGGCCCGCTGGCCTCGCCGAGCACGTCGGTGACGACCGCCGTGCGCGGCTCCTCCGACGGGTTCAGCCGGTTGTACTCGTCGACCGCCAGACCGTCGCGGTGCAGCTGCACCCACCCGGGAGCGCTCCACAGGTCCGCAGCGACGTCCCACTCATCGGCGAGCATCTGCTGCGCCCGCATGGCGTTCGGCGAGGCGCTGCCACTGACCAGGATCTGCGCCTTGTGGGCGTGGTCCCCCTCGGCCTCCCGGAACAGGTAGAGGCCGCGGACGATGTCATCCTCGCTGACGTGCTCCGGCATGGCCGGCTGCGGCGTCGGCTCGTTGTACAGCGTGATGTAGTACATGACATCCTGCGGGTCCTCACCGTACATCCGGTTGATGCCGTCCTCGGTGATGGCCGCGATCTCGAAGGCGAACGACGGGTCGTAGGTGATGACGGCCGGGTTGGTCGCCGCCAGGAGGATCGAGTGGCCGTCCTCGTGCTGCAGGCCCTCGCCGTTCAGTGTCGTGCGGCCGGCGGTCGCACCCAACAGGAACCCGCGTGCCCGCTGGTCCGCCGCCTGCCACATCAGGTCGCCGGTCCGCTGGAAGCCGACCATCGAGTAGAAGATGTAGATCGGCAGCATCGGCTCGCC
>CAYVGE010000008.1:0-18331 GCA_964450395.1 uncultured Actinomycetota bacterium
GGCGCTCGGCGGCGTCCTCGAGCTGCTCGGGGACGACCAGGCCCTCCTCGGCCAGGAGCTTGCGGCGCCCGACCACGATCGTGGTGCCGTCGAGGTCGGCGGCCACGCCGTGGCCGGCGACGCTGCGGAACCCGGTCGGCCGGGGCAGGTCACCGACGGCGTCACGGGCGTGGTCGACGATGGCGCGGGCGATGGGATGCCCGGAGTCGGACTCGGCTGCGCCGACCCGGCGCAGGAAGTCGTCTGCGTCCGCGCCGTCGCCGACCTCGACGTCGGTGACGCGCATCTCGCCGTGGGTCAGCGTGCCGGTCTTGTCGAACAGCACGGTGGTGACGTCCTTGACGCGTTCGAGGACCTCCAGCGAGCGGATCAGCACGCCGAGCTGGGCACCACGGCCGGTGCCGACCATGATCGCCATCGGCGTGGCCAGCCCGAGCGCGCACGGGCAGGCGATGATCAGCACGGCGATCGCGGCGTACAGGCCCCGGGAGGGATCGCCGGCGAGCAGCACCCAACCGGCGAAGGTCACGACCGCGACCCCGATCACGGCCGGCACGAAGACCCCTGCGACCCGGTCGGCCAGCCGCTGCACATCGGACGTGCCGGTCTGCGCACGCGACACGAGCTGCACGATCTGCGCCAGCGCGGTGTCGGACCCGACGGCGGTCGCGCGAACGGTGAGCACGCCGTTGGCGTTGAGCGTCGCACCGGCGACCCGGGCCCCCGGCTGCTTGTCGACGGGGACCGACTCGCCGGTCAGCATCGACTCGTCGACCGCGCTGACGCCGTCCACGACCACGCCGTCGGTGGGGACCTTCTCGCCCGGCCGGACGCGCAGCAGATCGCCGACCCGCACCTGCTCCACCGGCACCATCACCTCGGCGCCGTCGCGCAGCACCCGGGCCTGCGTCGCGCCGAGCTCCAGCAGCGCCCGGATCGCCGCGCCCGCTCGGCCCTTCGCCCGCGCCTCGAGCCACCGCCCCAACGCGATGAAGGTGATGATCACGACGGCGGCCTCGAAGTACAGCTCCATGCCGCCGGTGAGCAGCTGGAAGGCGCTGAACGCCCAGGCCGTCAGCGTGCCCAGCGCGACGAGCGTGTCCATGTTCGCCGAGCGCGTCCGGGCCCGTGTGGCGGCCTCGCGCAGGAACGGCCACCCGATGCCGAACTGGACGGCGGTCGCGACGACCGCCTGCGCCCAGCGCAGCGCGGGAGAGGTCATCGCCGCGTCACCGGCGACCATGGTGGCCAGCATGAACAGCGCCGCAGGCGCCGCGAGGGCGGTGCGCCAGCGCCAGGCGCGCAGGTGCTCGTCCTCACCTGACGGGCCCGTGCCGGCCTGCGCGGTGACGGGGTGCAGCTGGTAGCCGATGCGCGCGACCGCGGCCTCGAGCGCCTCGACGTCGACGCCGGCGGCCGCGATGACGTCGGCACGCCCGGTGGCGTAGTTCACCCCAGCCGACGCGACGCCGTCCTGCCGCCCGAGGATGCGCTGCACCCGCGTGGCGCACGACCCACAGGTCATGCCGCCCACGTCGAACGTGAGCTGCCGCTCGTCGGTGGTGAGCGTGTCGTCCATGCGCCTCCCTCGGTCCCGGCGCCGTACCGCGCGTCCGGTCAGCCGGTGGCCGGGACCTCGTAGCCCTGGTCCTCGATCGCCTCGACCAGCGCCCGGTGGTCGACCGCGGCCTCGTCGTAGGTGACCGTCACGGTGCGCCTGCCGACATCGACGAGCGCCCGCTCCACCCCGTCGAGCGGGCGGAGCGCCCCCTCGATCGACGTGCGGCAGTGCTCGCAGTGGATCTCGGGCACGACGATGGTCTCGGTGGTCACGTCACGGTCCCTTCGTGGTCGCCGTCGACGGGCACCGGCCGCAGCACCCGCTTGTCATACTTCAGCGTGGACATCAGCTCGTCGACGATCTCCTCGACCCGGCCCTCCTGCATGGCGGTGGCGACGCAGGTCTCGAGGTGGTTGCGCAGCACGACGCGGCTGGTGGCCTCGAGCATCCCCTGCACCGCCGCGAGCTGCTTCATGACGTCGGGGCAGTAGGCGTCCTGCTCGACCATCCGCACGATGCCGTCGAGGTGACCGCGGGCGGTCCTGAGGCGGTTGAGCGCGCCGCGCTGCAAGCTGTTCATGCGTCGACTCTACCCCACCTGGGGTGGGGTCTCAGCCCGGCGACCGGGGCAGGCGTGATCCGTGGCCGTCGTGTCGAGACTCGGAGCACACCGGCGAACGGACGTGGAGATGACCTCCCAGACGCACCCGCAGGTCGAGGAGCTGATCGCGCGGTCGAACCGGCTCGGTTCGGACCGGCGGAACACGAACCACGCGGGTGGCAACACGTCGGCGAAGGGGGAGGCGATCGACCCGGTGACGGGGCGGCCGGTGGGGGTGTTGTGGGTCAAGGGGTCGGGTGGGGATCTGGGCACGCTGACCGCCGACGGGTTGGCGGTGCTGCGGCTGGACCGCCTGCGGGCGCTGGTCGACGTCTATCCCGGCGTCGAGCGTGAGGACGAGATGGTCGACGCGTTCGACTACTGCCTGCACGGCACGGGCGGTGCGGCACCGTCGATCGACACCGCGTCGCACGGGCTGATCGACGCTGCGCACGTCGACCACCTGCACCCGGACGCGGGGATCGCCTTCGCGACGGCGGTCGACGGCGAGGAGCTGACCCGCGCGTGCTTCGGCGACCGGGTGGCCTGGGTGCCGTGGCGCCGTCCCGGGTTCCAGCTGGGGTTGGACAGTGCGGCGATCAGACGGGACCGTCCTGAGGCGATCGGGGTGATCCTCGGTGGCCACGGGATCACGGCGTGGGGTGACACCAGCGACGAGTGCGAGGCGAACTCGTTGGACATCATCCGCGGCTGCCAGGCGTACATCGACGCGCACGGTGACGCCGAGCCGTTCGGTCCCGTGATCGACGGCTACGAGGCGCTGCCCTCCGAGGAGCGCCACCAGCGGGCGGCGGCGCTGTTCCCACATGTGCGGGGCATGGCGTCGACCGACGCTGCACAGGTGGGCCACCACACCGACAGTGACGAGGTCCTGGACTTCCTCGCGCGCACGAAGCATCCGGCGTTGGCGGCGCTGGGCACGTCGTGCCCGGACCACTTCCTGCGGACCAAGGTCCGCCCGATGGTGCTGGACCTGCCACCGGATGCGCCGCTGGACGAGACGGTCGACCGGCTGCGGGAGCTGCATGAGGCATACCGCGCGGACTACACCGCCTACTACGAACACCACGCCGACGCCGACAGCCCGGCGATGCGTGGCGCCGACCCCGCGATCGTGCTCGTGCCCGGTGTCGGGATGTTCAGCTTCGGCGCGGACAAGCAGACCGCGCGGGTCGCCGGGGAGTTCTACGTCAACGCGATCAACGTCATGCGCGGCGCCGAGGCGCTGTCGACGTACCGGCCGATCGACGAGGTCGAGAAGTTCCGCATCGAGTACTGGACCCTGGAGGAACGCAAGCTGCAGCGCAGGCCCGCGCCGAGGCCGTTGGCGGCCCGCGTGGCGTACGTCACCGGTGCCGGGTCGGGCATCGGCCGGGCCACCGCCCGGCGCCTGGCCGCCGAGGGCGCCTGCGTCGTGGTCGCCGACCGCGACGCCGAGGCTGCCACGCAGGTCGCCGCCGAGCTCGGCTCCACCGACACCGCCATCGCCTCGGTCGTCGACGTCACCGACGAGGACGCGATCGTCGCGTCACTGCGCGAGGCCGTGCTGGCCTTCGGCGGCATCGACCTGATCGTCAACAACGCCGGCCTCGCGCGGTCGGCACCGGTGCTCCGGACGACCACCACCGACTGGGACCTGCTGCACGACGTCATGGCCCGCGGCTCGTTCCTGGTCTCCCGGGAGGCGGTGCGGGTGCTCCGCGCGCAGGGCATGGGCGGTGACATCGTCTACATCAGCAGCAAGAACGCGGTGTACGCCGGCGGCGGCAACCTGGCCTACGGCGCGGCCAAGGCGGATCAGGCGCACCAGGTGCGGCTGCTGGCCGCTGAGCTGGGCGGCGACGGCATCCGCGTCAACGGCATCACCCCCGACGCGGTCGTGCAGGGGTCGGGCATCTTCTCCGGCGGCTGGGGCGCCCAGCGTGCCGCCCACTACGGCATCGATGAGGAGGAGCTGGGCGGGTACTACGCCAGGCGGTCGCTGCTGGGCCGGGAGGTGCTCCCCGAGCACGTCGCGGACGCCGTCTACGTCCTGACCGCCGGCGACCTGTCGCGCACCACCGGCGCCCTGCTCCCCGTCGACGCGGGCGTGGCGGCCGCGTTCCTGCGATAGGGCGCGAGGCTCCCGGCGGCGCCGCCGAGGTGCCGCCGCCGACCGGCACCTGACCGCCGACGGCGACGCAGGGGTCGCACCGGGGGAACCTCCGGCCGTACGGTGGGCGGACCGATCGGCCGATCCAGGGAGCACCATGCGGACCAGCAGCGGGAAGATCGCCATCGTCGGCGCCGGCAGCGTGGGCGCCAGCATGGCCTACGCCTGCCTCATCCAGGGGCTGGGCGGGACCATCGCGCTCTACGACCTGAACGGGGAGAAGACCGCGGCCGAGGTCCTCGACCTCAACCACGGGTTGCAGTTCGTCGCCCCGGCGCACGTCATCGGCTCGGACGACATCGCCGTCTGCGCCGACGCGGACGTGATCGTCATCACGGCGGGCGCGAAGCAGCAGCCGGGGCAGAGCCGCCTGGAGCTGGCGGGCGCCAACGTGAGGATGTGCCGGACCCTGGTGCCCCAACTGCTGGAGGTCGCGCCCGACACGATCCTGCTGCTGGTCACCAACCCCGTCGACGTGCTGACCTACGCGGCGCTGCAGGTCTCCGGCCTGCCGCAGGCGCGGGTGATCGGGTCGGGCACGGTGCTCGACAGCTCACGGCTGCGACTGCTGGTGGCCCAGCACACCGGCGTGGGGGTCCGTCACGTGCACGCCTACATCGCCGGCGAGCACGGCGACTCGGAGATCCCGCTGTGGAGCACCGCATCGATCGGTGCGGTGCCGCTGCTCCAGTGGGATGTCCCGGGACGCCCTGCGCTCGACCATGCGGCCCGGGAGGAGATCCTCCGTGGCGTGGTGACGTCGGCCGAGACGATCATCCGCGGCAAGGGCGCCACCAACTACGCCATCGGCCTCGCCGGTGCGCGCATCCTCGAGGCGATCCAGTCCGACGAGCATGCGGTGCTGCCCGTCAGCTCGCTGCTGTCGGGCGACGGGCTGGACGACGTCTGCCTGTCGATGCCCTCGATCGTCGGGCGCGACGGCCTGGTCACGGTACTGCCGACGCCGCTGTCGGAGGAGGAGGAGGCCGGGCTGCGCGCCTCGGCCGACACGGTCCGCGGGGTCATCGCCGACCTCGGCGTCTGACCGGCGCCTTGCGTGGGAAGGACCTTGGACGGGACCGTCCGGGACCTCCTGCCCACCGGCATGGGCTGATGCCGGCAACCATCGACGACGGTCCCGACGCCGACCGCACCCGGCGGCGTCATCGACGATCAGGAGCAGCACATGCGAGCAAGCCATCTGCTGGCGGCCGCCGCCGGCGCCGGCATCGCCCTCGGCGGGCAGCGGGCACTGCGGTCCGCACCCGGTCAGTTCGCCCGGATGGGCGGGTCCACGGTCGCGTCGACCGGGGCGGCCGCCTGGATCACCGACTTCCTCAACGCCGCGTACTACGCGAAGGCCCGCGACCGGCGGGACCTCGCCGACCTGCGCCTGGCGTTCACGATCCTGACGACCTATTGGCACCAGCAGGGCGACCGCGCACTGGGCGCCGGTGACGTCGTGCGTTTCCACCGGGCGCTGGGCACCGCGCGGCTGCGTGGGACCGGCGGCCGCACGGGCACGCTGGACACCGCCGCGCTGCTCGCCGGCGGGGCGCAGCTGCTGGGCGACTGGTTCCCGGACGCCGCCCGGGACTGGGACCGCCTGGGGTGGGGCATCGCGTTCCCCACGGTCGACGACAAGGCGGCGTACGACCCCGAGGTGCGCCTCGGGCAGGCCAGGGTCGGCCCGCTGACGCCCCCCGTCGCCCCGGTGGACGAGCAGGTCTGGCACACCTACCAACCGGTGGAGGTCCCCGACGCGGCGGCAACCGCGGCGGCCGTGCTCGCGGTCGAGCACTGGCCCGACTACGCCAGCGAGCTGGGGCGCTTCACGCCGCTGCGGCGTGGCGGCCTGGCGGGACAGACCTTCGAGATCGAGGTCGTCGGGTTCCCGAGCCCGCGCACGCCGGTGTTCACGCGCGGGTACGTGACCGTCACCACCCTGGTGACGGCGGACGACCCCGAGGCACGCGACGCGTGGGTCGACGACGTCCGCCGGGGCTTCGAGGCGCGTCCGGCGGAGCTCGAGCCGGTCCCCGACGGTGCGGAGGTCCACGCCGGGTTCGACCTCACGTGCCACGAGCACCACTTCATGGGCAACGCCCGCAATCGGCTGGTGCTGTACTCGCACGACGGCCGCAGCTACCTGCGCGCCGCCGGCACGTGGGACCCGATGCAGCGCCACCTGGCCGAGCTGTACGAGCGGGTCGGGCGCTACTCGCAGCACGCCTTCTGGGGCATGGAGAGCCCGCGCGAGTCGATGCTGCACCAGATCGCGGCGCACGTGGCGCGGGACGACGCGACGGCCGCGGCGTGACCGACGACGTCGACGCGATCGTCATCGGGTCGGGCCCGAACGGGCTGACGGCGGCGATCCGCCTGGCACGGGCGGGCCGCGACGTGGTCGTGTGCGAGGCGAGCGACGTGCCGGGCGGGGCCGTGCGCAGCGAGCAGCTGACCCTCGACGGGTTCGTCAGCGACACCTTCAGTGCCGTCTACCCCGCCGCAGCGGCCTCGCCGGTGTTCCAGCGGATGCCGCTGCACGACCACGGCCTGCAGTGGGTGCACCCGCCGGTGGCGATGGCCCACCCGATGCCGGACGGCCGCGCCGGAGCGCTGCACCGCGATCTGCAGGACACCGTCGACAACCTCAACGACCTGCATCCCGGTGACGGCGACGCCTGGCAGCGCTGGGTGACGCCGTACCTCGAGCACCTGCCCGCGCTGCGTCGGACGCTCCTCGGCGGCTTCCCGCCGCTGCGCGGCGCGGTGCCACTCGCGGTGGGGCTGGGCCTCACGGGGACCCTGGAGTTCGCCCGGTTGCTGCTGCTGCCTGCTGCCCGGCTGGCCGAGGAGCTGTTCGCCGGTCCGCACGCACGCGCCTGGCTCTACGGGTCGGTGCTGCACGGAGACGTGCCGGCCGACGAGCCGGGGTCGGCGATCGCCGGCAGCTACCTGCAGATCCTGGGCCACGCCGCCGGCTGGCCGAGCCCCCGCGGCGGCGCCGCGCGCCTGACCGACGCGCTGGGGTCCTACCTGCGGTCGCTGGGCGGCGAGGTGCGGACGTCGACGCCGGTCACCCGCATCGTCAGTGACGGGCATCGCGTCGCCGGCGTCGTGACCGCCGGCGGGCGCCGCCTCCGGGCACCGATCGTCATCGCGACGACGACGCCGCACGCGCTGCTGCGGCTGACGGGATCGGCGATGCCGGAGCGCTACGCGACGCGCCTGCGGCGCTTCCGGTACGGGCCCCGGACCGTGAAGGTCGACTGGGCGCTGTCGGCGCCGGTGCCGTGGACGGCGGCCGACGCGCGCCGGGCGGGCACCGTCCACGTCGGCGGCGAGGCGGAGGCCGTGACCGCGCAGACCACGGCGGTCCGGGCGGGGCGGATCCCCGAACAGCCCTTCATGCTGTTCGGCCAGCAGAGCCTCGCGGACCCGACCCGCGCGCCGGCGGGCCGGCACACGGCCTGGGCCTACACCCGGGTGCCTGCCCAGGTCACCGGAGCGGAGGCCGTGACGGCGCACGCCGACCGCATGACCGCCCAGGTCGAGCGGTTCGCGCCGGGCTTCCGGGACGTCGTGCTGGCTCGTCACCTCCAGGGGCCGGAGGACCTGGAGCGCGGCGATCCGAACCTGCGTGGCGGCGACGTCGGCGGCGGGTCGTACGTGCTGGACCAGACCATCTTCCGACCGCTGCCGTCGCTGGTGCCGTACGCCACGCCGATCCGCGGGCTGTGGCTCGGGAGCGCCTCGGCCTTCCCCGGCGGGGCGGTGCACGGCGTGCCGGGATGGGCCGCCGCCGGCTACGCGCTGGCCTCGCGACGCCTGGGCCGCTGACCATGACCTGCCCGGTGCGCTAGCGTCCAGCGCGTTCCCCACGACACGAGGCACGGCGATGGCAGACCTCGACGTCGCGACCGTCCGGGCGTGGCCGCCGGTGACCCGGTACGTGCCGGGGCACTGGACGTCCGGCACCACGACGGCCGGCGACGGCACCGCGCTGCACTGGATCGAGACCGGCGGCGACGGGCCGCCGGTCGTCCTGCTCCACGGCGTGCAGGTCGACGGCCCGACCTGGGTGCGCACCGCCCTGGCCATCGAGGCCGATCACCGCGGCATCATGCCCGACCTGCGCGGCCACGGGCGCTCCGGCCGCGTCGGTCCCGGGAGAACGTCGACCCGGACGGTGGCCGACGACGTCGGCGTCCTGCTCGACGAGCTCGGCGTCGACCGGCCCCTGCTCGTGGGCCACTCATGGGTGCCGACGTCCCCGGCGTCGTGGCCGCCGACCGCGCACCGATGGGGCTGTTGCCTGCTCGAGCCCGCCCTCGCCGACCACGGCGCGGCAACGGCGTTGGACCCCGACGACCCGCCCCCGTGGATGGCCAACCTGTTCGCCACGCTGCGCGGCCTGCCCACGCTGCCGCACCCCGACCGGACGGAGGCGGGCCTGCGCCTGCTGCCGCCCGGCCCGCCGGTCGCCTGGGACCCGGTCGACCACGTCGCGTTCATCGACGCCCAGGCACGGTTCGACCTGGACGTGTACCGCACCCTCGACGCGTTCCGGGGGCTGACCCCGGAGGTCGTCGCCGCGATCGACTGCTGACCGGTTTCGTCGCCCGCTGCCGCGCCGACGGTCGCGGGGACACCACCTGACCAGGGAGGCTCCATGCCCAGCCGTCGCCCCCACCGGGCGCTGGCCGCGATCGACGACGGGCAGCGTGATCTGCTCGCCGACGCGGCACCCACCTTCCTCGAGCCGATGGCGGCGACCTTGACCGACACGCCGTTCTCCGACGACGCCTGGATCTTCGAGCGCAAGCTCGACGGCGTGCGGGTGCTGGCGGTCCGCGACGGGGGCGTTCCGGTCCTGTGGTCGCGCAACCACAAGCGCATGGACGCCGCCTACCCCGAGCTGGTGGAGGCGCTGGCGGCGCACGGGCCCGACCGGTTCGTCGCCGACGGGGAGGTCGTGGCCTTCGACGGCGCGACCACCAGTTTCTCCCGCCTGCAGGGGCGGATCCACCTGACCGATCCCGAACGGGCACGCCGCACGGGCATCGCGGTCTTCTGCTACCTGTTCGACCTGCCGAACCTGGACGGCACCGACCTGCGGCGGCTGCCGCTGCGCACCCGCAAGCAGGTGCTGCGCGACGCGTTCACCTTCACCGACCCGCTGCGCTTCAGCGCGCACCGCAACGGCGACGGTGAGGCGTACCTGGCCGAGGCCTGCGCCAGGGGGTGGGAGGGCCTGATCGCCAAGCGGGCGGATGCCGCGTACGCGTCGACGCGCTCCCGCGACTGGCTGAAGCTCAAGTGCTCGCGCCGCCAGGAGCTGGTGGTCGGCGGCTTCACCGAGCCGAAGGGCGCACGCGTCGGCTTCGGCGCCCTGCTCGTGGGCTACCACGACGGACAAGGGCTGCGCTACGCGGGCAAGGTCGGCACCGGCTACGACACCGCGACGCTGCGGTCGCTGCGCGAGCGCCTCGACGGGCTGGCCACCGACGACCCGCCCTTCGTCGACCGCGTCCGGGAAGCGGGCGCCCACTGGGTGCGGCCCGAGCTGGTGGCCGAAGTGGGCTTCACCGAGTGGACCGGCGACGGGCGGCTGCGCCACCCCCGGTTCCTGGGGCTGCGGACCGACAAGCCGGCCGCCGACGTCGTGCGCGAGACGCCGGCGTCCGGCGGCTGAGCTGTACACAGACGGACGGCGCGGGACCGCTGGGGAAGCGGTTCCCACGCCGTCCGTCGGGCGGGGCTACTCGAGGAAGCGGTAGCGGCGCACGAGCTCGGTGCGCTCCCAGACCTTCCCGAGCCCCCAGGTACGACCCGCACCGGCGATGGCCAGGGCGATCAGCACCAGGGCGTAGACGATGTGGTCGTCCATGAACGGGTTGTTCTCGAGGGGCAGCTCGGCGGCCCACATCAGGACCAGCATCAGCGCGCCGGAGCCGGCGGCGATCCGCATCCCGATACCGAGGATCAGCGCGACGCCGATGCCCAGCAGGCCGATCATGAACAGCCAGTCGGCGAACGGGCCCGACAGGCTGGCGAAGAAGTCGTGGAACGCCTTCCCCTCGGTCGCGAAGTTCAGGAACCCGAAGGTGGGGGATCCGCCGTTGACCCACGCGTCAGCGCGTTCGGTGGCGAACCCGAGTCCGAACGTCTTGTCGAGGAAGGCCCACAGGAACACCCAGCCGATCGAGATCCGGGTCAGCGCCAGCCACGGGCGGGCCCGCAGCAGGCGGTCGGCGTCGCTCGACAGCTCGCGGCGGCCCTCAGTCGCCGCGGAGGTGCGGGAAGAGGTGGTGGTGGCGGCCATGGCGATCGTGCTCCTTGGTTTCGTTCCGGCTTGTGGCACCACTGTGGCCGGTGGCCGCGCACAGGGCCGGGGCGACAGCCCATGGTCCGCGGGACCTTCGGCCCGGTTCAGACCCTGCCGGTCGGCGACACTCACCGTGTCGGATGGGCCGCCGTGCCCGACGCCGAAGGGAGCCACGCGTGACCGGACTGACCGAGATCTCCGCCGACGAGTGCCGGCTGCTGCTGACCTCGCACCGCCCGCGGCTGGGCCGCCTCGCGTTCATCGCCGGCGGACGCGCCCAGGTGTTCCCGATGAACTACGTCGCGGTCGGCGACCGCGTCTACTTCCTGACCGCGCCCGGCAGCAAGCTGCGCGCCGCAGCCCGTGCCCAGGAGGTCACGTTCGAGGTCGACGAGGTCGACGAGGCGTGGCGGGAGGGCTGGAGCGTGCTGGCCTACGGCCGGCTGCACGAGGTCACCGACGAGGCCGAGCTCGCCGACGTGCGCGAGCGGCCGCTGCGGCCATGGGCGGGCGGCGACCGGTCCCACGTGCTCCGGCTCGACGTCCGTGAGGTGACGGGCCGGCGCATCCTCTGACCCGCGCCGACGGTTCCACCCGGTAGACTCGTGGTCCAGTGGTGACCCGACGGACCGACGCCCCCGGCGACGCGTGAACGCCGACGTCGGACGCCTGCTGATCGTCGCCGGTGTCGTGGCGATCGTGCTCGGCCTGTTGGTCCGGACCGGTGCGCTGGGCTGGTTCGGGAACCTGCCGGGCGACATCCGGATCACGTCGGGCCGCACGCGGGTCTTCGTGCCGCTGACCTCGATGCTGCTCGTGTCCATCGTGCTCAGCGTCGTCCTGGCCATCCTGCGGCGCTGACCATCAGCAGCGCTGATCGCCGCACCTAGGATCGCCCGATGCGCCATCACCCCGCACCCCCGGACCCAGCCGCCGCACCGGCGCGGCGGCGGCTGGTCGAGACCTCCCGCGGCACGATCACCGATGCATTCGGTGCCACGGAATGGGGGCTGCTGAGCGGGGTCGCGGTGATCTGGGGCTCGTCGTTCGTGTTCATCGCGATCGGGCTGGCGGCCTTCCGTCCCGGGGTGGTCACGATGGCACGGGTCGCGCTCGGCGCGTTGGCGCTGGGGCTCGTGCCGCGGGCTCGGACCGCCGTCGACCGCGAGGACCTGCCGCGCGTCGTGCTGCTGGGCATGACCTGGGTCGCCGTGCCGCTGAGCCTGTTCCCGATCGCCCAGCAGTGGATCGACTCGTCGGTGGCCGGCATGATCAACGGTGCCGTACCGATCACCACAGCCGCGTGGTCGACCCTGCTGCTGCGCCGGCTGCCGGGCCGCATGCAGCTGGTGGGCATCGCGCTGGGCTTCGCCGGCGTCGTCGCGATCTTCCTGCCGGAGCTGCGGGGCTCGTCGGCCAGCGCGCTGGGCGCGTCGCTGGTGGTCCTGGCCATCGTGCTCTACGGGCTGTCGGCGAACATGGCCGTGCCGCTCCAGCAGCGGTACGGTGCGCTGCCGGTGCTGTTCCGCGCCCAGCTCGCGGCGCTCGTGGTCGTCGTCCCGATCGGCCTGTGGCAGCTGCCGGACTCGACGTTCGCGTGGGGGCCCGCGCTGGCGATGGTCCCGCTGGGCACGCTGAGCACGGGGCTGGCGTTCGTCTTCATGGCGACCCTGGTCGGCCGGGTCGGCGGCCCCCGCGGTTCGGTGGCCATCTACTTCGTGCCGGTGGTCGCCGTCGCGCTCGGGGTGCTGGCGCTGGGCGAGCGCATCGCCCCGCTGGCGCTGGTCGGCACCGCCCTGGTGCTGCTGGGCGCGTGGGCGACCTCGCGGCGCGAGCGCTGACGCGCGGCCCGGTCGCACGTCCGCGGACGCCGGCTCACGGCAGGAGCAGGCAGGCGTCGCCGAACTCGTGCCACAGGTAGGCGCCGGGCAGGGCCGCCGCGTACGCGCGGTCGACCAGACCGGGGCCGGCGACCGCGTCGAGCAGCAGCAGGTGCGAGGCGTCCGCCTCGTGCCAGCCGGTCAGCAGGCCGTCGACCACGCGCGCCGGACGGTCGGGTCCCAGCACGAGCTCGGTCCACCCGCAGCCGCCGGTCACCGTGCCATCGGGCATCGCGACCGTCTCGACCGCCCGGGTGACCGTGGTGCCGACCGCGACCACCCGCCCGCCCCGCGCCCGCGTGTGGGCGATGAGCGCGGCGGTCGCGTCGGGCACCCGGAACCACTCGGCACCGGGCGGTTCGTGCACCTCCAGCGACGACACGCCGGCGTGCAGCGTGACCGGCGCCAGCACGATGCCCCTGGTGACCAGCGACGTCACGATCCGGTCGCTGAACGGACGGCCCGCCGACGCCATCTCGGCACTGCCCGGGTGCCGGGCGAACACCGGCTGGTGGTCGGCCAGCGGCCAGTGCCGCCCGCTGTAGGACACCGGTCGGCCGTGCAGGGCCAGGTGATCGTCGACGTCGCCGTCGGGCGCGATCACCCGCGCCCGCCACAACCGGACCCCCGTCCCCGGCGTGCGGTCCACCGCCGGCCGTCGCAGCTGGGCCCAGGCGCCGCCGGCCAGGGTGACGAGGGCACCAGCCTCCGCGTCGAGCACTGGGGCCGTCCCGTCACGGGCGCGTAGCTCGAGGACCCAGGTGCCGTCGGCGCGCTGCACCGCCAGGTGCACCACGACGGCCCGGTCGCCCAGCGTCCCGTCGATGGCGGCGGGCCGGGTCGCCGACGTGTTGACGACCACCAGGTCGCCGGCCCGCAGGACGCGGGGCAGCGCGTCGAAGCGCAGGTGGTCGACGCGGTCCGGGCGCGCCACGAGCAGGCGCACGCGGTCACGGGCCACCCCGCGCCGCTCCGGTGGGACCGTCGCGCTGCGCCCCTCGGGGACCGTGAAGTGGTGACGCGGGGGGTCGAGCACACTCATCGCCCACCCGCCTCCACGGCGGTCAGCTCGGCGGCGCGGTAGCGGCCGCTGGGCGGCCGGGCGTCGAGCAGCGACAGCACGGCCGGGACGACGGTGGCCGGCTCGGGCCGGTCGGAGATGTCCTCGCCGGGGAACGCCGCCTGGTGCATGTCGGTGCGCAGGTCGCCCGGGTCGACGGCGTAGACCGCCACACCGGGGTGCTCCGCGCCCAGCACGCGGACGAGCTGCTCGAGCGCGGCCTTCGACGAGCCGTACACGCCCCACCCGGGCCAGGGGCCGCCGGCAGCGTCGGAGGTGATCGCGATCATCGTGCCGCCCGACTCCTCCAAGGCGGCCACGACGGCCTGGAACAGCAGCAGCGGCGCGATGGCGTTGGTCCGGTAGACGTCGGCGAGCGCGGCCTCGTCGACGTCGGCCAGCGCCGGCAGCGGGCTCGGCCCGAGGGTGCTGGCGTTGTTGACGAGCAGGTCCAGCCGGCCGGCGCGCTCGACGGCGGCGGCGAGCTCCGCCCGGTGCGCCGGGTCGGCGACGTCGCCGCGGACCGCCGTGACGCGGGTGCGTGCGGCCAGGGCGGACCGCGCGCCGTCGAGCGTGGCGCCGTCGCGGCCGTCGATGATGAGGTGCCAGCCCCGGTCGGCGAGTCCGTGGGCGAGCGCGAGGCCGAGGCCGCGCGACGCGCCGGTCACCAGGGCCACCGGGGTCGTGGTGGTGTGCATGTCCATGCGCCACACGGTAGAACTTGAAGTTGAGTTCAAGTCAAGTGACCGCGTCGAGATCGGGGTGATGGCCCATGGCCGACCGCCTGACCGTCAGCGAGGTGGCCGAGCGCAGCGGGTTTGCGGGGTCGGCGCTGCGCTTCTACGAGCGGCGCGGCCTGATCGAGGCCGAGCGCACCGGGGGCAACCAGCGCCGCTACCGTCGGGAGGTGCTGCGCCGCCTGGCGTTCATCGCCGCCGCCCGCCACGTCGGCCTGACCCTGGAGGAGATCGGCGACGCGCTGGCCACGCTGCCGGAGGGACGGACACCCACGCGCGCCGACTGGAACCGCATCTCGGAGCGCTGGCGATCCCGCCTGGACGAGGAGATCGCCGCCCTCGAGGCGCTGCGGGACGGGCTGGACAGCTGCATCGGCTGCGGTTGCCTGTCACTGGACCGGTGCGCGATGTCGAACCCGGGCGACGCGGCCGCCGCCCGTGGGCCGGGTGCCGTGTTCCTCCCGCGCCCGCTGCAGCCGCCGGTCGAGACCTGACGGTCAGCCGGTCGTCAGGCCCAGCTCGACGGCATGGTCGTACTCGTCGGCGATCAGCACGGGCGACCGCCCCGCCCGGGCGAGCAGCGACGCGGCGATGGCCGACCGGTAGCCGGACCGGCAGTGGACCCACACCTCGCCCGCGGGCACCTGCTCCAGGTCGCGCTCGACGCGGTGCAGGGGGACGTGCACGGCACCGGTGAGGTGGCCGTCGGCCCACTCGTCGTCACGGCGGACGTCGAGGACGACGGGGTCGCCACCGTCCTTGCGGACCCGCGCCACCTCGCCGAAGTCGACGACCGGGTAGCTGCCGCGGTCCGCGCCGGCGCCGTAGGCGTCGACCCCACCCGTCGCCGCCGCCGCGGGCCGGTCGATGCCGATGCGCACGAGCTGCCGCTGGGCGTCGGCAACGTCGTCGGCGGCGTCGCCGACCAGCGTGACGGGCAGGTTCCAGGGCACCAGCCAGCCCAGGTAGGTCGAGAACGAGTCCGCCAGCCCGATGTTGACGGTGCCGCGCACGAAGTCGGCGGCGTAGACGGTGGCGTCGCGCAGGTCCACGACCCACTCGCCGGCGTGGATCCGCTGGCGCAGCTCCACCGGGTCGGCCGGAACCGGCGGCGTCAGGTCGATGGGCTCGGGACCCAGGCGGTTGCGTGGCGCCATGTGGGCGTAGTAGCGGGGGTGGGCGTCGAGGCCGCCGAGCAACTGGAGGACGAACGCGTCCTCGTCGCCCAGCGTCAGCGCCAGGTTCTGCCGCCGTTCGTCACCGATGGTGGAGGTCGTCGGACCGTTGCCGTCGTCGTCCCCCGCGTCGATGGCGACCGACGAGCAGAAGCTGCCGAAGCCATGGGTCGGCATCACGGTGACGTCGTCGGCCAGCAGCTCCGCGAGCCGCCGCACCGAGCGGTGCTGGCGCCGGGTCAGCTCCTCGGCCATCGCCCGCGAGATCAGGTCGGTGCGCCCGACCGCGCCGTACAGCATCGACCCGCCCGTGAACACGGCGACGTCGACGCCGTCCTCGCGGACGATGTAGGACAGGTGCGTGGGGGTGTGGCCGGCGGTCAGGACCGCGGTCACCCGCAGGGCCCCCACGTCGACGACGTCGGCGTCGCGGAGCCCGACGCGGTCGAAGTCGACCTCGTCGTCCGCGTGGAGGTGGTACGCGGCGCCGGTCACCCGGGCGAGCTGGTAGCCACCCGTCACGTAGTCGTTGTGCACGTGCGTCTCGAAGACGTGGGTGATCGTCACCTGCTGCGCCGCCGCGACGTCGAGCACCCGGTCGATGTCGCGCTGCGGGTCGATGACCGCGGCGACCTCACCGTCGCTCACCAGGTAGCTGCGGTCGCCGAGGCTCGTGGTCTCGATGGTCGTGATGTCAGCCACGCGCTCCTCCTGCCCGGATGCTCGTCCGATGCGAGCGGCCAGCATAGTACGTACAATTTGTTCGTACCATTTGTCCGACGTCGGAGGTGGGCATGCCGGCACCACCCACCGAGCGACCGCGCGCCGTCATGATCCTAGGCCCGCCCGCGCACCCTCCGGAAGGCCGCCACCAGGAGGGAGCGCGGCGGTGACGGCGCTGCTCGCCTCGCCGCTCGGGTTGCTGATCGGTGTGGCGCTCGGCGCGCTGGGTGGTGGCGGCAGCGTGCTCGCCGTGCCCATGCTCGTCTACGTGGTCGGCCAGTCGCCGCGGGCCGCGATCACGACGAGCCTGCTGGTGGTCGGCGTGACCGCGCTCGGCGGGCTGGTCACCCACTGGCGCGCCGGCACCGTGCGGCTCCGGTCGGGGCTGGCGTTCGGCCTCGCCGGCGTCGGCGGCTCGGTGCTGGGGGCCCGGCTCAACGCGCTGCTGTCCCCGGCGGTGCTGCTCGGTGCGTTCGCGGTGCTGCTGGTCGTCGCGGCGGCGGCGATGCTGCGGCGCACCCGCGGTGACCGTCCGATCGCGGGACCCGGGGCCACACCACCGGCCGGCGGCCCGGGGACCGCCGTCCGCGTGCGTAGCGGCGCGGTCGCGGTGCGGGTGCTGGCCGCCGGCTCGGCGGTCGGGCTGCTGACGGGTCTCCTCGGCGTCGGCGGCGGCTTCGTCATCGTGCCGGCGCTGGTCCTGGTCCTGCGGTTCCCCATGCCCGTGGCGGTCGGCACGTCGCTGCTGGTGATCGCGATCAACGCCGCCACGGCGCTGACGACGCAGGTGGTCGGAGGCGGCCACGTCGACTGGTCGGTGGCCGTGCCGTTCACGGTCGCCGCCGCGGCCGGCGTGCTCGTCGGCAGCCGGGTCGCCCGCAGCGTGCCGGCCGACCGGCTCCAGCAGGCGTTCGCCGTCGCCCTGGTGGTGGTCGCCCTGTTCGTCGGCGCCGACGCCACGGGGGTCGTCGGGTGAACACACCGTTGTCACTGCCGGCGGCCGCCTCGGGCGTCCGCGCCCGCCGGGCCGGCGGTCATACTTGGCCGCGACCGCGGGAGCAGTGACGAGGGACCGGTGGGCGACGTGACCGACGACGCGGCGACGCCATTGTGGCAGCAGGTCAAGGAGGACCTCGAGCGCCGCATCGCGTCCGGCGAGATCGCCGAGCGGTTCCCGACCGACCGGGAGCTCGTCGAGACGTACGGCGTCAGCCGCCACACGGTGCGCGAGGCCGTCCGCCGGCTGCACGCGCTCGGGGTCATCGAACGTGAGCGGGGCCGCGGCAGCATCGTGCGCCGGAGCCGCTACGTGCAGCCGCTGGGCACGCTCTACAGCCTGTTCCGGGCGATCGAGGCGCAGGGCATCGAGCAGCGCAGCGAGGTGCTCGCGTTCGACGCCCGGCCCGATGCCGCGGCCGCATCGGTCTTCGGCGTCGACCCGGCCACCCACCTGGTCCACCTCGAGCGGCTGCGCTTCGCCGGCGACGACCCGCTCGCGCTCGACACCTCCTGGCTGCACCCCGACATCGGCCCGGCGGTGCTCGGCGCCGACATGACCCGCACCGCGCTGTACGACGAGATCGAACGGCGGGCGGGTCGTCGCATCACGGGCGGCGAGGACGTCGTCGGCGCACGCGTTCCCGACGCCTCGCTGCGTCACGCGCTGCGACTCGAACCCGACGAGGCGGTGCTACGGATCGAGCGGCTCGGCGAGTCGGACGGCCGGGTGGTCGAGTGCCGGGTGACCCTGGTGCGGGCGTCGCTGTTCGCGCTCGTGATGCGCTGGCCCACGTTCGGGGCGATCGAGTCCCGCTTCGAGCGGGGCGGGCCGCGCGACGCGGTCCGCCCCGCGAGCACGCCACCGACGCTCTAGGCTGCCTGCCGACGACAGGAGTCGGGCGGCGTGACCATCGATGCCGGCGTGATCGCCGGGCTCATCGGCCTGGGTGCCGTCGCGGGCACCCTCGGCGCCCTCGTGGGCATCGGCGGCGGGGTCGTGCTGGTGCCGGCGCTGGTGCTGCTGTTCGGCTTCGACTTCCGGATCGCGGTGGCCATCTCGCTGGTCGCGGTCATCGCCACGTCGACCGCCG
>CAYVGE010000008.1:18341-35257 GCA_964450395.1 uncultured Actinomycetota bacterium
ACGGCCTCTCCGGTGGACGTGGGCGCGAGGCTCGTGGCCGCCGGCCAGTCCAACATGCGGCTGGGCATGACGCTCGAGGTCGCCACGACCGTCGGGGGCATCGCGGGCGGCCTGCTGGCGACGGTCGTCCCGACCACCTGGCTGGCCCAACTGCTCGCCGCGCTGCTGCTGGTGACGGCGGCGCTGCTGCTGCGCCAGCGCGACGAGCCCGGCGAGGCCGACCACGCCGAAGGCGCCGACCACGCCGGTGGCGGGTACGAGACGACGGGGCGTCTGGCGGGCGGGTACGTCGACGAACGCACCGGCGACCTGGTCGGCTACGAGGCGCAGCGCCTGTGGCTCGGCGGCGGCCTGTCGGCGGTGGCCGGCACCGTGTCCGGCCTGCTCGGCGTCGGCGGCGGCTTCCTGAAGGTGCCGGCCATGCACCTCGGCATGCGCGTGCCCGTCAAGGTCGCCGCGGCCACCTCGAACTTCATGATCGGGGTGACGGCGCTGTCGAGCTTCGCCGTGTACCTGTCGCGCGGCGACGTCCGTCCGTATCCGGCGGCGCTGGTCGCCGTGGGCGTCACCGCGGGATCGCTGCTCGGCACCCGCCTGCAGGGACGGTCGTCGCCGAGGGTGCTCACGCGGGTGCTCGCCGCGGTCCTGGCGCTGGTGGCCGTGCAGCTGGTCGTGCGGGCGATGGGAGGTGGGCTGGGTGGTGGATGACCCCGGGGCGTCGGGTCGCGACGTGATCAGCTGGGTGCTGCGCGTCGGCCTGGCCGTGGCGACGCTGCTGCTGCTCGTGGGGATCCTCACGAGGGCCGTGTCGGGCGACGCCACGATGCCGGCCCTCGACCTCGGCGCCCTGCTGCCCCCGCGCTCGCCCGCCGACGGCCTGCTCGCCGCCGGCGTGCTGGTGCTCGCCGCCACGCCGTTCGTGCGCGTGCTCGCGCTGGCGGGGGTGTGGGCCCGCGCGCGCGACTGGCGGTTCGTCGCGACCGCCGGGGTCGTGCTCGCGCTCCTCGTCACGGCCACCCTGCTCGGCGGCGGGTGACCGGTGACGCGATCTCCGAAATGCGCAATGGTGGGTATGACCTGAAGCGCTGCTGCTGTAACGGTGTGTCACCTCACGAGGGACCGAGAGGCGACCGATGGACACCGAGGCAGCAGCGCACGACGTCGCACTGATCCAGAGCTGGGGCTACACGCG
Source organism: uncultured Actinomycetota bacterium (assembly GCA_964450395.1). GTDB lineage: Bacteria > Actinomycetota > Nitriliruptoria > Euzebyales > JAHELV01 > JAHELV01. The sequence goes on from CAYVGE010000008.1 coordinate 19,534, forward strand.
CATGGAGGCGATCCAGGCGGCGGCGCGCTGGGCGCTGCGCTGCCTGCGCCGCGACGGGACCGACACGGCCCTCCTGTGCTACCTGCGGGACCTGTCGGCGCTCGCACCTCCGGACGGCGACCGCACCACCCGGGCGGTCTGAGGGGCAGACTGCGGGCATGGAGTTCGTCGCGCCGGCTCTGGCCACCGCACTGCTCGTCGCCTACGGCATGCTGACGGGCCGGCTCGCGCGCTGGCAGGTGACGGGCCCGATGGTGTTCACCGCCGCCGGCGTCCTGCTCGGACCCGGGCTGCTCGGCGTGTTCGACATCGAGCTCGACGGGGAGAGCACGCGGATCCTTGCCGAGGTGACGCTCGTGCTCGTGCTGTTCGGTGACGCGTCGCGGCTGGACTTCGCCAGGCTGCGCCGGCAGGGCGTCCTCCCCGCCCGGATGCTGTTGGTCGGCATGCCGGTGATCATCGCGGCCGGCGCCGCCGCCGCGGTCGCCCTGTTCCCCGGCATCAGCTGGCCGCTGGCGGCGCTGCTGGCCACCGTGCTGGCGCCGACCGATGCCGCGCTCGGCCAGGCGGTGATCGCGGATGCGCGCATCCCCGTCCGCGTCCGCCAGGCGCTCAACGTCGAGAGCGGCCTCAACGACGGCGTGGCCGCGCCCGTCTTCGCCGTCGTCCTGGCGACGGTGGCGGGCGGCGCCGAAGCCCCCGCGCTGCCGCAGCTGCTGGTCACGCGGGTGGGCCTGGGCGCCGTGGCCGGGCTCGTCGTCGGCGGTGCCACCGCCCTCGGCCTGCGCGTCGCCGGGACGCGCGGCTGGTCGTCCGCGGAGGGGGAGCGGCTGGTCGCCATCGCGGCCGCCGTGCTCGCCTGGGCGCTCGCGGAGCTGCTCGGTGGCAACGGCTTCATCGCGGCCTTCACCGGTGGGCTGGTGTGGGCCGCGGTGCGCGGGGTCAACGCCTCGACGCTGACCGAGTTCCTGGAGGACGACGGCCAGCTGGCCTCCCTGCTCGTGTGGCTGATCTTCGGCGCGATGCTGGCCGGCCCGATGCTCGACCGCGTGGACTGGCGGACCGTCGCGTTCGCCGCGGTGAGCCTCACCGTCGTGCGCATGGTGCCCATCGCCGTCGCGACCGTGGGCAGTGGCCTGCGGTCCGAGACGGTCCTGCTGCTGGGGTGGTTCGGCCCCCGCGGCCTGGCGTCGATCGTGTTCGCGCTGGAGGCGATCGACGCCCTCGGCGCCGCCGAGGCCGAGGTCGTGCTCGTGGCGGTCGGCAGCACCGTGCTGGCCAGCGTGTTCGCCCACGGGGTCACCGCGGGCCCGCTGGCCGCCTGGTACGCGCACCGGCTGGTCCGCCAGCCGCCGCACGCACCGGAACGCCGCGCCGTGCCGTCGATGCGGACGCGGAGCCGGTGATCTTTAGGCCGTTCACGAACGGGCCACGAAAGAACAGCTCCTGAACTCCGACCAAACCAGTACGTGCACGACTCCGAATGCCTCGCCGACACACACGAGCGCGGGGAGGCGAACCCATGGCGGCAGGGCTAGTGACCGAAGAACAGCACCGCGAGGTGCAGATGCAGCACGCGCTGGTCTGGGACCCGGACCGCACGGTGGTCAACCGTGTGGCCACGGCCCTGCGCCACCACGGCCACCAGGTGCACGCGGTCTCCGACGACGCCGAGGCGTGGCAGTGCCTCGACGAGCACCATCCAGACATCGCGGTGCTCGGCCTGGGCGGTGACCGCAGCCCTGGCGTGGTCCGACGGATCCGCTCCGAGTTCCGGGGCCCGCTGGTCTGCTACAGCGACGTCGCCGGCGCCGACGCGCGCATCGCGGCGCTGACGCAGGGGGCCGACGACGTCGTGCCCAGCCCCGTCTCGTACCGCGAGCTGGCGCTGCGCGTGCGCGCCGTCGCCCGCCGCAGCGACGGCGGCGAACCGGACGCGGAAGACGACGGGACCGACGTCATCGCCAGCGGCCCGCTGACCGCGGATCCCGGCACCCACCAGGTCCTGCGCGACGACCAGTGGGTGCAGCTGACCGCGGTCGAGTTCTCGCTGCTGGCCTTCCTGATGCGCAACCCGCGGACGTCGTTCACCCGCCGGCAGCTCCTGCGCCAGGTGTGGGGCTACGAGATCGGCGACACCTCCACGGTCTCGGTCCACGTCCGCCGGCTGCGGCGCAAGCTCGAGCGCGACCCCGCGCACCCGACGCTGATCTGCACCGTGTGGGGCTCCGGCTACTACTACGAGCCCTCCGCCTCGTGATCCTGCACGACCGCCACGCCCGATCCACCATGCCGGGCGCTGTGGCAGGCTTGTCGCCGGCGCTGCGGGTGGCGGCGCACGCGCGACAGGAGCACCACCATGCGCGACGAGGGTGTGCAGTTCCCGCTGGTCGAGGGCACGCGAAGCACACAGCGCGCGTCCCGGGACGTCGTTGCCAGCGCGGCCGCCGTGGTCGACCCGGGGCTGGCCACCGAGATCCGCGCCGAACGCGACTGGCGGCGCCGCTACCACCGGCACCTGCGTGCGCTGACCGAGCTGACCGCGGCGTCGCCCGCCACCGGCGCGGCGGTCGCCCGCGCGGGGTTGGATCGCCTGCACGCCACGTTCGAGCACGTCGACGGCGACGCCGTCCGGCGCCTGTCCGACGCCGTCGCCGACGACCCCCGGCCGGCGCTGGTGACGCGGTCCATCCAGGGCCACGGGACGCCGGCACCGGAGCTGGCCGTGCCGTGGCGTGGCCGCCAGGTGCGCGGCACCGCCCTGCTGGCCCTCGTCGACGACTGGATCGCGGGCAGCGTCGTCGAGCCACCGCTGCGGGCGGCGATCGCCCGGCTGCTCGACGAGCCGACCTGGCTCGACCTGCATGGCGTCACGATCGCCGTCATGGGCGCCGGCGCCGAGATGGCGCCCACCGGGCAGCTGCTCGCCTGGGGCGCCGACATCGCCGCCGTCGACATCCCGCGGGACGGCATCTGGAGGCGGCTCGAGGCGCAGGCCGGCGCCGGCACCGGCCGGCTGCTCACCCCGGTCGACGAGCGTGACGGCCACCGCGTCGGGGTCGACCTGACCACCGACGCCGCCCGCATCCGCGCATGGTTGGCCGGGCTGGCACCGCTGGACGTCATCGGCAACTACGCCTACGCCGACGGCGCGGCCTTCGTCCGGGTGTCGGTCGCGGCCGACGCCGTCATCGCCGCGCTGCGATCCGGGCCGGCGCCGCCCGGCGTCGCGTGCCTGGCGACGCCCACCGACGTGTTCGTGGTCCCGGCCGACGTGGCGCACCAGACGCGCGCCCGGGGGCCGTCGACCTGGTCCCGGCTCGCCGCGCCGCTGCTGCGCACCGCGTCAGGCGGACGCCTCATGCTGCGGAGCCACCAGCGGACGTGGCGCACCGACGCCGGCGAGGAGGTCGGCGTCGTCGACGTCCTCGTGCCGCAGCAGGGCCCCAACTACGCCCTGGCCAAGCGGCTGCAGCGGTGGCGCGCCGTCGCCACGCAGGCCGACGGCGGCTTCGGCGTGGTCCACGTGGCGCCGCCGACCCGGACCCGGTCGGTGGTCAGCAACCGGGTGCTGGCCGCCGCCTACGACGGCGCCTCGCTGTTCGACGTCGAGATCTTCGCGCCGGAGACGAGCCGGTCGCTGATGGCGGCGCTGCTGGTCCACGACCTGCAGGTCCACCGCGCCGGGGAGAGCCCCAGCGGGGTGCGGGCCGAGCACGAACTGACCGCCGCCGCGGCGCACGGCGGCCTGTGGCGGGTCCCATGGGAGCCTCGCACGGCGCTGCCGCTGTCGGTGGTGCGGGGCGCACCGGCGCTGCTGCGCCGATCGGGCTGACGGCGCATACGGTGTGCCGGGCCGCGCGCCGGGGCAGGCTCGGCGCGCCGACGAGGAAGGGGCCTGCGGATGTGGCGTTCGGTCGCACTCGGGATCGTGACCGGCATGCGCTCGCAGCTGCCGACGGCGCTGCTGGCCTGGCGGCAGTCCCGCGGTGACCTGCCCGAGGGCATCGCCGGCCCCGCGCGCCTGCTCACCCGCCGCGGTGCCGTCCCGCTGACGGTGCTGACGGCGGTAGGCGAGCTGGTCGGCGACAAGCTGTCGAAGACCCCGGACCGGCTGGAGGAGGGCCCCTTCATCGGCCGGCTGACGCTGGGCGCGAGCACCGGTGCGGGCATCGCGGCGGCGTTCGGGCGCTCCCGCCTGGCCGGCGGCATCCTCGGCGGCATCGGTGCGGCCACGGGGGCCGTGCTGGGCTCGCGCTACCGGACGTCGGCCGCCGAGCGCACCGACGCGCCGGACTGGGTCCTGGGCCTGCTGGAGGACGCCGCCGCCGTCACCATCGGGCTGCTCGCGACCCGCGCCGGCGACGCGTGACCTCCTGGTGCGTCAGGCGGTGACGTCCGCCCGACTGGTCCGCGTGGTCACCGGCGCGCGCCGGACCAGCCCGCCGCCCAGCAGCACCATGCCCACGACGAGCACCCCCGCGCCGACGTAGGACAGCCCGATCTGATCAGCGACAGCAGCAGCACGACGCCGTATCCACCATCCACCGTGGCTGTCAGTCCCGGCGGCGGCGGGCCACGTACCGTCCCGCGTCGACGTGCAGGTCCAGCGCGATCCCGATGCACGCCGACAGTGTCCCGGCCGTCAGCGCAGTCGCCAGGGGACCGCCCGCGACGACGGCACCGTCGGCCAGCAGCAGCGCGTGGGTGAAGCCGGGCGGGATCTCCTCGACGTGGTGCGTGACGAACACGACGGCACCCAGCGCGGGATCGGCCGCCAGGACCTCCAGCACCTCGACCAGCTGCTCACGCCCGGCGATGTCGAGCCCGGCCGCCGGCTCGTCGAGCAGCAGCAGCTCGGGCTCGACCATCAGCGCCCGGGCGATCTGCACGCGGCGCCGTTCCCCCTCCGACAGGGTCGCGAGCCGACGGGCCGCGAGCCCGCCGACGCCCAGGCGGGCCAGCAGCGCGTCGGCCCGACGGTGCTCGGCGTCGGTGTAGGTCGCACGCCACCGGACGAGCAGGGCCGACAGCGCCGTGACGACCGCGTCGTGCGCGGTCAGCCGGTCGTCGAGCATGCGCCCGAGCTCGGCGCTCGCATAGCCCACGCGGCGGCGCAGCTCGCGGACGTCCACCCGTCCCAGCCGGTGGCCGAGCACCGCAGCGGTGCCCCGCGACGGGAAGCGGTACGTGCTGGCGATCTGCAGCAGCGTGCTCTTGCCGGCGCCGTTGGGTCCGATGACGACCCAGCGCTCGCCCCGGCGCACCTGCCAGTCGACGGCGTCGAGCAGCACGGCGCCGGCGACGGTGACCGTGACCCCGGCGAGGTCGACCAGCGCAGGCTGTGGCGGAGACGGCATCGCGCACCTCGGACGGGCGATCGGATAGTGCAGGTATCCCTACGATGGGCACATGCGAGCGCCAACCTGCCCCATCCGAGCACGACATGCGCGTCAGTGAGCTGAGCCGGCGCACCGGCGCCACCATCCCGACGATCAAGTACTACATCCGCGAAGGGCTGCTGCCCGCCGGTCGGCTGACCGCCGCGAACCAGGCCGACTACGACGAGTCGCACGTGGCGCGCCTGGACCTGATCCGCGCCCTGCGCGAGGTCGCCGGCCTGCCGGTCGCGACGATCCGCGCGACCCTGGACGCACTGGCCGATCCGTCACCCGGCACGGAGCCCGGCGCGCACGTGGGCGTCGCCCTCGCGTCGCTCAGTGACCCGCTCGACGTCCCGGAGGAGGAGACCGACGACTACGCCGCTGCGGCCGAACGGGTCGACGCCGTGCTCGCCGCGATGGGCTGGCACGTCGACGACGCCTCCACGGCCCGCGCGGACCTGGTCCGCGCCGTGGTCGCCATCGACCGCAACTTCGACGGCGGCGTCACCGAGGAGACGCTGACCGGCTACGCGTCGACCGCCGCCGCGCTCGCGACCCGCGAGATCCCCGACGACTGGGACCCCGAGGGCTCACCGACCGACGCGCTCCGCTACGCGGTGCTGGGCACCGTGCTGTTCGAGCCGGTGCTGACCGCGATGCGCCGGCTGGCCCACACCGACCGGCACCGGCGCCTGACCGGCACTACCGGTCGGGCGCCGACGTAGCGGCGCGGCCTCAGGTGCGGACGTGGGGCGCGAACGCCCGCCCGTTGCTCGACAGCACGGCCCTGGCGGCGGTCACGACCGCAGCCGGACCGGCCAGCTCCCACACGGGCTCGGTCGGCGGGGTCAGTGACTCCGGCTCGTGTTCGCGGAGCCACACGAGCGCCAACCGCGTGAGGCGCCCGCGCGCCCGGCGCGGTCGGACGCCCGCGCTGCGGATCTCGAGGCGGTCGGTGCGCATGCCCGCCCGCTCGAGGTACGCCAGCGCCTGCTCGGCCTGGTCCCGCGACGAGAACCGGCCGATCGCCTCGAGCTCGCCCGGCGGCACCGACGCGTCGTCCGGGCGCACCGGGAGCCGGCCGGCGCCGTGGGTCGCCCGCACGGGCGCCGGCGCGCGACGCTCCGCGGGGGCGCCCGACGGCACGGGCGCCACGTCGTCGGAGCTGGGCCGCTGCTCACCGTCACGGGGTCCCCCGGATGGCGGCTCGCGGTCGCCGTCCTCGGGTCCCCCCGCCCCCGAGCGGACCCGGTCCCGGGCACCCATGAACAGGCTGTACACGACCGGGATCACGATCAGCGTCAGCAGCGTCGAGCTCAGCAGCCCGCCGATGACCACGGTGGCCAGCGACGCCGACAGCAGCGCGCCCTCGCTCAACCCGAGCGCCAGCGGCACCAGGCCGATCATGGTCGTCAACGCGGTCATGAGGATCGGGCGCACGCGGGTCTCGGCGCCGTCCACCAGCGCCTCGCGGATGCCCATGCCGGCGGCACGGCGCTGCTCGACGAACTCCAGCAGCACGATGGCGTTGGTGATGACGATGCCGATCAGCATCAGCAGGCCGATCATCGCCGGCAGCCCCAGCTCGCGGCCGGTGACCGCCAGCGCCGGGAAGGCGCCGATGGCGGCCAGCGGCAGGGTCAGCAGGATGACGAACGGCGTGAGCAGGCTGCCGAAGGTCGCGACGAGCACCAGGTAGACCAGGCCGACCGCGATCGCCTGGGTGACGAACAGGTCCTGGAAGCTCTCGCCGATCTCCTGGTTGCCGCCGGTCTGCGAGACCGTCACGCCCTCGGGTGCATCGACCTCGTCGATGGCCTCGTTGACCCGGGTCGTCACCTCGCCGACGTTCTCGTCGACGATGGTCGCCGACACCTCGGCCGAGCGCTCCCGGTCGGAGCGGGTCACCGCCACCGGGCTCTCGGCCTCGTCGACGTCTGCGACGTCACCCAGCGTCTGTCCGGTGGGCAGCGGGAGGTCGCGCAGCTCGTCGACGCTGTCGACCGCCGCCGGGTCGACCTGCACCACCACGTCGCGCTCGCCGCTGTCGACGTCGACCGTGGTGGCGGTGGTCGCGTTGAGCGAACCGCCGAGCAGGCCGGCGACCGCCTCGGCGTTCAGCCCGGCAGCCCGCGCGTCCTCGTCGCGGATGTCGACGGTCAGCTCGGGGCGCGCCTCGGACAGGTTCGACGACAGATTGGCCAGGCCGTCGACCGATGCGAGCTCCTCCTCGACCTCGTCGGCCGTCTCGGTCACGGCATCGAAGTCGTCGCCGCTGACCTGCACCACCGCCTCGGCGCCCGTCGGGATGGGCGACTGCTCGATCACCGAGCCGTCCAGCCCGAGGTCGTCGAGCTCGTCGCTGAGGGTGTCGCGCAGCTCGCCGGTGTCGGTGCCGTCCTCCACGTCGACCGTGATCGTGGCGGTCGCGTCGCCCCCGGCGCCCCCGAAGGCCGCGGTGACGCCGTCGGTCGACGAGCCGACGACCGTCGTGTAGCTGTCGACCCCGTCGATGTCGTCCAGCGATCCCTCGAGCCGCTCGACGAGCGCACCGGTCGCCTGCAACGACGTGCCCTGGTCGGCGTCGACGGTGACCACGACGTTCTCGGCGTCGGCCGACGGGAACAGGTTGACCGGCACCTGCGACAGGCTCGCGATGCTCCCGCCGAGCAGGACCACGGCGATGAAGACCGTCAGGCCGCGGTGGTTGAGCGCCCAGTTCAGCGGACGCCGCACGAGGCGGCGCAGCGGCGAGTTCTCAGGGTCGGCCTTGGCGGCCTCGGCACGGCGCAGCAGCAGCGAGCCGAACACCGGCACCACCGTGGTGGCGACCAGCAGGCTGGCCAGCAGCGCGAACGTCGTGGTCAGCGCGAAGCCGATGAAGATCTCGCCGACCAGGCCCGAGATGAACGCCAGCGGCACGAACACCGCCACCGCGGTGAGCGTGGCGGACGTCACCGCGCCGGTGACCTCGCTGGCACCGACCCGCACGGCCCTGGGGAGCGGCAGGCCGCGCTCGAGCTGCCGGTAGATGTTCTCGAGCACGACGATCGCGTCGTCGACCACGCGGCCGGCGGCGATCGCCAGCGCGCCCAACGTGAGGATGTTGATCGTCACGCCCGACAACCGCATCAGGCCCAGTGCCGCGATCAGCGACAGCGGGATCGAGATGCCCGCGACGATCGTGCCGCGCCAGCTGCGCAAGAAGACGATGATCATCAGCAGCGCCAGCGCCGCGCCGAGCAGCGCGTCGCGGGTGACGTCGCTGACGCCCTGGGTGATCTCGGGCGCCTGGTCGACGATCACCTCGGTGTCGATCGACGACGGCAGGTCGACGTCCTCAATGGCCTGCTCGATGCGGTCGACGGTCTCGACCGTGTTGGCGTCCTGCTCCTTGCGGACCTGCAGCGTCACGGCCTGCTGGCCGTCGAGCCGCGAGATGGTCTCGGTGTCCTCGCGGGTCGTCGACACCGAGCCGAGCTGCTTGATCTGCATGGGCTCCGGTGCCTGGGCGGCCGCCTGATCGCCGCCCGCCGCCTGGGGGGCCGCCGGGTCGGCGCCCGCCGGCGGCGCGGCGTCGGCCGCGGCCGACGGGCCACCGGCGGACGCACCCGCCGCCGCCCCGGGCGTGACCCTGAGGTTGCGGATGGCCTGCGGGTCGACGCCGGCGCCCACGACGCGCACCGGCAGGGTGGTGTCGCCGTCGGTGACGGCACCCACGGGCGTCGACAGGTCGGCGTTGTTGATGGCGCTGACGACGTCGGCCGCCGTCAGCCCGTTGTCGGACAGCTCGGCGGGGTCGAGGGTGATCTGGACGATCTCCGCGCCGGCACCGGCGACGCTGACGTCGGCGACGCCGTCGACGCCCTCGACCGCGGGCGCGAGATCATCCTGCGCGATGTCGGCCACCTCACCCGGCTCGTCCCCGGTCATGGCGAGGGAGTAGATCGGCAGCGAGTCGGGGGTGACCGAGGTGACCTGCGGCGTGTCGACCTCGTCCGGCAGGTCGGCGTCGGCCAGCGCGTCGCGGACCTCGCGCTCGCGCTGGTCGATGTCGGTGCCGTAGGTGTACTCGGCGAAGACGATGCTGACGCCTTCCTGGCTGGTCGACTGCACCGCCTCCAGCGACGACGTCGACTCGACAGCGTCCTCCAACGGCTCGGTGAGCTCGTCGACCACCGACAGCGGCCCCGCCCCCGGCTGGGTGGCCACGACGACCAGGAAGGGCGGCTGGATCGACGGGAACAGCTCCTGCTTGAGCCCGAACGCCGCGCCCACGCTGAACACGATCGCCAGGACGATGGCCAGCAGGGTCACGGTGCGGTGCCCGAGGGCGAGTCGGGTGAAGGTGCGCACGATGTCAGCCTTTGCCTTGCTCGGTGGTCTCGGTGTCGGCGTCGGGGGCCAGCGCACGCCGCACGAAGTCGCTCAGCTCGGTCATCAGGTGGTCCAGGTCGACGGCCTGTCCGGTGATCAGGCAGATCGGCGCGACGCGCATCAACGCGGAGAGCGCGATCGCCGCGACCTGGGGGTCGCACCGACGCACCCGGCCATGCTCCATGTCGGCACGCAACCGCTCACGCAACAGGCCCAACAGCTCATCGCGGTGCCGGGCCATCAGGTGCTCCGGATCGACCGGCGTCGGCATGTCGGCGACCAGCAGGCGGGCCAGCGTGACCTGGCGGCCGAAGAAGTCGACCGTCGCCCGGAGCACGTGCTCGATGGGGCCCTCGGCCAGTGCCACACGGACCGTGGCCGTCAGACCCCGGAAGATATCGTCGACCAGCGCGGCCGCGAGGTCCTGCTTGGAGTTGAAGTGGTAGTACACCGCCGCCCGGCTGACCCCCGCCTCGGCCGCGATGTCCTCCATGCGCGCCGCCTGCAGGCCCGACCGGCTGATCACCGTGCGGGCTGCGGCGATCAGCGTGGCGCGGGTGTCCTCGCGCGGCGGCGTCCGGGTCATGCCGGCCACTGTACACGCGTTTAGATGGCTGTCTAAGTCGGTCCGTCAGCCCCAACCGAGCTCATGCAGGCGGTCGTCGCCGATCCCGAAGTGGTGGGCCACCTCGTGGACGACCGTCACGGCCACCTGCTCGACGACCTCGTCGACGGTGGCGCAGTGGCGCAGGATGGGTCGGCGGAAGATCGTGATGCGGTCCGGCAGGCTGCCGGCGGCCCACCACGCGTCGCGCTCGGTCAGCGGCACGCCCTCGTACAGGCCCAGCAGGTCGGGGTCGTCGTCGGGTGCGTCGTCGTCGACGACGACCGCCACGTTGCGCATCGCCCGCTGCAGCTCGTCGGGGATCCGGTCGAGCCCGCGGGCGACGGCGTCGTCGAACTGCTCGGCCGTCATGGTCAGCACCGGCCGCACCTCCGCTGCAGGCTCAGGAGACCAGGCGCATGGTCAGCGGGTAGCGGTACGTCGCGCCACGTGACGCCGCCAGCGCCGCCTGGACCGAGAACACCAGGTAGATGACGAACGCGACGGCCGCGACGGGGACGACGACCAGCAGTGCCAGCCCGAGCGTGATGACCGACAGCACGGCGGCGGCGACCCCGTAGATGATGACCGACAGGTTGAAGTTCAGCGCCTCACGGGCGTGCTCCGTCGCGAACGGATCGTTCGCGTCACGGCGCAGCAGCCACACCACCAGCGGTCCGAGGAAGGCGGGAAGCCCGCCCAGGAAGATCCCCGCAACGGCCGATGCGTGCGCGGCCACGGCCCAGGTGCGCGACTGGTCCGACAGCGGCCGGGGAGGCGTCACACCACCCGGCGCGGGGGGTGGGGGCGGCGCCGACGTCCGGGGGGGCGGGGGCGGGGGTGCGGTCGCGCGCTGCGACGTGTCAGGGATGTAGGCCTGGCCGCACGTCGCGCAGGTGACGTCGTCGGGGGCGAGCATGCCGCCGCACGTGGCGCACGGCCGCCGGTCTGCGTGTGGTTGGTCCATGACGACCACGATAGGCATCGCCGTGCGGCCCCACCCTCGGGAACATCCCTGATCCGACCCTGCCGCATGCCTGCGACGCCCGTGTGGGCCGGAACCGGGCGCCCGTCAGGCGTCGCCGTAGCGGGCCGTCGCGGACGCGGGCCACACCGGTGCGGCACCGGCGCGACGGCGCAGCGCCTCGATGCGCTGCGTCGTGAGGCCGGTGCCAGCGTCGGCGGCGATGATCGCCGAGGCCAGCTGGCGGAAGCCGGCGCGGAAGTGGTGGCTCGACTTCAGTCCGACGATGCGGGCCCTGGTGACGTCGACGCCGTGGAGCAGGAACACCTCGGCGTCGAAGGTCTGCTGGGCACGTGAGGTCACGATGACGTCGATGCCGTCGATCTGGAGCCGGGCGGTCCTGCCCAGGTCGACCCGCAGGCCCGGCGCGTAGGACGAGAGCCGGAACCGCCCGTCGGTCAGGCTCTTGACGTAGGCGCGGACCTGCAGCGACGTGCGCGCCCGGCGATCGCTCTTGCCACCGAGCTCCAGGTCGACGACCGCGCCGACACCTGCGGCGTGCGCTGCGGCCGCGGAGCCGGCGTCGCAGATGCACCCGAAGCACGCCGGAGTGACCCCGGCGTCGAGCATCGCCCGGAGCAGCTGCACGTCGTCGCCCATCGTCCCACCCCCGGGGTTGTCGCCGGTGTCGTTGATGACGACCGGGCCGGTGGCGACGTCGAGCGCGGCCGCGACCGCCTGGGCGGGCGGCATGCCGTTCGGCCGGAAGTCCTCCCGGCGCTGCCACACGTAGGCGGCGACCTCACGGGCCGCGGCGGCCGCCAGGCGCGGATCGCCGTCGGCGATGCACACGATCCTGGCGCCGACGTCAGGCCCGTCCGCGTACGGGAACCCGTGGAAGAAGGTGCAGTCGAGGATCCCCGGCCGCCGCTCCACCTCGGCGCAGCGCACGTTCACGTCGGCGGCCGGCCCCTCGTCGGTGGTCGTCAGCGGCAGCAGCATCGGCAGCGGCTCGACGTGGACCACCGGCCGGTGCTGGCGCGCCACCAGCCGCGGCAGGAGGTGCGCGGCCTCGGCGCCCCGCTCGTACATGTCCGTATGGGGGTTGAGGTGGACGCCGAGCAGCACGTCGGCGTGCGCAGCCATGCGGTACGTGACGTTGGCGTGCAGATCCAGCGTCACCACGATCGGCACGTCGTCGCCGACCAGGCGCCGCACCTCGCCGAGCAGCTCGCCCTCCAGGTCGTCGGACGTCTCGGTCACGCCCGCGCCGTGCAGCTCCAGCGCGACGGCGTCGACCGGAAGGGCCGACGCGAGGTGGCGCAGCAGCTCGTCGCGCAGCTGGAGGTAGGCGTCGGCGCGGATGGTCCCCGACGGCTCGCCGATGGCGAAGAACGTCGGCACGACGGTCGCGTCCAGCTCGACCAGCGCGTCGTACATCCCGCCGATGTAGGTGCGGGTGCCGCGGTGGTGCTCGATGATGTCATCGCCGTAGTAGAGGTCGAACCACGACGCCACGGTCAGGCCGCTGGCCTCGACGGCATAGGTGTTGCTCTCGTGCGACACCCCGGCGATGGCGACGCGCAGGCCCACGACGGCTGGTGCCTCCTGTGCTGGTCGGGGCGGGGAACGGCCCGGCGCCCTCTGGCGGGCGGCGCCTCAGGGTAGCCCCACCGCTCCCCGGAGCCCACGGCTCAGTTGCAGCGGACCACGGCCGACAGCTGGACGATCCGATCGCACACCCCGGGCAGGTCCATGCCGGCACCCGCCGCCGACTTCGGGAACAGGCTGGTCGCCGTCATGCCCGGCAGGCCGTTGCACTCGAGGAACCAGAAGCCACCGTCTCGCTCCTGCAGGATGTCGATGCGCGACGCCGCGTGCGGTCCCTGCGCCAGCGCGCGGTGCGCGGCGACCGCCAGCCCCTGGACCTCCTGGCGCTCGGCGTCGGTCTGCGGCGCCGGCGCGACCTCCTCGGCGGAGCCCTCCTGGTACTTGGCGACGTAGTCGAACAGCTCCCGGTCGGTGCTGATCTCGACGACCGCCAGGGCCTCGTCGCCCAGCACGCCGACGCTGAACTCCCGACCCTCGATGCGGCGCTCGACCAGGACGTCGACGCCGTACCGCCGACTGGACCGCAGGGCCGCGACCAGCTCCCCGCGATCGTTGGCCAACGCCACGCCGATGGTCGACCCGCCCCGCACGGGCTTGACGACCCACGGTCCCTCGACGTCGACGTCGACGACGTCGAGGTCGGCGTCGGGACCGAGCACCCGCCACTGCGGTGTCGGGATCCCGCTGTCGCGGCACAGCCGCTTGGCGGTCAGCTTGTCGAACGAGATGGCGCAGCCCAGCGGCGACGGACCCACGTACGGGATGTCGCACAGCTCGAGGACCGCCTGGATGTAGCCGCCTTCACCGGCATCGCTGTACACCAGCGGGTAGACGATGTCGGCCGCCCGGCACACCTCGAGCACCCCGGGGGCGAAGACGGTGTGGGGGTGGCGGGCGCGCAGTTCCCGGATCTCCTCCTGCGACGGCGGCTCGTGGTCGACGTCGGGCTCCCACCCGGGTGGGTCCCGTGTGACGAAGAGTGCGCCGACACCATCGGGGGCGTGCACCTCGGTCGCCGCGTCGACGTTGGCGACGTGGTGCCCCGCGGCGCGCAGCGCGCCGGCGACCTCGATCCCCGAGGCGAGTGAGACGTCGCGCTCGGTGTTGGCGCCACCCATCAGCATTGCGATCCGCATGCCAGGTACCTAACCCCGCCGACACCGGGGCAACCACCGGCCGGTGGACCGCCGACCCGTCGGGGCGGCGGGCGTGTGCCGCCGCGCACCCCCGGGTACGCACGATCGGCCACCCACCGCGAGCCTGGAGCCGAGCCATGAGCAGCACCGACCTGACCGACCGCGGCGCCGGCGCCGTCGACACCGACGACGTCGTCGAGCGCATCCTGGGCGACCACGCCGAGTTCGAGCGCCTGCTGCGGGTGCTGCGCAGCGACGACTCGGACCGCCGGACCGCGCTCGGTGAGCTCGCGGACCTGCTGGTCGCGCACGCCGAGGCCGAGGAGGCCGAGGTCTACCCGACGCTGCGGTCCGAGGTGCCGTCGGACGAGGAGGGCGAGGTGGCCCACGGCCGCGAGGAGCACGCCGAGGGCCACGAGGAGCTGCTGGCGCTGCTCGAGGTCGACGACGTCGACTCCGGGGACTTCTCCGAGCAGCTCGAGGAGGTGTCGGAGGTCGTCATGCACCACCTCGACGAGGAGGAGCGCGAGGTCCTCAACCTCGCCCGCGAGCACGTCGACGCCGAGGTCCGCGCTGACCTGGGGCGCCGCTTCATGGAGGCCAGGGCGAACCAGCTGCAGTCGCACCCGGGCCGGATCGACAACGTCCGCCGCCTGGTCGAGCAGGCCCACGAGGAGGGGCTGCTCGACGACTGAGCGAGCTCAGGCCGGCGGACCGGCGCCGCGCGCGAGCAGCGACCAGTACCGGACGGGGGCGAGCCGCTGCAGCAGGTCGCCCGCGCGGGCGTCCGCCCCGATCAGCACGCGGGGCCGGCGCCGCTCGATCGCCGTGACAATCCGTGCAGCGGCGACGTCGGGCGGGATCCGCAGGAACCGCCGCTCGAACGCCGCGGACCGCGTCCGCTCCGCGTCGGCGTCCGCGCCGGCCGCAACCCGGCTCCGGCGCGCGATGGCCGTCGCGACGCCGCCGGGGTGCACGACCGTCACACCGACGGGGCCTCCCGCGAGCTCGTGGCGCAACGCTTCCCCGAAGCCGCGCACGCCGAACTTGGCGGTCGCATAGGCGACCTGGCCCGGCGGGGCGACCAGGCCGAACAGGCTGGACAGCAGCACGACCTGGGCGGCCGGCCCGCGGCGCAGGTCGGGCAGGAACGCGTGCGTGTGGGCGATCACCGCGTCGAGGTTGACGCCCAGCAGCCACCGGACGTCGTCCAGGCTGGCCTCGGCGAACGTGCCGGCCAGTGACACCCCGGCGTTGTTGACGAGCACGTCCACCCGCCCGTGCGCGGCGACGACGACGCCCGGCAGTGCCGCGACCGCAGCGCCGTCGGTCACGTCCATCCGGTGGGTCGTGACCCGCACCCCCGTCCGGCGCACCGTGTCGGCGGTCCGCCCGAGGCCGTCGCCGTCGCGGTCGGTCACCGCCAGGTGGCACCCACGCCCGGCCAGTTGCAGTGCCGTCGCCCGACCGATCCCCGAGGCCGCGCCGGTGACCACCGCCACCGCGTCGCGCAGCGGGAAGGGGACGGTGCCGCGCAGGGCCGGGAGCACCCGCCCCGCGCGCCCGGACGGCTCTGGGTGCGGGTCCATGGCGCACAGCCTGCCGTGCCGTGACCCGGGCGGCACCGGGACGGCGACCGCCGGCCGGG
>CAYVGE010000009.1:0-34525 GCA_964450395.1 uncultured Actinomycetota bacterium
CTGACCCAGCCCAGCGAAGACCTGGAGGCCGAGCTCGAGATGGCGCAGCTGCGGGACACGGCGTTCAGCGTCTACGTCGCGACCGTCGACATTTTCGAGAACTACTTCAAGACTGTTCGCCCCGAACGTACCGCGACGTCCTGCGATCTCCCGCCCGGCGGCCGCTCGGAGGCACAGTACGTCGTCAACTACTTCCGCAAGCTGATGGACGCGGGCCGACGGCAGGCCGCCGTGCTGCAGTCGCCGTCGTCCGACGGGCGCACTCGGAGCCCGGGCGTCGACCTCGCCAACGTTTACCTCGGTGGTGCTGTGATGCCGGGCATCGACTTCAGCTGGCTCAACGCGTACATGCCGCGCGTGGACCTTCGCGGGGCCGTGCTGTCGTCCTCACGGTGGGGAGGGCTGGGCTTGAGTGGTGCGCGGTTCCAGTGCGCCGACCTGTCCAAAGCCGTCTTCGTCGACACCGATCTCAGGGACGCGAACCTCACCGATGCGAGGTTCACCGGTGCGTGTGCCACCCCCGGCACCCGTTGGCCACCGCGGTTCCATCCCCAGTACCACGGCATCCAGGTGTCGAAGACGTGCGGCGCTCAGACAGCAGACTGACGGCGACCACTCTGCCTGCCGGACGCCCCTGCCCGTCACCGGTGGCAGGTGGTCGGGTGACCGGTCGCCGTGCCGGCCCGGCGCCGCGGGCGTGCGACCATGGCTGGGTCCCGAGCCGCCTCCCCGAGGTCCTGTCGTGATCGCGACCACCACCCGCAGCGCCGCCGCGGCGGCGACCGTGCACGACCTGCTGACCGATGTCGACGCATGGAGCGTCTGGTCCCCGCACGTCGCCCGGGTCGACGCGCGGGAGCGGCGGCTGCACGACGGCTGGCACGGCCGGACCCGCGCGTTCTTCTCCCCGGTCGCGACACCGATGACGGTCGACGCGGTGCGCCCGGACGGCGGCTACACCTGGCACGCGACGGTCGGGCCGTGGCGGTTGGACTACGACAACGCCGTGGTCGCCGACACCCGTGGTGGCGGCAGCGTGATCACGTTCACGGCGGACCTGCAGGGACCTGCCGCCGACGTCATCGAGCGGCTCGTCGCGCCGCTGTCGGCGTTCGGCCAACGCCGGCGCATGGCCCGGTTGCGCAGGCTCGCCGAGCTGCTCGAGCGCCGCGCGGGCTGAGCGGGGCCGGCGGACCGGCGGTCAGACGCCGGCTGCCACCGACACGGGCCGGTCGGCGTGCAGGCCGCCGCGCACGGTGACCACCACATGCACACCGGCGCCATCGTGGTCGACGTCGACGCGGTGGACGCGCTGCGCCAGGTGCGCGCGGACGCGGTCGGTGAGGTCGTGCGGCGGCGCACCGGTCGGCCGGCACACCACGGTCAGGCGCAGCTCGGCGCCGTTGCCGGCCACGGTGATCGTGGGCGCGACGGCACCGGCCTCCTCGAGCTCGTCCAGCACGACGTCGAGTGCCTGCGCCGTCCGGGTCACCATCGAGGCGGACGGCGCGCCGACGACGCGGACGACCTGGGGCGGCCGGGTGACGGTCGGGTGCCACACCGCCACCGCGGCCAGCGCGTCAGCGACGCGTTCCTCCTCTGGCTCCGATGCGCCCCTCAGCCGCAGCCGGGCCCACGCGAGGGCCACGAACGCCTGGCGCCGCACCGCTTCGCCCGGCGCGTCGGTCTCCGCGATCGTCGTGAGCACGGGCGTCAGTCGGTCGCTGAGCGCCGCCGACTCCGACACACGCGCGCGCATCACCGCGGCCCGCCGTCGCGCCGCGACCGACTCGGACAGCAACGGGCCGACGCGCACGAACAGGAACCAGGCGACGAACGTGATGCCGAGCCGTTCGACGGTCGCGATGGTGTCGAGGTCGACCAGGGCGTGCCCGTTGAGCAACGGCGCGGCGACCACCGCCGCCGCCGCCGAGGCGAGTAGGGCGACGGCGCCCACCGCGGGGCCGGCGAGGAACGTGACCACGGCCGTGGACGTCGCGCCGGTCACCGTCATCGGGTCGGCGTAGTCGCGGATCAGGTGCTCGCGCTCGACGAGCAGACCGCCGAGCGCGACGAGGGCCGGGCCCAGGACCAGCAGGCCCGGCACCACCGCCGGCCGCACACGGTCCACCAGCGCGCCGCAGCCCGGGGCCAGCACACCACCCAGGAGCAGCACCGCCGGCAGCAGCACGGCGAGCAGGGCAAGCCCCGGCTGGCGCATCCAGCCGAGCTGCCACGCCACGAACAGCACCGACAGCGAGGCGGTCAGGTGCCAGCCCATGGCCGCGACGATGATCCCCCGGCAGGCCCGGCGGGGCATCACCCCGGCGGCGCCCCGCCACGGGTGGCGGTGGGGCGCGCACCGGCGCCACGACACCTCGACGGTGGTGCCGCCGCCCTCGGACGGCCGCACCTCGGCGCTCCCACCGACGGCGACCATGCGGCCGCGCAGCGACTGGGAGATCCCGAAGCCCTCCACCGGGGGCGACGCCCGACGGTCGTCGTCCGCGGGGGCCTTGGGTCCGGTGTCCTCGACGTGGACGTCGACCCGGCCGGGCGCCCCGTCGATGGTCACGGTCGCCGTCGCGCCTGGCGCGTGCTTCGCGATGTTGGTCAGCGCCTCGTCGACCGCCAGGGCGACCGCACCAGCGACGCGCGCGGGCACGACGGGCAGCCCGTGCGTGCGCAGCCGGATCGGCGGGGTCAGCCGGTGGCGGCGCACCACGGCGATGACGGCACCGACGACATCGTCCGCGGCCGGTGTGGGGTCGGCGTCGTCGGTCGCGAGCAGGCGGTCGCGCTCGGCGGCGGCGTCGGCCTGGAGCCGCTCCCACAGGCCGGGCACGTCGCACCGGATGCGGCTCCAGCCCCGGGCCGCACCGACGACCACCGCCGTCAGGGTCTGCACTGCCCGGTCGTGCAGCGTGCGCAGGTGGATCAGCCGCTCCTGGCCCTCGGCCTCGGCGGCGACGGCAGCCGCGGCAGCGGCCGTCTGCGAGCCGATGTGGCACGTGCCCGCCGCCGCGACGAGCAGCAACGTCGACCGCTGGGACAGCAGCACCAGGGTGTCGATGCCGACGCCCACGTCGGCGATCGCCAGCGCCGCCTCGACGCCGATCGTCGGCAGCAGCAGCCGCGAGGCCGTGCGCCAGCCCCACACGGCCCCGACCACCGACATCGTGCCGATCGCGTAGCCGTCCAGCGGGTTGGGCAGTGGCACGTGGTGCAGGACGCGGGTGTCGACGACGCCACCGACGAGCAGCAGCAGCGGCAGCAGGGACGCCTCGACGGCGACCATCCGCAGCGGGTGGCGGACGCACAGGCTGATGACCGCGAGCGCCGACACGGCGACGGTGAGCCAGGCCAGCGGCGACGATGACCACGGGACCAGGAAGTCGGCGCCGGCGATGACGATCGTGAGCAGCGCCCGGAACGCGAGCATCGCGCGGACCAGCGGCTGCGACTGCGGTGCGGGGACCCCGTGGACCGGCGGCGCCGCGGCGTTGCGGCCGGTCAGCAGCTCAGCGGCGGTCACGTCGACCCCAGATGCGCCGGCGCGGCGGCGGGTCGGACAGGCCCAGCACGAACGCCATCCGCGCGAGCTGCCAGCGGTTGCCGGCGTGCGAGCCGAGCTTGGTCCGCAGTCCCTTCATGTAGTGGTTGACCGTCGACGGCGCGATGCCCAGGCGGCGGGCGATCTGCTGGTCGGTCAGGCCCTCGGCGAGCAGCTCGAGCACGTCGCGCTCCCGCGGCGTCGGCGCCGGCACCGCCTCGAGCGTGCGGCGGTAGGTCAGCTCACGCAGCACGGCGGCCGCGTACTCCTGCGACAGCACCATCTCGCCGGCGGCCGCGCGGGCCAGCGCGTCCTTCAGCTGCTCGGGCGACGTGTCCTTCACCAGGTAGCCGGCCACCGGATGGTGGTGGACCACGTCGTAGACGTCGGCGTCGAGCCCGGCGCTGGTGTAGATGATGGTCGGGTGCTCGTGGGACAGGGCCGCGACCGCGTCGAAGTCGGCGGCCTCACTGGTCCGCGGATCGCCACCCAGGTAGAGGTCGAGCAGCACGACGTCGAACGTCACCCCCGCGTCGAGCAGCTCGTGGTGCGTCGCGGCGCCCGCCACGAAGGTGAAGCGCGGGTCCGGGTCGACGATCGCCCGGATGCCGGCGAGCATGGCGGGATGATCATCGACCGCCGCGACCCGGATGGGGTCCGCGGCATCGTGGTGGCGCGCAGACACGCGCGAGCTCGGAGTGCGCGACGACACCGCTGCCCGTTCTTCCCCTCCCACGCACACGACGACCCCACGAGCTGTGGCGTGCCTCGCTGCACGTCGCCAGGTGCGCGCTCGTGTCACAGATCCGAGGATAGCCCGCCGACGCCCGCCATCCCCCTCCGACGGGTGTCCGGACATCCCCACATCAAGGGATGCGGTCATGCGACCGGTCCGGCAGGCTGCAGCGCGCGGAGGTAGAGGTGGCCGCGGTCACCGGGCGGGAAGACTCCGGCTCCTCACCAGGAGGCGCAGTCCGCCGGCCGTCCGGCTGTCGAAATCGAGGGGGGCGACGTCGCGACGCAGGTCGGCGGACTGCGCCGCCGCACCGCCGTCGCACGATCCGCGCCCACGTGCGGGCCACCGCACGTGGCGTCAGCCGGCGGGGAGGCGGTCCGGTCCGGGGTCGCCGCCCCGGGCGCACACGACCAGGCGCTCCAGGTAGTGGTCCCAGCCCATCTGGTGCACCTCGCGCTGATCGGGCAGCAGACCGCGATGCGTCAGCCGGATCAGCGTGCCGCCGTCGCGCTGCTCGAGGTCGATCTCGACGGTCGTCGAGCCGGGAGGCAGGTCGGGCTGGTCGATCCAGCCCCAGGTGAACACGACGCGTTCGTCGGGCACCAGTTCGACGAACTGCCCGCGGGCGCACTGCCCGGTGCCCATCACCATGCGGAACAGCCCTCCGGGCCGCGCCTCGATGGTGGCCTCCTGCCCCTGCCACCGGGCCCAGCGCTCCGCGTCGGTCAGGTAGGCGTAGACCGCGGCGGGCTCCGCCGCGACGTGGCGCTCCACGACCAGCGCGGGGTCGTCACCGTCCATCGTCGTCCTCCTCCGCGTCGGCCTCGACGGCCGCGGCCAGGTCGTCGAGCGTGGCGGTCCACATCGACTCCAGCGCGGCGCGCAGCGGTCCGAGGCCGTCCTTGTCCGCGCGGTACCAGCGGCGGTTGCCATCGCGACGGACCATGACGTAGCCCGCGTCGCGCAGCACCGCCAGGTGCTGGGACACCGCGCCGAACGTGACGTCGAAGTGCCCGGCGATCGCGCCGGCGGGCAGCTCGTCGTCCCACACCAGCCGCAGGATCTCCCGCCGCCGGGGCTCCGCCACGATCTGCCATGGGTCCATCGGGAGCTAGTTTAGTCACGCTTGAAACGCGGGGGCGACCCGATGTAACTTAGCAGCGACTAAACTTCCGACCGGAGAGGCGAGCGCCATGGGCGACTACGCGGTCCGCATGCAGTTCGACATCGACGCCGAGCCCGACGAGGTCCTGCGGGCGGTGACGACCACCGAGGGCGTACGCAGCTGGTGGTCGACCGAGGTGGACGGCCCGACCGGCGAGGCCGGCCAGCAGTTCCGGGTGTCGTTCCCCGATGTGCCGCAGCCGTTCGAGTTCGCGGTCGAGCGCGACGACGACCGCACGGTCGGGTGGCGCACGCTGGCCTTCCCGCCGTGGTGGGCGGACACGACGATCCGCTGGCAGATCGGCGAGCGCGACGACGGCCCCGGCACCCGCCTGCAGTTCACCCACGAGGGCTTCGACCCCGCCAATCCGGTGATCCCGATCATCACGCCCGCATGGGCGCAGATCATCCAGCGGCTGCAGGCCCACGCCGAGACCGGCAGGCCGACGCCGTTCTTCGATCTCTGACATGGTGTGGTCGGCCACCACCGCCGATCGGGAGCGACCGGCATGCGCATGACCGCCGCACGGACGATCCGGCGACCCGCCGACGAGGTCTTCGCGTTCGTGTCCGACGCGACCAACAACCCCCGCTGGCAGCGCGGCATGCGGTCGTGCACGTGGACGTCGCCGCCGCCGATCGGGCTGGGCTCGACGTACCGCCAGGAGGCGGCGTTCCTGGGCCGACGGATCGCCACCGACTTCGAGGTCGTCGACCACCGGCCGGGGCGGTCGGTGACGATCCGCTCGACCAGCGGGCCCTTCCCCATCACCGTGCGGCGGTCGGTCACGCCGCTCGACGAGGCCTCCAGCCGCGTCGAGGCTGAGATCACCGGCGACCCGGGTCGGTTCTTCCGGCTGGCCGGTCCGCTGGTGCAGCGGCTGGCGCAGCGCTCGGTCACCGCCGACTACAACCGCCTCGAGGCCCTGCTGCACGGCGACGGCTGACGCGGGTCGCGTCCACCCAGCCGTGCTGACGCTCCCCGGATCACCGTTGCCCTCGCGCCGGCACGTGCCGCCGCAGTACGGTGCTGGTCACCCGCGCGCGAGGGAGGCGATGCACATGGCCGGCATGCCGACGGATGACCAGCTCGGACCGGACCTGGACGACGCAGACCTCGAGACGCTGCGCACGGCGTTCGTCGAGGCGTTCAACGCACGCGACCTCGACGCCGTGCTGGAGGTGGTGGCCGACGACGCGGAGCTGCCCGACATCGTCGGCGAGGGCCATGACGCGCTCGCCGACGAGTTGCGGTCGATCTGGGAGCGCTCACCGGTCGTCGTGCTGACCAACGCCTACGTCGCTGACCTGCCGGCGGCGGTGGCCTGGCTGCCCGACGAGCAGGGCCGCTGGACCCGCGTCGCGCTGGTCACCTTCGACAGCGACGGCGGCCAGCTGACCCTCATCGAGCTGCCCGACGACGCCGAGGCGTTGCACGCCGCCCTGGCCGAGGACCCGATCGGCGATGTGGTCGACGAGGAGCTCGACTGGTCCAACTGGGACGAGGGCGCACCCGGCTCCGACGGGGACGGCGACTGGCACGAGCGCCAGCTGCCCGAGTCCTGGTCCAGCTAGCGGCCGGCCACCGTCACCCGTCGGTGCCCGCGCGGAGCAGTCGGCGGTGGGTCGCGCCCATGCACGCGTCCATGACCACGGTCAACCCGGCGTCCTCGGCGATGCGGGCGGCCTCGTCGGACTCGATGCCCAACTGCAGCCAGAGCACGTCGGCGCCGATGGCCACGGCGGCGCGGGCGATGTCGGGCGCCTCCGCGGCGGGACGGAACACGTCGACGACGTCGACGTCCGCATCGACGTCGCGAAGGTCATCGGCCGCCGTGCGCCCCAGCACCTCGTCGTGCGTGGGCGTGACCGGGATGATCGTGTACCCCTGCTCCTGGAGGTACGCGGGGATCTCGTGCGCGTCCTTCTGCGGCGACCCCGACACGCCGACGACCGCGATGGTCCGGGCGGTGCCCAGGATCCCGCGGAGGCTGTCGTCATCATTGACCGGCACGGTTCCTCCTCTCGGCTGTCCCCTCGGCATGCCCGCTGCCGCGAGGCACAACCGTGGCGGCACGGACGGGACATGGGCAGGTCCCACCGATGGCGTCGGTGGGACGCGCCGCCACGCTGCGGCGAGCACCTCCAGGGAGCCCGCCCGATGTCGACCGCCCAGCTCGTCACCGACCCCGCGCCACCGCGTCGCGCCGTGCCGTCGACCGCGGCCGTGCAGCGGCGGACGATCATCACCCTCGTCGCCGCGCAGATCACCGGCGGCATGGGACTGGCCGCCGCGGTCACCGTCGGCGGCCTGATCGCGGCCGACCTCGGCGGCGACGCCGCGGCCGGGCTGCCGCTCGCGGCCTCGGTCACCGGCACCGCCGCGGCCGCGCTGCCGCTGGCGGCGGTCATGCGCCGATCGGGCCGGCGACCCGGCCTGCGCCTCGGCTGGCTCGTGGGCGCCGCAGGGGCGGTGATCGCCGTCACCGCCACGGTGCAGACCAACCTGTCACTGCTGCTGACCGGCATGGTGCTCTTCGGCGGCGCCGAGGCGGCGAGCTCGGCCGCACGCTACGCCGCTGCCGACCTCGCGCCCGCCGCGCGGCGGGGCACAGCGATCGGCATGGTCGTCAGCTCCACCGCGGTCACCGCCACGGTGGGCCCCGGCATCGTCGGCCCGGCGACCATGGGCGCTGCCGCGATCGGTCTGCCGCCGCTGGCGGGGCCCTTCGTGGTGTCGGTCGCCGCCTTTGGCGTGGCGAGCGCCGTCATCACGATCGCCCTGCGCCCTGATCCGCTGGTGGTGGCGAGCGGGCGCACGCCTGGTGACGACGCCGACGGCACGCCGGTCACCGGCGTGCCCAGCGCGACCGCGCCGACGTTCGCCGAGCTGCTCCGCCTGCCAGCCGTGCGCCTGGGGGTCGCGGCCGCCGTGGTGGCCAACGTCACGATGTTGACGTTGATGACCGTCACACCCCTGCACCTGACCGGAGGGCACGTCCACGCCGACGGGCTGGGCCTGATCGGCCTCATCATCTCGGTGCACATCGGCGGCATGTTCGCGCCCGCGCCGCTCGCCGGTCGGCTGGGCGACCGTGCCGGCCACCGGCCGGTCGTCGCGGCCGGCGCCGCGCTGCTCGGGGCGGCGGGCGTGCTGGCGGCCGGCACGGGACCGTCGCAGCCCCTCCAGCTGCTGGTCGCGCTGCTGCTGCTCGGCGTGGGGTGGAACTTTGCGTTCGTCGGCGGCAGCGCCCTGCTGACCGGTGCCGTGGCGCCGGGGCACCGCCCCCGGGTGCAGGGCCTCGCCGACACGGCGATGGGCGCCGCGGGCGTGCTCGGCGCCGCCTCGTCAGGTGTGCTGATGACGTGGATCGGCTTCGGCCGGCTCGGACTGCTGTGCGCCGGCGTTGCGACGGTGCTGCTGCTGGGCGCGCTGCGCCGGGCGTAGGTCGACACGCATCTGCGTCTCGTCACCTGCTCGCCCAGCCGTACCTCGCACGCTGTCCGTTCGGCGCGCTCACCCGTCCTCGACCACGAGCGCGGTGACCATGCCGAACATGCCGTCGTCGGCCTCGGCGTGGTTCAGGATGTGGCAGTGGAACGCCCACCCACCGGGCTCGGTGGCGTCGACCATCACGTCGATCCGCTCACCCGGCGCGACCAGCACGGTGTCCATCATCTGCGGTTCAGCGAGTGGGTAGCCGTCCCGCGCGACGACCTGCTGAGGCATCCCGTGCAGGTGCATCGGGTGGATCATCAGACCCTCGTTCATGTACCGGATCCGCAGCTTCTGCCCCCGCTCCACGACCAGCGGCTCCGTGGCCGGGAAGTCCTTCCCGTTCAGCGTGAACCCGAGCGGGCCGTCGTTGAGGATCATCGTGTAGTCCAGATCGACCGGCTCGTCGTCGGGCGAGCGCACGATGAAAGCGCCCAGCAGCCCACTGGTCACCTGCTCCGCCGAGTTGAAGTGGGAGTGGTACATGTGCGACCCGGCGTTGCGCACCGTGAACTCGTAGTCGAATGTCTCGCCCGGCATGATCGACGGCTGGTTGAGGCCAGGGACGCCATCCATCTCGTTGGGCACCAGCAGCCCGTGGGAGTGCAGTGCCGTCGGCTCGTCGAGCTCGTTGGTCAGTTCGATGCGGATCTTGTCGCCGAGGTCGACCTCGATGCGCGGACCGGGGATCTGACCGTTGTAGGCCATGGCGTCCTTGACGACACCGGGCTTGGTCTCCCACCTGATCTCGTCGGCGGTCAACTTGAACACCTTGGTGCCATCGGCCGCGACTTCGGCCTCGATCGGCTGGTTGCCCGTGCCCTCGGACTCCACCGGGAAGTCGTGCACACCCTGTTCGTGCATCCGGGCCATCTCGTCGGGGGACATGGCGTGACCGGCGCCTGCGCCGTGGGTCCCGTCCCCGGCGCCGTCGGTCGAGGCCTCCGCAGCGCCGCCCTCGGCCACCGTCAGCGAAGCGGTCATCCCGGCTGCGTCGTGTCCCGCCACCGAGCACAGCACGGCGTACTCGCCCGGCGACAACGCGGGCACCTCGAGCGTGTCCGAGGCGCCGGCCGCGATCACCGTCGTGCCGTCCACTCCGTCGATGCTGAAGTCGTGGTCGATCGAGCCGGCATTGACCACGTTGAACGTCACCGGCACCCCCGCCGGCACGGTGAGCGCATCCGGCTCGATCGCGAACTCGGTCAAGGTGACGTCCACCACCTCGCCCGTGCCGTCCGCCGGCGCGGTCTCCGCGGTCCGCGCCGTCTGGCGATCGACGGTGAGCAGCAGCACCAACGCGAGGAAGACGCCCAAGGAGAGGGCGAGCGCACGCCACACCCGATCGGTTGCATCCACGACGGCTCCTCCGGTCAGGCTGATGACGGGGGATCCTGTCGTGCCGTGCGCATCGCACGCCGTGCGGAACGTCCCCGGGTCGGACGCCGAAGGTCCCGGCAATCTCGGCCGGGAGGCCCCCGCTCGACGTTCGGCGCCCCGACCGACGTTCGGGAGCGGCCCCGGTCGGCACGGTGGGGATAGGGTCGTGCCCGACGAAGGTAGTGGCGATGTTCGAGGATCACGGGGTCCCACCTGCGCAGCCGGCGCCCCGCCGTCGACGAGCACGGCGGGTTCCGCCCGACCCGGCGCGAGTGGTCCTGAACCGCAGCTGCGCCTACCCTTACCCTAAGCTAGAGGGTCAGGGTGGTGCATCACCGCCGCGGCTGCTGCTCGTCGCACCGGCGGGTTCGTACCGTGTCGCCGATCACCTGGCCGCGGCCCGCGACCTCGGTTGCGACGTCACCGTGATCACCGATGCGTCCGTCGCGATCCCGGGCTCCGCGATCGGGACGAGCCTGGCGGATCCGGCGTCGGCTGCGGACGTCGTGCTGACCCGGTGCGACGGACCGGTCAACGGCGTGGTCGGCACCGACGGACCGGCGGTCGCCGTGGCCGGCGAGGTCGCCCGCCGCCTCGGCCTGCCGGCGAACGCTGCGACCGCCCTGCGTACCGCGGATGACAAGGTCGCCCAGCGCCGCGCACTCGCCCGGGCGGGCGTGCCACAGCCCGTGTTCGCCGTCGATGTGCCCGGGATGGCGCCTGCGGTGGCAGCTGGCGTCGGGCCGGGCGCGACCGGTCCCACGGCACACGCGTACGCGGACGTGCCCGGCTCCGACACGGCCCGTCTGCTCCCGGCGGTGGTCAAGCCCGTCGACCGCACGGCCAGTCAGGGCGTGCTCTCCGCCACGACCCCCGCCGAGCTGGCCGTGGCCGTCGGACGGGTCAGGCGGATCGTCGGCGTGGACGCGCCCGTGCTCGTCGAGCGGTTCGTGCCCGGCATGGAGGTGGCGGTCGAGGGGCTGCTGCGGGGCGGGCGGCTGGAGGTGCTCGCCGTGTTCGACAAGCCGGACACCCCGACGGGGCCGACGTTCCCCGAGACGCTGCTGATCTCGCCGGCACGCCTCGCGCCGGACGTCGGGGCCGCCGTGTGCGACGTCGTCCAGCGGGCGGCACAGGCGATCGGCCTGACCGAGGGCCCCGTGCACGCCGAGTGCAAGGTCGACGGCGACGACGTGTGGTTGCTCGAGCTGGCGGCGCGCTCGATCGGTGGTCTGTGCAGCCGGTCGCTTCGGATCGCCGGGATGACCGTCGAGGAGGTAGTGGTCCGCCATGCGCTCGGGCTGCCCACGCCGTCGGCCCGCGCGTCCGCCGCGACCGGCGTGCTGATGCTGCCGGTGCCGGGGGCGGGGCGGCTGGTCGCCGTGCGTGGCACGGAGCGGGCGCGGGCGGTCGACGGCATCACCGGTGTGGTGCTCGCGGTGGGGTCCGGCGAGCTGGTCACGCCGCTGCCCGACGGCGACCGCTACCTCGGGTTCGTGTTCGCCGAGGCGGCGGCCCCCGACGACTGCGAGCAGGCCCTGCGCACCGCCTGGGCGATGCTCGACGTCGAGATCGACACGGGTCAGCGCTTGGTCGGCGGGTAGTACGGGTCGGACCCGGCGGTGTGGTCGGTGACGTCGACGACCGCACGGACCCCGGTGACGTGGCGCCGCAGCAGTGGCTCGACGCCCTGGCGCACCGTGACCTGCGCCATCGCGCAGCCCTGGCAGCGGCCCTCGAGGCGGACGCGCACGACCCCGTCCGCGTCGGGGCCACCGGCAGCTCCACCGCCGTCACCACCCGGGTCGGCGAGCACCACCGCGCCGCCGTGCGCCCCGACGGACGGGTTCACGACCTCCGCGAGGACCCCCGCGACGGTCGTCACCGCCGGCTCCGGCAGGTCGAGCTCGGCACGGACGGGCTCGACCGCACCGGGCGAGCCGACCGCCGCGACGCCGCCGTCGTCGGTGCGCACCAGGTCGCCGCCGCGGGCGATGACCGTGCGGCGCAGCGCCCCGAACGCGTCGTTGACCGGCACCGCCGACGGCTCGCCACGCACGCCGTGGTCCAGGGCCTGATCGAGGTCGGCGATCAGGTCATCGGGATGCTCCAGGCCGATCGAGAACCGCAGCAGGTCGGCGGGGACCGGGGTCGACGGCCCCTCGACGGGACCGCGATGCTCCGCCAGCGACTCGGTGCCGCCCAGCGACGTGGCACGCGTGAACACCCGGAGGCGTGCCATCGTCGCAGCGGCCGCGGCCTCGCCGCCGCGGACGCGCAGCGACAGCATCCCGCTGAAGCCGTCGGTCATCTGCCGGCGTGCGACGTCGTGGCCGGGGTGCGATGGCAGTCCCGGATACAGGACGGCGGCGAGCCGGGGGTCGTCGGCGAAGCGCTCGGCGATCGCCAGCGCCGACGCCGAGCTCTGCCGGACCCGCGGGTACAGCGTGCGCAGGCCGCGCAGCAGCAGCCACGACTCGACGCTGCCCGGCACCGCGCCCGCCCCACGGCGCCACGCCCGGACCCGCTGGACGAACGGGCCGTTGGACGCGGCGACGACCGCGCCGGCCAGCACGTCGCCGTGGCCGTTGAGGAACTTCGTGGCCGCGTGGACCACCAGGTCGGCCCCGAGCGCCAGCGGGCGGGTATGGACCGGCGTCGCGACCGTGCTGTCGACCGCGAGCAACGCGTGGCCGGCGTGGGCGACCTCGGCGGCGGCCGCGATGTCGGTGACCTCCCAGGTGGGGTTCGCCGGCGTCTCGATCCACACCAGCCGGGTGCGGCCCGGGCGCACGGCCGCGTCGACGGCGTCGACGTCGGTGGTGTCGACGTGGGTGATCTCGACGCCCCACGCCAGCGCGAACTCGGCCAGCCACGTGCGCAGGCCCCAGTACATGATCCGCGGTGCCACGACGTGGTCGCCGGGCACCAGGGCGCAGAACAGCGCCGACGCCGCGGCGTTGCCCGACGCGAACAGCAGCGCGCTGTCCGCGCCCTCGAGATCGGCGAGCAGGCGTTCGGGCTGCTCGAACGTGGGGTTGTCGGCGCGGATGTACTCGTGGCCCGCCGCGAGCGCCCCGTCCGCGTCGCGCTCGAACGTCGTCGACAGGTGGATCGGCGGCGTCAGCGCTCCCGTCGCCGGGTCGCTGTACCCGGCGGCCTGCGCCGCGTTGGTCTCGGGTCGCACCCCGCGAAGCCTAGCCACCGGTCACCTCCACGCCCGGTTTGTGCGCAACGGTCGCTGCCCCGCCCGGTGCGGGGCGGGCCGCAGGGTGTGCGCAGTGGACCGACGCGGAACATGAACGGCAGACGCCACACGACAGGAGGAACGACGATGGCCGAGCTGACGGACGCGAGGGTGCTGATCCTCGCGGCAGACCTCTTCGAGGACATGGAGCTGCTGTACCCGCAGTTCCGGCTGCGTGAGGAGGGCGTGGCAGTCACGCTGGCCAGCGCGGGCGCCGCGTCGGTCACCGGCAAGAAGGGCCACGGCCCCGTCGAGGCCGATGCCGACCTCGCCGACATGCGGGCCGACGACTTCGACGCGCTGGTGGTCCCGGGTGGCTTCGCCCCCGACAAGCTGCGCCGCGACGAGCACGTGCTCGACCTGGTGCGCCGGTTCGACGAGGACGGCAAGCCCGTCGCGTTCATCTGCCACGCCGGCTGGGTGCCGATCTCGGCCGGCATCCTCAAGGGGCGGCGGGCGACGAGCGTCGGCGCCATCCGGGACGACATGGTCAACGCGGGCGTCGACTGGGTCGACGAGGAGACCGTCGTCGACGGCAACCTGATCTCGGCGCGGACGCCGGCCGACCTCGGTCCGTGGATGCGCGCGCTGCTCGACGCGCTGCGCAGCCGCTGACCGCTGCCGTGCCGGTCAGGCCCCGGCGCGACCGATCCCGGCCCCGGGGCCCCGCGCCCTGCAGGGCGCCCACCCAGGACGCGGCCTGACCTCCACCGCACCGCAACCGCGTGCGACCGGGGCCTTCGTGCATCAAGGGGCCCGCGCTGGTGAAGGTGGGACCGGCGCCGGCGGCAGCCTGCCGCGGCACAGCCGATGCGGTGCACAGCCGCGACAGGAGCGGTGATGGACGACCAGTTCGACGACCGGGTGACGGTCGTCATGATCACGATGAACCGGGCCGCCGAGGCAGACCGGGCCCTCGGCATCCTCGAGCAGCTGCCCGAGCGCCCACGGATCATCGTGGTCGACAACGGCTCACACGACGGGACCGCAGCCATCGTGCGGGAGCGCCACCCAGACGTCGTGCTCGTCGAGCTCGACACCAACCTGGGGGCGGCGGGGCGGACGCACGCGGTGCACCTGGCGACGACCCCCTACATCGCCTTCAGCGACGACGACTCGTGGTGGGCACCGGGGGCGCTGAAGACCGCCGCCGACATCCTCGACGCCCACCCCACGCTCGGGCTCATCAACGGCCACATCCTCGTCGGACCCGACGAGCAGGACGACCCGATCTGCGCCGAGATGGCCGCCAGCCCGCTCCCCCGCCCGCCGGGGATCCCCGGCGCGCCGCTGCTGGGCTTCCTGGCGGGCATGTCCGTGGTCCGCCGGGACGCCTACCTGCAGGTCGGCGGGTTCGACCAGAAGGTGCGGGTCGGCGGCGAGGAGGAGTGGTTCGCCGCCGACCTGGCCGCCGCAGGCTGGCACCTCTCGTACGTCCCTGAGGTGGTCGCCCACCACCACCCGTCGCGGGCGCGCGACTGGCACGGCCGCCGGCGCATCGGTCTGCGCAACACCCTGTGGTTCAACTGGGCGCGGCGCCCGTGGCGGTCGGCGCTCCGCCGGACGCGGACCGTGCTGGACAGCGCGCCGAAGGACCGGGTGACGGCAGCGGCCGTGGGCGACGCCGTACGCGGCCTGCCCTGGGTCCTGCGCACACGACGTCGGCTGCCCGACCACGTCGAGGCGGGGTTCCGGGCGCTGGAGGAGTCGCAGGCCGCGTCGACCGCGCGGCGGTACGTGTCGTGACCGGGTCGGTGACGACCGGCCCCGGCGTACGTCGGGTCCTGCTGGCGGGCTGGTCCAGCTTCGTCCACGGCGAGGCGACGGCGGGCGACCTGCAGTCGATGGAGGTTGTGGCCCGGTGGCTGGGCGACGCCGGCGTCGACCACGACGTCGCCCTGTCGCCCGCGTTCCCGACCGGGGTCGACGTCGAGGCGGTCGATCCCGCGGCCTACACCGATGTCGTGTTCATCTGCGGCCCGGCGCACGGGTGGCAGGTGCGGTGGCTGACCGAGCGGTTCACCGGCTGCACCCTGCACGCGGTCGGCGTGTCGGTCATCGACGGCGTGGACGGGATCGCTGGCTTCACGCACGTGCTCGCGCGCGACGGCGGCGACGTCGCCCGGCCCGACCTGTCGCTCGCCTCGCCGCTGCGCACGGCGCCGCTGGCCGCCGTCGTGCGCGCCCACGCCCAGCCCGAGTACGGCGACGGCGGGCACGACCGGGCGCACGCGGCGTTCGACCGGCTCTTGGCCGGGCGTGACATCGCCGTCGACGAGCTCGACACGCGCGTCGATCCCCGCCAGACCGGCATCATGACGTCGGCGGCGATCGAGACGCGGCTCGCCCGCGCCGACGTGGTGCTGTCGACGCGGCTGCACGGCATGGTGCTCGCGCTCAAGCACGGCGTGCCTGCGGTCGCCGTCGACCCGATCCCCGGAGGCGCGAAGGTCAGCCGCCAGGCCGCCGCGCTCGGCTGGCCGCACTGCCACCGGGTCGATCAGCTCAACGATGCGGCACTGGCCGCCAGCTTCGCCGCGTGCCTCGAGCCGCCGGCCGCGCAGCAGGCGCGAGCGTGCCGCGACCGGGCACGCGCCGACCTCGACGACCTCGCGCGGCGGTTCACCGGGACGTTGCTGGGCAACGCCGCGCCCACACGCTGAGGTTGGCGTGGCGTCAGGCCCGCGGGGCCGCCGCGTCGGCGTCGCGCAGGGCGCCCTCGAGCCAGGCCCGCAGCGCCGGCTCGGGCGGCGCGCCCGTCTGCCTGGCGACGACGCCGCCGTGGCGCAGCACCAGCAGGGTGGGGATGCCACGGACGCCGAAGCGCTCGGAGACCGCCGGTGCCTCGTCGACGTTGACCTTCACCAGCTTCACGCGTCCGGCGAGGTCCCGCGCCAGGCGCTCCAGGGCGGGGCTGACCATGCGGCACGGCCCGCACCACGGCGCCCACAGGTCCACGAGCACGGCGATCCGCGACGAGTCGGCGACCGCATCGAACGTCGCGGTGCCGGCATCCGCCATCCACGGCAGCGGCTGGTGGCACTGCGCGCAGCGCGGCGTACCGCGCGCGACAGCCGGGACCCGGTTGCGACGTCCGCACGACCCACACGCGATCACGCTGCCACCAGCCATCCACCCAGTCTCGCACGCCTGCGCGGGTCGCGGGCCGCCCACCGTCGCGGCACGACCGGCCGCGCGCGGCGCTCACTCGCGGCGGCGCAGCGGGTGGTCCAGCGGCGTCTCGATGAGCACCAGCACCAGCCCATCGGGGTCGTGCACCACCGCCTCGATCAGCCCCCACGGCTTCCGCTCGGGCGGCTCGACGATGGCGACGCCGCGGAGCACGAGCTCGGCGCACGCGTCCTCGACGTCGGCGACCTGCAGCCACAGCCGCACGCCCTCCGGGGCGGCCGGCCGCGGCGCGTCCGGCGGGGTCTCCGTCAGCTCGAGGTACCCGCCGCCCAGGAAGTAGACGATGCCGCGGTGGGGTGCGCTCCCCCACTCGCGGTAGCGGACCAGGCCGATCTGGTCTTCGTAGAAGGAGATCGCCGCGTCCATGTCGGTCGGCCGCAGCAGCACCCGTGATGACAGCACCTGCATGCGGCCACGGTAGGGCATCGGGGTCCTGCGGTCCCGGCGCGGGCGTCGGCAGCGGCGGCGGCACGCGCGGCGGGGCGGCGGGTAGGGGCGGCGGCACGCGCCGCGACGCGGCCGACGTCAGAACCCGACCGCCTGTCCGTCCTTGCGGTGGTCGGACGCCGCCAGGTACCCGTCGTCGAGGCGGTGGATCAGCTGCGCCCCGCCGAACAGCGGGCTGGTCTGCGGATCGAGCTCGACGAGCTGATGACCGCGCGACGCCAGATCGGCCAGCGTCCCGGTGGCGAAGCCGGTCTCGACCGCGACCGCGCGGCCATCCATCACGCGCCAGCGGGGCGCGTCGACGGCGGCCTGCGGGTTCTGGCGGTGGTCCTGCAGCCGGATGACCACCTGGGTGTGCCCCTGGGCCTGCATGGCCGCGCCCATCACCCCGAAGCTCATGCTCGGTGCGCCGCCCGCCAGCAGGAAGCCCGGGATGATGGTGTGGAACGGCCGCTTGCCGCCGCCGACCTGGTTGGGATGGCCGGCTTCGAGCGTGAAGCCTGCGGCACGGTTCTGCAGGCTGATGCCGGTGCCGGGGATCACCACGCCGGAGCCGAAGCCCTGGTAGTTCGACTGGATGAACGACACCATCGACCCGTCGGCGTCGGCGGTCGTGAGGAAGACGGTGCCGCCGCGCTGCGGGACGCCGTGCCCGGGGTCGCTCGCGGCGGCCATGTCGATCAGCGCGGCGCGGTCCGCCAGGTAGCCGGGGTCGAGGAGGTCGCCCGGGGCCGCGTCGGCGGTGGCGGGATCGCTCACGTGGCGGTGCGCGTCGGCGAGCGCGAGCTTCATCGCCTCGATCTGGACGTGCAGGACGTCGGCCGAGTCGACCGGGTGGTCGGCCACCGGGTGGTGCTCGAGGATGCCGAGCGCGAGCAGCGCGGCCAGGCCCTGCCCGTTGGGTGGGAGCTCGTGCAGCTCGGCACCGTGGTAGCCCTGCGCGATCGTGCCGACCCAGTCGGCCCGGTGCGCGTCGAGGTCGGCCTCGTCCAGCGCCCCGCCGCCCGCTCTGGCGTGGGCGGCGATCCGCCCGGCGAGGTCGCCGCGGTAGAACGCCTCGCCGCCCGTCTCGGCGATGCGTCGCAGCGTCGCCGCCTGGTCGGCGCACCGGAACCGCTCACCGGGCCTCGGCGCCCGACCGCCGGGAAGGAACGCGGCCGCGAAGTCGGGCAGGTGCGCGTAGGTCCCCGCCGCTCGTCGCCACGCCCGGGCGGTGATCGGCGACACCAGGAAGCCGTCGTCGGCGTAGCGGACGGCGGCCTCGAACACGCGGTCGAAGGGCAACGCGCCGAAGCGTTCGGACAGCGCCGCCCACGCCGACACCGCGCCCGGCACCGTCACCGCGTCCCAGCCACGCTCCGGCATCGTGTCACGTCCGGCGAACCGCCCGGGCGTCCACGTCGCCGGCGACCGTCCGGAGGCGTTCAGACCGTGCAGCTGCCCACCGTCCCAGACGATCGCGAAGGCGTCGGAGCCGATGCCGTTGGACGTGGGTTCCACGACCGTCAGCGTGATGGCCGCGGCGACGGCGGCGTCGACGGCGTTGCCGCCCGCGTGCAGCGCCTGCAGCCCGGCCTGCGCCGCGAGCGGCTGCGACGTCGCGACGACGTTGCGCGCCAGCACCGGCATCCGCCGCGACGGGTAGGGGAAGTCGTAGCCGAACATCCCCGCATCATCGCCTGGCTCACACCCGGGGCATGCGGCATCCAGGGCGTCCCGCCCGACTGGTCGGCGGACGAGGTCGGCGAGGTGTGCGCTCCGCAGTGCGCGGGACGGTGATCTCGCCGCGGACGCCGGCGACATTGGGGCGGCCAGGCTCGCGCTGGCCCGCGCGGTCGGCTGACCCATCCGGGAGCCGGATGTGTACGGTGGCGGCGCACACGGATGGAGCACCGGTGGAACGTGAGGGCGCAGCGCCGGCGACCGCGGAGGACATCCACGCCGCCGCGCTCGCGATGCCGCACGTCACCGTCGGACGCGGCAGCCGCGACAACCCCGTCTACCAGGTCGGAGGCCGCTCGTTCGTGTACTTCCGCACGCCGCGGCCCGACGCCGTCGACCCTCAGACGGGCGACCGCTACGAGGACGTGATCATCATCTGGGTCGCCTCCCCGCACGACAAGCGCGCCCTCGTCGAGGACCCCGACTCGCCGTTCTTCACCACCGGCCACTTCGACGGGCACCCGTCGGTGCTCGTGCGGGCCAGTCGACTCGGCGAGGTCGACCGCGACGAGATCGTCGAGCTGGTCCAGGAGGCGTGGCTGTCACGGGCGTCCCGGCGGCGCGCGAACACCTGGCTCGCCGAGCACGACCTGCCGCTCATGGACTGACCCCGGCTGCCGCCGTGACCCGCGGTGGCGTCGGCCGGCGGGCGGCTCGCCGGCGTTGCCCCGCCATCATCGGGCGCCGTGCCGGCGCAGGCCGTGGACGCGCCGGATGATGAGAACGGCTCTTATGACGCGCTCCTAGCATCACGGCGATCCTGACGTCGACGGTCGACGTCAGATGCGGTGGATCGCACCGATGATCTGGCATCGTGGCGGGCCCGTGCCCACCGACGACGCGCGGTGCCGTGTGCGCACACACCGCGACGACGGACGATCCGAGCTGGCCGAACGATGGCGGAGGGTGTGTGACGACGGTCGCGGTGCTCAGCCGGCAGGGCGTCCGGACGCTCGCGTGGGACGACGTCGTGCGGCTCGAGCGCATCGCCGATGTCCGCTATCACCAGCTGCACGACGCGCCGGACCACGACGCGGCGGTGGAGCTGCTGGCCGGCGCGGACATCCTCGCGTCGACCAACGCGTGCCTGCCGCCGCCCGGTCCCGCGCTGCTCGACGCGCTGCCGGACCTCCGCGCGATCGTGCTGTACGCGACGGGCTTCGACCACATCGACGTCGATCTGCTGACGGAGCGCGGGGTCGGGTTGACGGTGCTACCCGACTACGCGACGAACGCGGTCGCCGAGCACGCGATCGCGATGCTGTGCAGCATGGCCACGCGGCTGCACCTGGCGCACGACCGCAGCCGCGGCGTCGCACCGCCACAAGCGTCGCTGCGCGGCATCGAACTGGCGGGTCGCACCATGGGGGTGTTCGGGGTCGGCCGGATCGGCACCCGGGTCGCCCAGCTCGGCGCCGCCCTCGGAATGCGGGTGCTCGGCCACGACACGAGCCTGGCCGCCGTGGGCGCCGCCCGGCACACGGGCGTCACCATGGCCCGCCGCGACCGGGTCCTGGCCGAGGCCGACGCGTTGCTGGTGTGCGCCAGCCACCGCTTCGGCGCACCGCCGGCGGTCGGAGCCGCGGAGCTGGACGCGCTGGCACGCGACGCCTTCGTCATCAACGTCGCGCGGGCCGACCTGGTCGACACGGCCGCCGCGATCGCGGCGGTCCGCGCGGGCAGGCTCCGCGGCTACGCGGTCGACGACGTCGTGCTCGACCCCGCGGTCGACGGTGACGTGCTGACCGAGGGCCGCGTGCTGCAGACCGGGCACAGCGCGTGGTGGCGCGACGAGGTGCTCGACCGCGGCCGCAGGATGTGGGCGCACCACCTGGTCGCCGCGATCGAGGACGCGCCGATCGACGCGGTCACCTGGCCCGGGTCGGCGGTCGGGGGACGCCGCCGCCCGACGGGCCGTCCGCTCGCCGGAGACGATGACGACGTGCTGGTGGCGCCGTGACCGGGACCACGACGCGGGCCCGATGCCGGCTGGGCCTCGCGCTCGCCGGCTGCTGGCTGGTCGCGCCCCTGCTGCTGGCGGTCGCGCGGTGGCCGTCGTGGTGGACGTGGATCGCGCCCGAGCAGACCCCGATGACGTGGCTCCAGAGCGTCGCGCTGGTGCTCGCCGCTGCGGCGACGCTGCTGATCGCCCACCTGCTGACCTTCCACCACGCCGGCGGCCGCGGTGCCGACGGGCGGCCCGCGACCGAAGGACACGTCCGGCCCATTCCCGACGACACGAGGGTGTGGCGCCTGCTCGCGGCGGGGCTCGCGGCGCTCGCCATCGACGAGCGGTTCGCGCTGCACGAACGGGTGCGCGACGGCGTGCTCGCGCCCCGCGACGTCACCGTGCCGTTCCTGCCCTGGGTCGGGCCCGGCGACTTCCTGTTGCTGGCGGTCGGTGTGGTAGGGCTCGCGGTGCTGCCGCTCATCTGGCGGGCGATGGGCGACGACCGCGGCGCACGGGTCGTACTCCACGTAGGCGTCGGCCTCGCCGTCGTCGCCGTGGGCATGGACTCGATCGATCCGACGACGTGGACGACGTCGGCCGAGCGGGTGCAGCAGACCGCCGAAGAGGTCATCGAGCTCGGCAGCGGACTCGCGCTGCTGGCGGCGGTGACGCTGCGCCTGCTCGGCCTGCTCGATCGGGCCACCGCCGCGGGCACGCCGACCGACCAGGTCCCGGTCCCGGACACCACGGCGCCCGATGAGGTCCGGGCACCCTAGAGCAGGTCGTGCTCGTAGGCGTAGGCGGTCGCCGCGGTCCGCGACGCCGACCCGAGTTTGGCGAGGATGTTGCCGACGTGACGGTCGACGGTCTTGACCGACACGTGCAACTCGTCGGCGATCGCCTGGTTCGTCATCCCGGTGGCGACGAGGCGCAGGACCTCCAGCTCACGCGGGGTCAGGCCGTGATCCGGCCCGTCGTCCGACCGGCGCAGGCGCGCGAGGTCGACGGCGGCGCCGAGCCGCGCGAACGCGCGCTGCGCCGCGGTGCGCTCGACCGCTGCCGTGTCGACGTCACCCACCCGCCGGCACACCTCGGCGAGGAGCACCCGCACGCGGGCGGCGTCGTACGGCATGTCCAGCGCGCGCCACGTGTCGAGCGCCCGGCGCAGGACGGGGGCGGCATCGGCGGCGTCGCCGGCGGCCAGCAGCACCGCGCCGCGCGCCTGCGCGGCCGACGCCCGCAGGGCCTCCGTGCCGAAGGTCACCGCGTGGTCGGTGAGCTCTGCGGCCGCGTCCCCCGCCGCGTGCCGGTCGCCGACCGCCAGCATCACCTCGACGTGGGCCGGCAGGAGCCGGACGCGGTCGACGGTGTCGGTCCGCTCCGCCATCAGGCGCCGCATCGCCGCCGCGGCCGCGTCGGCACGGTCCTGCGCGAGCCGGACCAGCGCCAGGCCCGGCTGGGGGTCGTGCCCCCACTCGCCGGCCCGCCGGTAGGCCTCCTCCGCGGCGTCCAGCTCGCCCCGGACACGACGGACCTCGGCCACCTCGTACAGGGCCATGCCGGTCGCGCCCTCGTCGGCGGCCCGGGTGAACCGGGCGCACGCCAGCGTCGCGTGCTCCTCGGCCTCCCCCCAGGACCCGCCGCGCCGCAGGATCGTCGCCCGGTGCGTCAGGCACTGGCCGGTGAACGTCACCATGCCCTGCTGCCGGTCACACCACCGTGTGAGTGCCTCGGTCCACTCGCGGGCGCGCCGAACGTCACCGATCTGCTCGCAGGCCTCGATCAGCGAGCAGTACACGGTCCCCGCGATCGGCGGCGACAGGACCCCGCCGACCACCGCGGCCATCCCCTCGTCGAGGTCACCGAGGCCCTGTGCGGCACGCCCGTCGAGGATCGCCGCCCGGCCCGCCACGGTCAACCCGAGCGCGACGAGGTCGTCCTCGCCTGCACGGCGCGCGACCTGCACGACCTCGCGTGCCGTCACGTGCGCCGCGCCGTAGTCGCGCTCGACGGTCGCCAGGCGGAACGCCCGAAGGCACAGGAAATAGCCGTGTTCGGCGGCGTCGGCCGGCAGCCGGTCCAGCAGGTGCCGGCATCGCGCCAGCCAGCCGCTGGCCTGCGCGACATCGCCGCGGTTGAGCAGGGTGAACACGATCCAGAAGCCGCACCGGGCGGCGGCCGGCACCGCGCCACGGCCGCGGTGCACCTCGAAGGCGCGCGCCTGCGCGTCGACCGCCGCGTCGACCCGGCCGAGCAGGTAGGCCGCGGTGGCCCACGACGTCAGGTCGGCGGCGTCCAGCGGCGTGGCCGCGTCGGCGGCGGCGAAGGCGTCGAACGCCGCATCCCAGGCACGGCGCTCGACCGCGGCCCGTCCCCGGGCCACGGGCTGGATCTCCGTCATTGGCGGATCAGCCACCGTCCATCCCACGCGGCCGCATGCCCTCGTCGGCGTGGCGCTCTCGGCTCGCTCCCCGGTCACCCTGCCCAGCGGCGCCGGGACCGTCAAGGCGTGCGGCGCGACCGCCGCCCGGGACCTGCACGGAGTGTCGCAGGTCGCCCGCGGTCGCCAGGGACCTGACGTCGGCGGGCCTGGGTGATCTCACCCATGCCCGCGGCGCGCGAAGATCCGGAGCCCTCCCGATGGCAGCGCCCCCTTCGGGCCGTACGGTGCCCACCTGAGGGCCCGCGCCGCAGCGTGTGCGCGCCGTGACGCGGACCGCACGGGTCACCCGCACGGCGGGGGCACGCAGGAGATCGACGATGAAAGGCGCTGCCGTGGCGGGCGCAGGCGAGCACGAGCACGTCGACACCGTGGTCATCGGCGGCAGCCAGTCGGGGCTGGCGGTCGGGTACCACCTGGCACGGCAGGAGGACCGTCGCTTCGTCATCCTCGACGCCCACGACCGGGTGGGTGACGCCTGGCGGCGCCGGTGGGACTCGCTGCGGCTGTTCACGACGGCGCGCTACGACGGCCTGCCGGGGATGCCTTTCCCGGCCCCGCGGCAGGCGTACCCGAACAAGGACGAGGTGGCCGACTACCTCGAGACCTACGCGCAGCGGTTCGACCTGCCGGTCGAGACGGGGGTCAGGGTGGACCGCCTGTTCCGCCACGAGGGGCGGTTCTCCATCGCGGCCGGCGATCGCACGTACACGGCGACCACCGTGGTGGTGGCCACCGGGGCCTCCCACACCCCACGCGTGCCCAACTTCAGCGAGCAGCTCGATCCGGCCATCGTCCAGCTCCACTCCACCGCGTACCGCAACCCGTCGCAGCTCCGGGACGGCGGCGTCCTGGTCGTCGGCGCCGGGAACTCCGGCGCCGAGATCGCCCTCGAGGTTTCGCAGCACCACGCCACGTGGCTGTCGGGTCGCGACCCCGGCCAGGAGCCGACGCGCGCGGGGAGCCTCCCCGACCGGCTGCTCATGCCGGTCATGTGGTTCGTCGCGTCGCGGGTGCTGACGATCGGATCGCCCATCGGGCACAGGGTACGCGACCACTTCTTCGATCCGCCCCGCGGCATCCCGCTCGGGCGGATCAGGCGCAGCGACATCGCCGCCGCCGGGATCGAGCGCGTGCCGAGGACCGCCGGCGTGCGGGACGGCCACCCGACCCTCGAGGACGGCACGACCCTGGAGGTCGCCAACGTCATCTGGTGCACCGGGTTCGTCATGGACCTGTCGTGGATCGACCTCCCCGTGACCGGGGACCACGGCTTCCCGCTGCAGGAGCGGGGTGTCGTGGCGTCCCAGCCGGGCCTGTACTTCCTCGGCCTGCCCTTCCAGCGTTCCCTGAGCTCGGCGCTGCTGGGCGGTGTGGGACGCGACGCTGCGGACGTCGCCGGCCACATCGCCGCACGCTCGGCCGACCTCGCCGTGGTCCCGGCGTGACGGCGTCGACCGCTGCCAGCGGTCGCGGCCCGTCCGGTGCGACGTCG
The DNA here is from genome assembly GCA_964450395.1 of uncultured Actinomycetota bacterium. Lineage (GTDB taxonomy): Bacteria > Actinomycetota > Nitriliruptoria > Euzebyales > JAHELV01 > JAHELV01. Next base: position 24,824 of record CAYVGE010000009.1, read on the forward strand.
TGCAGCCGCGGGCCGGAGCTGCTCGGCGACCCGGCCGACCTCGGGTCCAACGGCCCCGGCGAGTGGGAGCGCCGCCTCCTCTACGCCGACGAGGTGGCGCTCTAGCCACGGCGGGACGGGTCACATCACCCGCGCCCCGCGCGCCGTCGCGCCCTGCGGCGCAGCGCCGAGAGGCCGAGCGTCCCGCCACCGACGGCCACGGCGGCCACCGACATCCATCCCACGATGTCGCCCAGCACGGCGTATGCGGTGCGCACGCCCTGCGTCGGGACCGTCGCCAGCATCGTCTGGTCGTCACCCACGAAGTAGTCGGCCGATCCGAGGATGCGACCCATGGGGTCGATCGCCAGTGAGGTGCCCAGGCGGGTCGGACGCAGGATCGACACGCCGTTCTCGATCGCGCGCACGACCGCCATGTCGTCGTGGACCGCAGCCTCGGTCGGGCCGATGTCGCTGGACGGCACCATGAGGATGTCGACGTCGGCGCGTCCGGCCTGACGGACGAGCCACGGGAAGTCCGCGTCGAAGCAGATCGCGACCGACAGCCGCCCGTACGGCGTGTCGACGACGGGCAGCACCGCTGATCCCAGCGCGTTGCCGTCGCCGGGGACCATCGTGGACTTGTCGTAGTCCCAGAGCACCTCACCGTCGGGACCGATCAGGATCGAGCGGTTCTCGTTGGTCGTGCCCTCGGTCGTCGGCAGGATGAAGATCATCCCCAGCTCCAGGTAGATCCGTTCCTGCCGCGCCACCTCCGACGCCCGGTCGAGGAACGCCTGCTCGTCCTCGACGAACACGTAGCCCGCGGCCTCGGACCAGGCGACGATCTTCGCGCCGCTGCGTGCCGCCGCGCGCGTGCGGGCGAACAGATCGTCGATGGCCGGGGCCAGGTGCTCCGCGGTCACGCGGGCGCGTTCCGCCGCCGTGCGCGGACCCGGGCCGACCTCGCCGGCGGCGCGTGCGGCGTTGCGTTCCCGATCCGGTGCGAGCGCCGCGACCGGCACCGTCGCGTCGGGGGGTGCGGCGAACGCGAGGCGGGCGCCGCCGAAGAGCGACATGGCCAGCAGCACGACGACGAACGGGCCGACGGCCGCTCGGGCCGCACGCAGGTCGAATCCGTGCTCCCACAGCTCGTTGACGACGGGGGCAGTCCACATGATGACGAAGGCGAGCCCCCACATCCCGACGACCGACACGCTCTGCGAGAGGGCGAGGTTGCTCACCTGGGTGTAGCCGGTGGCGCCCCAGCTGCCGAGGGCGCTGCCCTGGTCGGCCGTGACCAGGAACGCCACGGCCGTGTCGACCGCGGGGAACACGAGCGTCCGCGCCAGGCCCCGCAGCCGCCGTCCCGCCAGCGTGTCGGCAGCGTACGGCAGCACGATCAGCGCGCCGCCCAGCGCGAACAGGAACACCTCGGGCGGGCGCAGGAAGAAGCCGCGCAACGAGATCAGGGTCGCCACGTACCCGACCAGCGCGATGACCGGAAGCGCGACACGGGCGCGTTGCGTGCGCGTGAACCGGAGGAGGAACACCGCTGCGAGCCATGCCGCGGCGGGGATCACGTTCTGGAAGATCATGAACGGCAGCAGCAGCGCGCCGAGCAGCAGCCACGACCAGGATCGTCGCCCGCCCCGCTCGGGGGCCTGCGGGTCGGCCGGCTGCGCCGGTACACGGATGAGATCGATGACGGACATGGTCTGCTCCTTCATGCGGTCCCCGAGCGGGGGTTCGCGTCACGTCGGTCGGGGTGGCGGGGCGCCCCGGTCGGTTCCGTCCGCCCCGGGGTGCGGCACGACCTGGTCGGACGCCGCACCGGCGGTGCACACGGTGCTGATCTCGACACCGGCGTCCCACAACAGACCGAGCAGCGCCCGTAGGCCGGCCTGGTCGAGCGGCAGGCCGGTCAGCGCGGTCGTCCGGGCCCCCGGGTGGACGTCCATCGAGCCGAAGCGACGCTCGAGCTCGTCGCGGAGGCCGGCGGGCAGACGACCTGCGATCTCGATGCGGCACGCTCGTTGCATCACGGCTCCCGACGACGGTGGTGTCGACAGGATCCGCGACGACGACGGATCCGTGACCACCCCGACCGGGAACCACCCGGGGTGGTCCGGCGCGGTCCACCCCGGCGACCGCCGCCGGGCACCGCGTCCGGCGCCGCCCGATCAGATCAGCCCGAGCTCCCGGCCCCGCCGGACGGCGTCGGCTCGGGCGGCCACGCCGAGCTTGCGGTAGAGGCCGCGGGTGTAGCCCTTGACGGTGTTGACCGACAGGAACAGCTCGCGGCCGATCTCGCGCTGGGACAGCGGACCCTGCAGCGCCCGCAGCACCGACAGCTCGCGGTCGGTCAGTTCCTCCATCAGGGCACCGCCGCGACGCGCCGCCTGCACGGCGCCGCGGCCCATCCGCCGCTCGGCGACCTCGATGCGCTGCAGCGTCGCGGGGAAGACCGTGTCGTCGTCGGCGATCTCGCGCGCTTCGGCCAGCGCCGCACGAGCGGCGGCGCGGTCCCCGGCGGCGAGCCGCGCGTCCGCCAGCCCGACCAGGATGCCGGCGGTCTGCGACGGGTGCGCGGCGACCCTGGCCAGCTCGGTCGCGTGCTCGAGGAGCCTGCGGGCGGTCTCGACGTCACCGGCCTCGTGGGCCACCCGTCCGGCGGCGGCGCGCAGCATCGCGACCGCGCCCCCGGCTGCCCTGCCCGCGGCGGCTTCGAGGCCGTCCGCGACCGGGGACGAGGCGTCGATGACCGTCCGCGCGTCGTCGTGGCGGCCGATCGTCACGAGGCTCGTCGCCAGGGCGCCGGCGGTCAGCAGGCGGGTGAAGACCGGGAGGTCCAGCACCCCCGCGTGCCGCCACGCCTCGTCGAGCAGCACCGCCGCCTCGTCGTGCCGATCCATGCCGGCGAGCACGATCCCCAGTGCGAGGCGGGAGATCACGTACCCGTCCAGCTGGGGATCGGCCTCGAGGTCGACGGCGAGCCGGGCGTCCTCCACCGTGTCGGCCAGGTCGGCCGGCCGCCCGAACGTCGCGCGCAACGTCGCGATGGCGGCGCGCGCGCTGGTCCACCCGTGCGGCGGACGGTCGTCGGTGGTCAGTCCCGCCTCGGCCACGTCCAACAGTCCGGCGACCCGGTCGATCCGGCCCGAGAAGCCGGCGGCCGACGCCATCGCGATCGCCAGGCCCGGGTCGGCGCGGACGAACGCGTCGTCGAGCTCGTCGGCGAGCTGGAGGTAGGTGCCGGCCGCCCCGCCGTCGAGGAACTCGTCGTCCGAGGCGGCGAGCAGCTCGGCGGCGCGCCCCTGCCGCCCCGCCGCGAGCAGGTGGCGGACGGCCGCTTCGACCTCGCCGCGGGCCAGCCACCACCCGGCGGCGCGCTCGAGGATCGCCCCTGGGTCGGCGGCGTCGCTGCGCGTCAGCTCGCGACGCATCGCGTCGCGGAACAGCCGGTGGTAGCGGTACCACTCGCGCTGCTCGTCGAGCGGGACCAGGAACAGCCCGGCCTGTTCGAGTGCGGCGAGCAGGGCGCCGGACCCGTCACGTTCCAGCGCCGTGTCGCACAGCGCGCCGCACAGCCGATCCAGGACGGAGCTGCGGAGCACGAACCGGCGCTGGTCGTCGGGCAGGGCCGCGAGCACCTCCTGACCGAGGTAGTCCATGACGTGGCGGTCATCGCCCCTGATCGCCTCGGCCCGCCTGGCGGGATCGGGCGTTCCCCGCAGGGACAGGGCCGCGAGGTGCAGGCCGGCAGCCCATCCCTCGGTGCGGTCGACGAGCCCGCTGATGTTCGTCGGATCGAGGACGTCCTCCGTCACCTCGGTGACGAGTCCGGCCGCCTCGTGCGGTGTGAACGCGAGGTCGGCCTGCCGGACCTCGACCAGCTGGCCGCGGGCACGCAGGCGCGCCATCGGCAACGGCGGATCGACGCGCGTGGCGATGACGACCCGGAGGCCGGACGGCAGGTAGGCCAGGAGGAACTCGACCGCCTCATGGATCCGGCGGTCGGTGACCAGGTGGTAGTCGTCCAGGACGAGGACACGGCGTCCGCCCGCGGCGGTGAGCTCGTTGATCAGCGTGGGCACGGCGACGTCGAGCGGGTCGAGGCCCGGTACCCGCAGCGCGGTCAGCGCCGATGCCGCCAGGGCCGGATCCTCGTCCTGCAGCGCCGTGACCACGTAGGTCCAGAACCGCACGGGGTCGTTGTCGGCCTCGTCGAGCGTCAGCCAGGCGACGGGCTCCGTGGCGGTGTCGTTCGCCCACTGCGCAAGCAGGGTGGTCTTGCCCCACCCGGCCGGCGCGACCACGATCGTCAGCGGCACGGCCGCGTCGCTCACCCGCGCGAGCAGGCGCGTTCGGGTCACCGCGGTCGGGCGGGTCCACGGTGGTCGGACCTTCGCGGACAGCAGCGGCCGGTCCGGCGCGGATCCCTCGGCCGATCCCATCAGTCGTCCGCCCACGCATCCCGGGGCGTGCGCAGGGCCGCAGGGTCGACCTCATCTCCGGGCGGCGTCCCGGGCAGCTGTGGCGTCGCCGCGGGCCGGAGCAGGGTCACGCTGACGCGACACCACCGGGGTGATGTGATCGGTGCCCGCCCTGGCCCATCCATGGCGCCATGATGCCTGACAGCGTCGCACCGCCGCTCCGATGATCTCGATCGGTTCCGTGCGGCCATGGGCATCACCGACGCGGCGGGTCAGCGCATCGCCTCCTCGCGGATGCGCTTGCCCGTCGCTGCCCAACTGCAGATCGGGCATGTGGTGAGGTCGTGGTGCCGGGCGGGGCAGAACTCCCGGCCGAAGAAGATGATCTGCAGGTGCCGCCGCGCCCAGGTATCGATCGGGAAGACCGCCTTGAGGTCGCGTTCGGTCTGCTCGACGTTGGTCGCCCTCGACAGGCCCCAGCGTCCGGCGAGCCGGTGGATGTGGGTGTCGACGGGGAACGCCGGCTCGCCGAACGCCTGCGCCATGACCACGCTCGCGGTCTTGTGGCCGACGCCCGGCAGCGACTCGAGGAACGCCCAGTCCGGGGTGACCTCGCCGCCGGCTTCGACGATCCGACTCGCGGCGAGCGACAGGTTCCGGGCCTTGGTCGGCGCGAGCCCGATGGCGCGGATGAGCTGCAGGATCCGGTCCGTTCCGAGCGCCGCCATCTTCTCGGGGGTGTCGGCCTCGGCGAACAGCGCGGGCGTGACCTCGTTGACCTTCGCGTCGGTGGTCTGGGCCGACAGCGTCACCGCGACCAGCAGCGTGTACGGATCCCGGTGCTCGAGCGGGATCGGCGGCTCCGGGTACAGGTCGTCGAGCAGCACGCCGATGCGATCGGCCTTTTCCTGGCGCTTCACGCCCCAGACGATACCGAGCCACGGTGCCGCGGGGTTGCGAGCTGCCAGTGATCCGACGACCTGCTACGCGTTCGCGACCGCGTCGGAGTGGGCGAGCTCGATGGCGACGCTCACGGGATCTCCATCGACGTAGGTGGCGCCGAGGTCCTCAGCGAGCTGCCGCGACGCGCCGCCGGCCCCCAGATAGACCGGTACCTGTGCACTCAGCTCGCGCAGGGCATCACGCGCCGCGTCCAACGCGGCGCGATTGATCGTCGAGAGGAGCACGAGGGCGGGCCGGACCGTGCGCACCGTGGTGATCAGCGTGTCGATCGGGCTGTCCGCTCCGAGGAAGACGACCCGCAGGCCCTGACGCGACAGGACCAGGCCGCAGATGATGAGCCCCAGGTCGTGGAGGTCACCGGGCGGTGCCGCGAGCACGATCCGCGGACCCGCGCCCTGCCCCCAGCCCTGCGCCAGGCTCAGCAGCCGCGCGCGCAGGAGGTTGGAGGCGAAGTGCTCCTGGCCCACCGTCACGTCGCCGGACAGCCACCGCTCGCCCAGATCGCCGAGGTACTGGAGGACGACATCGCGCAGGACGGTCTCGAGCGCGAACGTCGCCAGCAGCTCGTCGAGGACCGCGTGCGCTCCGGCGTCGTCGAACGCCTCCAGGCGCTCGCGCAGGCGGTCGACCTCGCGGTCCAGGCGCACCGGCTCCGCTGCCCGCGGCTCGGCGACGACGGGCGACTCCCATGCCAGCCGCGCCGCCTCGGCCGCGGAAGCGCCGCGCTCGAGGTGCGCGAGCATCCGCTGGACGCGCAGCACGTCGGCGTCGGAGTACAGCCGGAACCCGCCCGTTGACCGGTCGGGAGACAGCAGCCCGTAGCGCCGCTCCCACGCGCGGAGCCGCTCGGGGCTCACCCCGACGCGTTGGCTGAACTCGCCGATCCGCAGGTATCCAGCATCTTCCATGGCAACACTATACAAACCCTGGGCAAATTCTCTACGAGCGGTTGACAGACGCTTTCCACGGACATACGTTGGCCGAACGTTAGACAGACCTTGTACGCCTGACACGGTGACGACAAGGTGACGACAGCGCACCGGGATCGCCGCCACCGCGCGATCGACCCGGGACGCGATGACCACCTCTTCTGAGTAGGAGCACACATGAACATCCGAACCGCCGGTCGCCGGCGGCAGGGATCGTCCCGGCGGCGCGCCGTGACCACCCTGTCCGTCGCCGCCCTGCTCGTCGCGGCCTTCGCGGGCCCCGCCAGCGCCCAGTCCGACACGGGGACCGTCACGGTCGTCCACGGCGTACCCGGCCTGACCGTCGACGTCTACGTCAACGGCGACCCGACCCTGGAAGGTTTCGAGCCGGGCACGGTCACCGACCCGCTCGAACTGCCCGCCGGCGACTACGACGTGGCGATCCGCCCGGCGGACGCCGCGCCTGACTCCGACCCGGCGATCTCCGGTTCGGCGACCGTGGAGGCTGGGACCAACGCCTCACTCGTCGCGCACCTCGACGCCGACGGCCAGCCGACGCTCACGGCGTTCGCCAACGACACCAGCAACGTCGGTGCCGGTGACGCGCGCCTGACGGTGCGCCACACCGCGGCCGCACCCGCGGTCGACGTCCTCGCGGACGGCTCGGCTCTGGTGTCCGGACTGACCAACCCCAACGAGGCAGTCACCGAGGTGCCGGCCGGCACCTACGAGGCTGCCGTGGCGCCCGAGGGCACCACCGACCCGGTGCTCGGGCCCACCGACCTGACCCTCGAGGAGGGCACCAACACCATCGTGTACGCCATCGGCTCGCTCGATGAGGACAGCCTCGACCTGCTGGTGCAGCCCATCTCGGGACTGCACTCGAACCCGGACGACGTGCCCGCCGGCACCGGCGGCATGGCTGACGACGCCATGCCGACCTGGCTGGTCGCGTTGACCGCCGGCGCCGCAGTCAGCGCCGTGGCCGCAGGTGGCCGCCTGGCCTACGCCCGTGCGCGCTCCTGAGCGACTCACCCGGTCAGTGCTGGTGGTCAGCCTCGTGCTGGCCACCAGCACTCCACTTGTCTGGGACCTGATCACTCCACCACGCGATGCGGGGGCGCTGCCTGTGGCAGAGGTCACCGCCTCGCCGATGCCGGTCACCATGGATGCGGCCGACGACGCGGCGGCGGCGCGCAGGCACAGCGCCACCCGGGGTCCGGGTGACATCCCGGCGCCTGACGGCATCACCGACGCGGCGGCGGCGCGTCCCGGCACCCGGTCCGCGCGCATCGGTGACCTCGACGAGGCGCCGGACGCGATCCCGGCGCGCCTGCGCATCCCCGAGCTCGACATCGCCGCGCCGGTCGTCGCAGTCGGGGTCGAGGACGGCGGCGAGATGGAGGTGCCCGAGGACGTCGGCGACGTCGGCTGGTACCGCCACGGCCCCACGCCCAGCGAGCCCGGTGCGACGGTGATCGCCGGCCACGTCGACTCCCGTCAGCAGGGCCCCGGCGCGTTCTTCGACCTGCGCCGCCTCGACGTCGGCGCGCGCATCGACGTCGCCGACAGCGCCGGCGGCGTGCAACGCTTCGACGTCGTCGCCCGTCGCACCTACGACAAGTCGGTGCTGCCCACCGACAAGCTGTTCTCCCGTGCAGGGCCGTCCCAACTCGTGCTGATCACCTGCGGCGGCGACTTCGACAGCACCGCCGGGTCCTACCGAAACAACGTCGTCATCTACGCGCAGCCGTCCTAGCACCTTTACCTTTCGCGTGGACAACGAACGCACGTGGCGTCGGAGTGCCAGATGACTCGCATGCCCGACACGGACAACGAGACGGTCACCCGGGCGAAGCTCCGCGGGCTTCACAAGTTCAACATCATCGTCGGCCTGCTGCATCTGACGCAGGCCGCCGCGATGTTCGCGCTGAGCAACGACCTCAGCTTCCCGATCACCGCATCCCTCCTGACCGGTGACCCGGTGACGGCCCAAGGGGTACCCACGCCGGAGCCGGTCTTCGACCTGCCGATCGGCCCGACGGTCGCGTCGTTCCTGCTGCTTGCCGCGGTCGATCACCTGCTGATGGCCACACCACCCGTGCGTCAGTGGTACGAGGCCAACCTGCGTCAGGGCATGAACATCGCCCGCTGGATCGAGTACTCGATCAGCGCCTCGGTCATGTTGATCCTGATCGCCACGCTGTCGGGCATCTGGGACCTTGCAGCCGTGATCGGACTGTTCGCAGCGAACAGCGCGATGATCCTGTTCGGCTGGCTGCAGGAGAAGGATCACCAGCCGGGCGGCGACCTGACCGCGTTCTGGTTCGGCACCGTCATCGGACTGGTCCCGTGGCTGGCGATCGGCGTCTACCTGTTGGCCGGCGACGACCCACCTGGGTTCGTCTACGGCATCTTCGTCTCGCTGTTCGTCCTGTTCTCCAGCTTCGGGGTCAACCAGTGGCTGCAGTACCGGCAGGTCGGCCGGTGGCGGGACTACCTGTTCGGTGAACGCGCCTACATCGTCCTGAGCCTCGTCGCGAAGTCGCTGCTCGCGTGGCAGATCTTCGCCAACGTCCTGCGCAGCTGACGGACGCTGACCGGGCCTCGGTCTGCCGGCGCATGGCCACACACGCGCGTTCAGCCCGTGCGGGCGTCCCGTTCGACCCCGCTCTCGGATCGGCCTCGCCACCGCTCGCCACGGTGGCAGTGCAGTGCGGTGGGGCCGCCCGCGGTGGCTACGTGAAGGCGGCGTGGCCGGTCAGGGCCTGGCCGAGGATCAACGTGTGGATCTCGTTGGTCCCCTCGTAGGTGAACACCGACTCGAGGTTGGTCATGTGCCGGATCACCGGGTACTCCAGCGTCACCCCGTTGGCGCCCAGCACGGACCGGGCGCTGCGGGCGACGTCCAGCGCGACGCGGACGTTGTCGAGCTTGCCGACGCTGACGTGCGCGGCGGCCAGCTCGCCGGCGTCCTTCATCCGCCCGAGGTGCAGCGCCAGCAGCGTGCCGCGGTTGACCGCCACCATCATGTCGACCAGCTTGCGCTGGGTGAGCTGGAACGCCGCGATCGGCTTGCCGAACTGCACCCGGGTCTTGGCGTAGTCCAGCGCCGCCTCAAAGCACGCCCGCGCCGCACCCATGGCGCCGAAGACGATCCCGAAGCGCGCCTCCGACAGGCACGACAGCGGCCCCTTCATGCCCCGCACGCCCGGCAGCACCGCGGCGCCGGGCAACCGCACGCCCTCGAGCACGAGCTCGGAGGTGACCGACGCCCGCAGCGACAGCTTGCGCTCCACCGGGTTGGCGGAGAAGCCAGGTGTGTCGGTCGGGACCACGAACCCGCGGACGCTGTCGTCGGTCATCGCCCACACGACGGCGACGTCGGCGATCCC
>CAYVGE010000010.1:0-24268 GCA_964450395.1 uncultured Actinomycetota bacterium
CTGCGGGATGCCGCAGGCGAACTCGACGACCTCGAGCCCGCGCTGCACTTCGCCCTTCGCGTCGGACAGCACCTTGCCGTGCTCGTCGGACACGATCTCCGCCAGCCGGTCGACGTTGCGGTTGATCAGCTCGCGGAAGGCGAACAGGATCTTCGTCCGCCGTGACAGCGACGTCTCCGACCAGGTCTCGAACGCCGCCGCGGCCGCCGTGCCGGCGGCGTCGACGTCGTCGGCGGATGCCAGCAGCACCTCCGCCTGCTGCTGGCCGGTGGCCGGGTTGAAGACCGGGCCGGTCCGGGTGGCTGAGCCGGCGGTCGACGTGCCGTTGATCCAGTGCTGGATGGTCTTCACGACGTGGTACCTCCTGCGTCGTCCGCCGGGTCGGCATCGGTGACCAGGGGGCGCTGGCGCTGCTTGTGCTCGGCGTAGGTCTTGTGGGCCTGGATCGTCGAGTCGAGCTCGGCGACCTGCGGGACGGGGACGTCCCACCACGACCCGCTGTCGGGGGCGTGCACCATGGGATCGGTCTCGATGTGGACCAGCACCGGGCCGCCGGTGTGCGCCTTCGCGCGCCCGAGCGCGTCGCGCAGCCCGACGATGTCGCTGGCCCGTAGGACCGTCACGCCCAGGCTCTCGGCGTTCGCGGCCAGGTCGATGGGCAGCTTCTCGCCGTCGAGGCTGCCGCTGCCGTCGTCGCGGTAGCGGTACCGGGTGCCGTAGCGCTGGGAGCCCAGCTCCTCCGACAGCGCCCCGATCGAGTGGAAGCCGTGGTTCTGGACCAGCACCACGATGAGCTTGATGCCCTCGGACACCGCGGTGACCAGCTCGGAACTCATCATGAGGTAGGAGCCGTCGCCGCACATCACGTACACGTCGCGGTCGGGCGCGGCCATCGCGATGCCCATGCCACCGGCGATCTCGTAGCCCATGCAGCTGTAGCCGTACTCGACGTGGTAGCCCTTGGGGTCGCGCGTGCGCCACAGCTTGTGCAGGTCGCCGGGCATCGAGCCGGCCGCGCACACCACGACGTCGCGGGGGCCCGACAGCTCGTTGACGGTGCCGATCACTTCGGACTGGGCCGGCAGCGGGCCGTGGCCGAGGGTGTAGGCGCGCTCGACGGTGCGGTCCCACTCCCGCCCCAGCTCCTGCGCGCGGTCGCGGTACGCCTGTGGGGTCGACACCTCCTGCGCGGCGGGCAGCAGCGCCCGCAGCGCCTCGCGGGCGTCGGCGAGCACCGCCACGCCGGCGTGCTTGTGGGCGTCGAGCGGCGCGACGTTGATGTTCACGAACCGCACGTCCGGGTGCTGGAAGGCCGTGCGCGACGCCGTGGTGAAGTCGCTGTACCGGGTGCCGATGCCGAGCACCACGTCGGCCTCGGCGGCCATCGGGTTGGCCGCGGTGGTCCCCGTGCTGCCGATCGCCCCGAGCGCCAGCGGGTGGTCGTAGGGCAGGCTGCCCTTGCCGGCCTGGGTCTCGCCGACGGGGATGCCGGTCGCCTCGGCGAAGGCGCGCAGCTCGTCGGTCGCCTCCGCGTAGATGACCCCGCCACCCGCGACGATCAGCGGACGCTCCGCCGACCGGAGCAGCTCCAGGGCGCGGGCCAGGTGGTCCGCCTGGGGCACCGGCCGACCGATGTGCCAGACGCGCTCGGCGAACAGCTCCAGCGGCCAGTCGTGGGCCTCGGCCTGCACGTCCTGGGGCAGCGCGATCGTGGCGGCGCCGGTGGCCGCCTGGTCGGTCAGCACCCGCATGGCACCCAGCAGCGCCGCGGGCAGCTGCTCGGGCCGCCACACCCGGTCGAAGAACGCGGACAGCGGCCGGAACGCGTCGTTGACCGACACGTCGTACCCGTGGGCGTCCTCCAGCTCCTGCAGCACCGGGCTGGACACCCGGGTGGCGAAGATGTCGCTGGGCAGCAGCAGCACCGGCAGCCGGTTGATCGTTGCCAGTGCCGCCCCCGTCAGCATGTTCGTCGAGCCGGGCCCGATCGAGGCGGTGCACGCGAAGGTCGTCAGGCGGTTGCGCATCCGCGCGAAGGCGGCCGACGCGTGGACCATGGCCTGCTCGTTGCGGGCGAGGTGGTAGGGGAGCGCCGTGGGGTCCGCCAGCTCGGCCTCCAGCAGGGCCTGGCCGACCCCGGCGACGTTGCCGTGGCCGAAGATGCCGAAGCAGCCGGCGAACAGGCGCTGGCGGTGCCCGTCGCGCTCGCTGTGCTGGTTGGCGAGGAAGCGCACGACCGCCTGGGCGACGGTCAGCCGCACGGTGCCGCTCACTGCCGGTTCCTCTCATCGGACGCCGTCGACATGGGCAGGCGGGGGTCGACGGCCTGGCCCTCCCACGTGCCGCGGATCCACGTGTGGGTCGGGTCGTCACAGATGCGCCACGCACGCTCGGCCCCGGGGCCGGCCATGACGTTCAGGTAGTACAGGTCGTAGCCCGGCACCGACATCGACGGGCCGTGCCAGCCGTGGGGGATCAGCACCACGTCCCCCGAGCGCACCTCGGCCAGCACGTCGATCGGCCGGTCATCGGTGCCGTACACCCGCTGGTACGCCATGCCGGGGGCGTCGGGGCCGTCGGCGACGACGAAGTAGTAGACCTCCTCCAGCGGGGTCTCCTCGCCGGGGCGGTCCTCGTCGTGCTTGTGCGGCGGGTAGGACGACCAGTTGCCCGCGGGCGTCAGCACCTCGCAGGCGATCAGGTTGTCGGCCTCCAGCGCCTCGGGCGTCGCGAAGTTCACGACCTGCCGCGAGCACTGGCCCGCCCCGCGCAGCTCCGACGACACGTCCGACGCGGGCACGTACCGAGCCGGCAGCCGGCGCGACGCCCGGGCGGCAGGCAGCGCGAAGCGCCCGCCGCCGGTGCTGGCGATGCGCACGGTCGCGTCACGCGGGACGTAGGCGAAGTCGCTGATCTGCGTGAACACCGAGTCGCGCCCCGCCAGCTCGAACACCTCGCCGTCGCACTCGACGGTGCAGCCACCCGACAGCGGCAGCACGATCGCCTCGTCCTCGCCGGTGTCGAACTCGTGGGCATCGCCCGCCGCCAGGTCGAGGATCCGGAGGCTCGAGTGGTCCCATCCGGCGGCCTTCGGCGTCACCTCGAGTGTCCACGGACCCGCTGCCAACTCGCCGGCAGGACGGTGGAGCCTCGGTGTGTCGGTCACTCGTCCCCCTGTGCGGTCGTGTCGGTGTGCACCAGCGACGCCGCGACGTCGACGGCCGCCGCGACGTCCCCGTCGGGCGGGTACAGCAGCGTGCGACCGACGACCAGCCCCCGGACGCCCGGCAGCGCGAGCGCCTTCTCCCAGCTGGCGTACGTGTCCTCCGGCGCGCCCGACGGGTCCCCGCCGAGCAGCAGGGTCGGTAGCGTCGTCGCGGCCATCACCCGGTCCATGCCGTCGACCACCGGCAGCTTCAGCCAGGTGCGGCTGCTGGTCGCGCCCAGCGCGCTGGCGATCCCGACCGACCGCACCACGGCGTCGGCCGACAGGTTGTTGCGCACGCGGCCGTCGGACCTGGTGGACAGGAACGGCTCGAGCATCGCCATCAGGCCCTCGGCGCCGAGCCCCGTGACCGCGGCCGCGCACGACTCGAGTGTCGCGATGGTGCCGGGGTCGGCCAGGTCGATGCGGCACAGCATCTTGCCGCCGTCGAATCCCATCGCCGAGATCGCGGGGACGTCGTACCCGGTGAAGCGATCGTCGAGCTCGAAGACCGCGCCCTGCAGGCCGCCGCGGTTCATCGAGCCGATCACGACCTTGTCGTCGAGCGCGCCGAGCAGGAGCAGGTCCTCGAGGACGTCGGCGGTGCCCAGCACACCGTCGACCCCCGGACGGGACAGCGCGACCACCAGCCGTTCGAGCAGTTCGGTGCGGTCGGCCATGGCGGTGGCCTCGCCGCCCACCCCGATCGCGTTGCGGGCCGGATGGTCTGCGGCGACGAGCATCAGGTGACCGTCTCCGCGCATCAGGGAGCGCCGCCGGCGTGCCCGCGCGGCCTCGAGGATCGCCTCGGGCCGCATGGCGCGGGTCTCGCGCAGCGTGCCGAGGTCCAGCTCAGCCATCGTCGCCCCCTCCCGCCGGGCGGTCCCCGCCCACGGGCCCGTCGGCGCCCGCCCCCGCCAGCTCGGTCTCGACCTCGTCGGTCGTGGGCATGGCCGTCGAGCACTCCAGCCGGCCCGCGACGAGCGCGCCGGCGACGTTGGCGAACTCCAGCGTCCGCTGCAGCGACCAGCCGGCCAGCAGGCCGTGGCACACGGCGCCGCCGAAGCTGTCACCGGCTCCCAGGCCGTTCACGACGTCGACGGGGTACGGGGGCACCTCGACGTGCTCGTCGGCGGTCACGCCCACCACGCCCTTGGGCCCCTGCTTGACGATCGCGACCTCGACGCCGCGTGCGAGCAGGGCCGCGGCCGCCGCCTCGGGCTCGCGCTCACCGACGGCCGTCTCGCACTCGTCGAGGTTGCCGATCGCGACGGTCACGTGTGGGAGCACCTCGGCGATCTGCGTGCGCGCCTCGTCGCGGCTGGACCAGAACATCGGCCGGTAGTCGAGGTCGAGCACCGTGTGCCGGCGGCGGTCCCGCGCCAGCCACGCCGCGCGGTGCGCGGCACGGCTGGGCTCCTGTGACAGCCCGGTCACCGTCATCCAGAAGATGCCCGCGTCACGGATGGCGTCGAGGTCCAGCTCGTCCGGGCGGATCTCGAGGTCCGGCGCCTTGGGCAGCCGGTAGAAGTACAGCGGGAAGTCGTCCGGCGGGAAGATCTCGCAGAACGCCAGCGGGGTCGGCAGGTCCGGGACGGCGCTGACGAACGTGTCGTCGACGTCGAGCTCCTGCAGCGCCCGATGGATGTACCGCCCGAACGGGTCCTCGCCGGTACGCGTGATGACCGCCGCGCGGTGGCCGTGGCGGGCCGCCGCGACCGCGACGTTGGTGGCGCTGCCGCCGAGGAACTTCCCGAAGCTGGTGACGTCCTCCAGGCCGACCCCGACCTGGAGCGGGTAGATGTCGACGCTCACCCGACCGATGGTCACCACGTCGTAGGTCACGGCCGACCCGTCCCGGCACCACGCACCGTGCAGCCCCCTGCTCCTGCGCCTACGGCCCTCCCACCGCGTCAGCGACTGTGGCGCACGTTCATCCTTCTGTCAATAGGTGAATGCAACGTCAATACGTCAGGTCGTATGAATGTATTTACATTCTGACCAGGACGTGCGCATGATGGAGTGCCGACGCGGGCAGCACGACAGCCAACGACAGGGCGGGGGGACCAGGGCCATCGCGGCGCACCTCCCCTCGCCGGAGACCGCCGCCGGCGGCCGAGCCACCGGAGCGGGGTACGAGCGTGACGCGCATCGTTGGGCGCGTCAAGGGGTGGTCAGCATGTCAGGACGTGCAGACGATGCATCGGATGGCATCGGCGACGCTACGATGGCATCCATCCCCGACGGCCGCCGTCCGTCGCCCGCTGCCGGAGAACCCGTGTCCCAGCTGTCCTTCGACCTCGACCGGTCCAGCCCTGTGCCGTTGTACCACCAGGTGTCCCAGCAGATCGAGGACGCGATCGTCCGGGGGGATCTCCAGCCCGGGACCCGGCTCGAGAACGAGACCGGCATCGCCCGCCGGTGGGGGCTGTCGCGACCGACCGTGCGCCGTGCCATGCAGGAGCTGGTCGACAAGGGCCTGGTCGTGCGGAAGCGCGGCATCGGCACGCAGGTCGTCGGCAACCACACGGTCAAGCGGCAGGTCCAGCTGACCAGCCTGTACGACGACCTGTTGCGATCGGACCAGGATCCCTCGACCGTCGTGCGGGTGCACGAGTTCATCAGCGCCGACGACGACCTCGCCGCCCACCTGAGCCTCGACGTCGGGGACAACGTGCTCCACCTCGAGCGCCTGCGGCTCGCCGGCGGCGAGCCGCTGGCGATCATGCGGAACTGGCTGCCTGCGGAGGTGGGCGCCACCATCACGCGGGCGCAGCTCGAGGAGACCGGGCTGTACGCCCTGCTGCGCAGCCGTGGCGTCCACACGCGCATCGCATCGCAGCGCATCGGGGCCCGCGGTGCCTCGGCCGACGAGGCGAAGGCGCTGGCGGTGCGGCGGGGTGCGTGCCTGCTGACCATGGAGCGCACCACCTACGACGACACCGGCCGCGCGGTGGAGCTGGGCCGGCACGTCTACGTGGCCGACAAGTACACGTTCGAGGCCATGGTCGTCGAGCGCTAGCCCGGCGCGCCCCCGAAGCGCGCCAGCTTGGCGGGGTTGCGCACGGCCTGGATGGCCGCCACCCGGTCGTCGACCACGTGCAGCACCCACACGCTGTCGATCCGCCCATCGGCCCACGTGCCCACGATCGCCGGTTCGCCGTTCACCTCCCGCATGGCCAGTACCATGCCGTCCGGCCGGCGGCGCGCCAGCTGCAGGATCACGTGCGCCACCCGGTCGGTGCCATGCAGGGTGCGGCGCGCCGCCGCGACCACGCCGCCTCCGTCGGCGGTGAAGGTGACGTCGGGTGACAGCACGGCCAGCAGCCCGTCGAGGTCGGCTCCCTCGACGGCCGACGCGAACGCCCGGGCGACCGCCTCCCGCCGGCTGCGGTCTGCCTCGAACCGCGGCCGCTGCTCCGCCAGGTGGGCACGGGCGCGCGCCGCCACCTGCCGGACGGCGGCCGGCGTGCGGTCGAGCATCGCCCCGACCTCCGCGTGGGAGTACCCGAACACGTCGTGCAGCAGGAACGCCGCGCGCTCCAGCGGCGAGAGCCGTTCGAGCACGACCAGGAACGCCAGGCTGAGCGTGTCGGCGGTCGCCGCCGTGTCGGCCGGATCGACGGTGTCGGTCGCCACGGGCTCGGGAAGCCACGGACCGACGTAGGTCTCGCGCCGGTGCCGGGCCGAGCGCAGGCGGTCCAGGCACAGCCGCGAGACGACGGTTGTCAGCCACGCCGCCGGGTTGTCGATGGCGCCGTCGTGCTGCGCCCAGCGCAGGAACGCCTCCTGCACGACGTCCTCGGCGGCGCCCGCCTCGCCGAGCATGCGGTAGGCGATGCCGAACAGCCGCCCGCGGTTGGCGGTGACGACGTCGTCGACGGTCATGGGGGCGACCCTACGCCCGCGCCGGTCGCGAGTCGACCGGTGCCCGTTCCAGCTCGCCGAGCGGTCACGTGTTGGCCGGCGGCGGTCAGGGTGGGGACGACCCGGCACCCGAGCACCCCGGTCGCGCCGGCGATGAAGATTCGCATGACCTGCTCCTCGTGATCGCGTGGTCTCCCTGTCGACAGGACGGACGGCGGAGGTGTGACATCCCTGGGTCCACCGTGCCGTCGCTCCCGTACGATCGGTGCGGGCAGGGGCGGACGGAGGCGCGATGGGCGAGGGCACCGTGATCGCCCTGGTCGGGCTGCTCGTCGTCGTCGCGCTGGTCGTGGGCAGGATCGGCCGCGTGAACCAGCAGGCACTGCAGACCCGAGACCGCCGGCGGGAGCGGCGGGAGCGGCGGGACCGGCGGGACCGACGGCCGCCGGGGGCCCGGGCGCGTCGGCCGGGATCGACGGCGGAGGCACAGCGCCCCGGGCTGGATGACCGGCCCCGTGGCATCACCTCCGGGGTCTACGTGCTCGAGATCCGCCACCGGCGCGATGAGCGGGGCGACGTCGACTACCTCAAGATCGGCAGGTCCGGCGACGTCGCCGAGACGATCCGGGCCCACCAGGCGATCGAGGGCAACAACCTGCAGGTCCACGGGATCGCGTGGACGACCGACCACGCCTCGCTGGAGGCACAGGTCCACCAGGACCTGCGGCCGTGGCGGATCGAGGCGCCCGGCGTGACCGCCGTCGAGCTGTACGAGCCGGCGCCGGAGGTGTACGAGCGCCTCGAGTGGGTCTGGCGGTAGTCCACCCGGCGCTCCGGTCCGCAGATTCGTCCGGCTCCTGTGCGGAGCGGGGCCAGCAGTGGGTGGGAGCCGCCACGGGCTACCGGCCGCCGGAGTTCTGGGGGAGACTCTCCGGGGACCCGGCCCGCCCGCGCGGTCCCGGCGGGCCGACGACGAAGGGATGGCGATGACGACCGAGGCCCCGACCGGCACGACGGCAGATGACCTGATCTCACGCGAGGAGCTGCAGCTCGCGGCGCGCAACCACGGCATGCCGCTCGAGGCGTTGCAGCACGACGTGACCCCGGTCGGGTTGCACTACCTGCTGATCCACTACGACATCCCCGTCGTCGATGCGGCCTCGTGGACGCTCGCGATCGGTGGCGCCGTCGACCGCGCGATGACCGTGACGCTCGACGACCTGCGCGCCCGCGAGGCGGTCACCCGGCCCGTGACCATGGAGTGCGCGGGCAACGGCCGTGCGCGGCTCACACCGCGGGCGCTGAGCCAGCCGTGGCTGCTGGAGGCGGTCGGCACGGGCCGCTGGACCGGCACGCCCGTGTGGACCCTGCTGGAGGAGGCCGGCCTCGGCGACGACGTCGTCGATGTGGTCTTCACCGGCCTGGACCGGGGCGTCGAGGGCGGCACCGAGCAGCAGTACGCCCGCGCCCTGACCCCCGAGCAGCTGCGCCGCGAGGACGCGCTGCTGGTCTACGGGCTCAACGGGGCCCCGCTGCCGCCCCAGCACGGCTTCCCGGTGCGCCTGCTGGTCCCGGGCTGGTACGGCATGACCAGCGTCAAGTGGCTGGCGTCGATCGAGGCGTCGACGACCGCGTTCGCCGGCTACCAGCAGGCGCGGGCCTACCGGTTCCGCACGGACCCCGAGGACCCGGGCGAGCCCGTCCGGCGGATGGCCGTGCGGTCGCTGATGGTGCCGCCGGGCGTCCCCGACTTCTTCACCCGCCGGCGCCACCTGCGGCCCGGCGACGTCACGCTGACCGGACGGGCGTGGTCCGGCGCCGGCGCGGTGACACGCGTCGAGGTCAGCTCCGACGGCGGTGCGACCTGGGCCGATGCCGAGCTCGACCCGCCGACGGTCGACTTCGCGTGGCAGGGCTGGCGCGCGCCCTGGCACGCCGAGGTCGGCGAGCACGAGCTGGTCTGCCGGGCCACCGACACCGCGGGGGAGACCCAGCCGGTGGAGCACCGCTGGAACCTCGGCGGCTACGCCGTCAACTCCGTCCACCGGGTGCCCGTGACCGTCACGGTGGCTCCACCCGCCGGGTAGGCCGGTCAGGCGCCCGGCGTACCGGTCGACCGGTCCGGGTACGCCGGCCCGACGAACAAAGGATCCTGGGTGCCACACCACGACGTCATCGTCCTCGGCGGCGGCTCCGCCGGGGAGAACATCGCGATGGAGCTCGCGTCCGCCGGCCGGGAGGTCGCACTGGTGGAGCGCGCGCTGGTCGGTGGCGAGTGCCCGTTCACCGCGTGCATGCCGAGCAAGGCGATGCTGCGCTCCGCCGAGGTGCGCCACCTGCTGGGTCGCGTCGTCGAGCTCGGCGCCATGATGGACCCGATCACTCCCCACCGGCCCGACAAGGGCTTCGCCCGCGCCGCCCGGCGCCGGGACGAGCTGGTCGACCACCGCGACGACGCCGAGCACGCCGAGGGTGTGCGTGCCGCGGGCGCCACGCTGCTGCGCGGCGAGGGGCACGTCGTCGGGCCGGGCGTGGTCGAGGTCGACGGTGCCCGCCACACCTACGACGACCTGGTGCTCGCGACCGGCGCCGGCGACGTCACGCCGCCGATCGACGGGCTCGACGCGGTGCCCGTCTGGACGAGCGAGGACGCCTGGTCCGCGACGGAGCGCCCGGACTCGCTGCTGGTGGTCGGCGGCGGGCCGGTCGGCAGCGAGATCGCCCAGCTGTACGCGCGCTTCGCCGTGCCGGTGACGCTGGTCGAGATGACCGACACGGTCGCGCCCAGCGAGCCGTCGGAGGTGTCCGCCACGATCGCCGCCAACCTGCAGGCAGACGGGGTGGACGTCCGAACCGGCCGCCAGGTGGAGCGTGTCGCACCGCGCGGCGACGGGCTGCGCGCCGAGCTCGACGACGGGTCGACCGTCGACGCGGGTGTGCTCGTCCTGGCGACCGGGGTGCGCCCGCGGCTCGAGGGGCTGCGCCTCGAGCACCTCGGCCTCGACGTGTCCGACGGCATCGAGGTCGACGACCACTGCCGCGTCGTGGGCGCCGAGCACCTGTGGGCGGCGGGCGACGTGACGATGGTCGCGCCGTTCACCCACATCGCGAACTACCAGGCGCGGGTGGTCGTCGCCAACCTGCTGGGCACGGACACGACGGCCGACTACCGGGCGGTCCCGCGCACCATGTACACCGATCCGCCGGTCGCCGGGGTCGGCCTGACGCCCGAGGAGGCCCGCGCGCAGCTCGACCGGGTGGCGGTCGGCCGAGCCGATCTCGACGACCTCCCGCGCACCAGCGTCAGCGGAGGGGGTGGCGGCATGCTCGTGCTCGTCGCCGACACCGACGAGGAGGTCCTGGTCGGCGCCGCCGCCGTCGGCGAGATGGCCGACGCGTGGATCCACGAGGCGGTCCTGGCCATCCGGGCGCGGGTGCCACTGGCGGTGCTGCGCGACACGATCCACGCGTTCCCCACCTTCTCCGAGGCCTACGACGTGGCCCTCGCCGACCTCTCGCCCGACGGGGACTGAGCGCACTGGAGCGCCACGATGCCGTCGTCGTCGGCAGCGGGCCCAACGGGCTGGCCGCCGCCGTCACGCTGGCGCGAGCCGGCCGGTCGGTGCTGGTGCTCGAGGCCGCCGACCGGTTCGGCGGCGCGGTGGCGACCGCGGAGCTGACCAGGCCGGGGTTCGCCCACGACCTGTTCAGCGCCGTCCACCCGGCGGGTGCGGCGTCGCCGGTGTTCCAGTCGATGCCACTGGCCGACCACGGGCTGGAGTGGGTCGAGCCGCCGGTCGCGGTCGCCCACCCCATGGACGACGGGCGTGCCGCCGCGCTGCACCGTGACCTCGGCGCGACCGTCGACGTGCTCGAGTCGCTGGCGCCAGGGGACGGGCGGGCCTGGGCCGACCTCGTCACGCCATGGCTGGCTGCGGGCGACGCGCTGCGGCACACGCTGCTGGGCGGCTTCCCTCCGCTGGTGCCGGGGGCGCGCCTGGCGCTGTCGCTGGGTCTCGAGCAGACCCTCGAGCTGGCCCGGGTGGCGTTGATGCCCGTCCGCGCGCTGGGTGCCGAGCTGTTCTCGGGCCAGCACGCGCGTGCCTGGCTGCACGGCACGGCACTGCACTCGGACCTGGCGCCGTCGGCGTCGGGCAGCGCGATCTTCGCCGTCTACCTCCACGTGCTCGGCCACCTGGTGGGGTGGCCGAGCCCCCGCGGAGGTGCGGGGGCGCTGACCGACGCCCTGGTCGGCCACCTGCGCTCGCTGGGCGGCCGGGCACGGGTCAACGCGCGCGTCGAGCGGGTGGTCTCGGGCCACGGCCGGGTCGCCGGCGTGGTGACCGCCGGCGGCGAGCGCGTCCGTGCCGACATCGTGGTCGCCGACGTGACGCCCCCGGCGCTCATCGCACTGGCCGGTCGGGCGTTCGATCCCGGCTACCGGCGCAAGCTGGCCCGCTTCCGCCTCGGACCGCCGACCTTCAAGGTCGACTGGGCGCTCGACGGCGTCGTGCCGTGGACCGCCGAGCAGGCGCGGTCGGCGGGCACCGTGCACGTCGGCGGCGGGCCCGGGGAGCTCGAGCAGTGGATGCGCGAGCTCGACGCGGGCGTGGTCCCCGACCGGCCGTTCGTCCTGTTCGGGCAGCAGAGCCTGGCCGATCCCACCCGTGCACCGGCCGGGCACCACACCGGGTGGGGGTACACGCACGTGCCCGCCGGCGTCGACTGGGACGTGCACGCCGACCAGCAGGTCGACCGCATGGAGGCGCAGATCGAACGCTTCGCACCCGGCTTCCGCGACCGGGTGATCGCGCGGCACGTCATGGCTCCGGCTGACCTCGAGCGCCGCAACGCCAACCTGATCGAGGGTGACAAGGGCAACGGCAGCTACGACGTGGACCAGCTGCTGTTCCGCCCCGTCCCGGCTTTGTCGCCGTACCGCACGCCCGTGCGCGGGCTGTACCTGGGCAGCGCGGCCGCCTTCCCCGGTGCGGCGGTCCACGGCGTCGCCGGCGCCGCCGCGGCGCGCACCGCGCTCTGGGAGTCGCGCCTCCGCTGGTGAGCGGCGATGGTGGGCGTGCGCTAGGTTGCGGAACGTGGCAGAAGGAGGCGGGACGCATGTGGCGATGTCCACGCTGCGGCGCGCGCAACACCCGTGCCGTGGATCACTGCGGCGACTGCGGCATGCCCAACCCGTTCGGTGACGGCGGCTCGACCAAGACCATCGACATCCCGCCGGAGTCGACCCGACCGCGGGAGCCGGAGCCCTCGACGGGCCTGCCCTGGCTGACGATCGGCGTCGCCGTCGTCGTGCTGCTGGCCATCTTCGTGCTGGCCATCGCCATCCTGGCCGGCTGACCGGCTGACCGGCGGTCGTGCGGATCGGCCATACTGCGGTGATGGAGTGGGAGCGCGTCGTGGACGCCGCGCAGCGCAGCGGGTGGACGACCTACGTCGGCACCGTCGACGGGCAGGGCCGGCCGCACGTGGCGGTCGTCGCGCCCGGCTTCAGCGAGGGCACGGTGTGGTTCGCCACGCGGACGTCGTCCAGGAAGGCCCGCAACCTGCGGCACCACGCGGAGGTCGCCTTCCACTGGCCGGTCGGCAACGCCGACGCCCCGGGGGAGCTGGCGGCCTGGGGCACAGCCACGCTGCACGACGGCGAGGACGCGAAGCGGCGGATCTGGGCCACCGGCGTCCTGCCGTACGACCTCGCGTCCTTCTGGGGGCAGCCGGGCAACCCGGACCTCGTGTTCGTGGAGGTGGCGGTGCGCCGTGCCCGCCTGCAGACGCAGCAGGCCGCCGAGGTGTGGACCGCGCGGCCCTAGTCGTCCGAGCGCCTCGAGGTCTCGGCCAGCACCCCGAGGAGGCCGCCCAGCATGCTCATGTTCTTCATGAAGTGGACCATCTGCCCGATCCTGGCGCCCTCCTCGTCCTCCTCCCAGAAGCGGTGCCCGCCCAGCGTGGTCGGGATCAGGTTGCCGATCAGGGCCCAGGTCGCCAGGCGGGGCTTGACGTTCAGCACCAGCATCAGCCCGCCGACCAGGTTCACGATCCCGTGCAGGCGGACCATCTGCGCCGGCTCCGGCAACCCCAGGGCCTCGGCGGGTGCGGTCATCTGCTCGGCGTTCTGGATGACGTTCACGCTGCTGGCCAGGAAAACCGTCGAGAGCAGCGCGCGCCGGATGAAGCGAAGCATCAGTGCGTCCTTTCAGGATGGGCGTTGCTGGGAGCCTCTCCCACCACACAAGGCAGCACGCGTCCCACCGCCATCACCGGTACCGGCTCAACCGTCGCGCAGCCGGGCCAGCGCCTCGGCCTCGTTGACCACGTCGGCGTACTTGGCCTGCAGGTCGAACAGGTTGGCGTCGTGCACCCGATCGTCACGGTCGCCCACCGCCTGGCGGACGACGATCGGCGTGAAGCCGTGCTGCAATGCGTCGACGGCCGTCGCACGCACGCAGCCGCTGGTCGACAGGCCGACGACCACGACCGTGTCGATCGACATCGCCGCGAGCGTCGACGCGAGGGACGTCCCGAAGAACGCGCTCGCGTACTGCTTGGTCACCACGACCT
This sequence comes from uncultured Actinomycetota bacterium, assembly GCA_964450395.1. Lineage (GTDB taxonomy): Bacteria > Actinomycetota > Nitriliruptoria > Euzebyales > JAHELV01 > JAHELV01. Next base: position 13,649 of record CAYVGE010000010.1, read on the forward strand.
CGTCCTCGCGGGGTCGTGGGTCGTCGGGGAACCCGCCGAGCGGGGAACCCCGGTCGAACACCCGCAGCGCGGGGACCTTCCGGTAGAACAGGCCGCCGTCGGCGCCACCGGGAGCGAACTCGACGCGGGTGAAGACCACGGGCACCAGCGCGACACGCGCCACGTCGACGATCCGCGCGGCCGACGCCACCGCCTCCTCGACGCCGGCGTACAGCGGTGAGGACCGGTCGAGGTAGGCCATGACGACGTCGACGACCACCACCGCCGGGCGCGCCCCGAACCCGAGCCGGCCGGAGAACCCCGCCGTCGCGTAGTCGGCGGTCAGGTCGTCCATGGGTCGGCTCCGGTCGGCGGCTGCTCAGTCCTGGATCTGCTCCACGGTGCCGTCGGCGCCGACCAGCCGGACCGGACCATCGACCGCCCGCCGCAGCGCCGGCAGGGTGTTGCCGCGGACGCGGTCGAGCAGCGACGGGCGCTGCAAGTGGGCGGGGAGGAAGACGACCGTCGGCGCGTACCGCTGCACCGCGTCCCGCAGCGCGGTGGCACCGTGGTCGACCGCCAGGTGGCCCACCGCCCGGACCTCGGCCTCGCCCGCGGCGCGCACCTGCTGCGCCAGGTACCCACGGCCGATGGAGTCGAGCCGGCCCGGCGTCATCGCGTACCCGGGGCTCAGTGCATCGCCGTCGTCGGACCACGGGCCGCTGGGGTACGGGTTGGTGAGGTAGCTCTCGGTCGTGCGGTCGTACAGGACCACGGTCGCGCCGTCGGCACGCGCGGCGACCGTGGCCGCGTCACGCACCGCTGCATAGCGCGGATCGGCCCCGTCGTCGGTCATCGCCAGATACACGGGACCGGCAGGCCGGCGCATGAGCTGCCGGGACCGTTCGAGCCGGCGCACCAGGTGCTCGATCAGGCGCTGATCGCCCGAGGTGAACCCCTCCCAGGTGCGCTCCTCGTTCTGCGAGGGGCCCTTGCGGTACGAACGCGCCGGCGACGTCTCGTAGCCGACGAACGCCAGTGTCTCCTCGCCGGTGAGGATCAGGAACCACTGGTTGTCGAGCGCGTGGCGGTCGTGGGGCACCGACACCCACTCGAGCGCGTCGATGTCGGTCCGGGGGTGGCCGACCCCGTAGGCGATGACCGTCGCCTCCCGGGTCAGCTGCCGGTACACGTCGGCCTCGTCGTCGAGCCGCGCGGCGTCCTGGAAGCCGACGTACAGCGTCGCGTCGAGCTCCCGCGCGGCCGTTTCGATCTCCCGGGTCGCGTGGAGCATCTCGTGGGCGTCGCGCAGGAAGAACGTGCCGCGCAGGGCCTCGCCGCCGGCAGCCTGCTCGAGCAGCGCGGTCACGTCGGGGTGCTGCGTCTGTGAAGAGACCATGGGTCCCACTATGCCTGCGGATCCGACGGTCCGTGCAGCGTCGCATGGGCATCCCGCGGAGGTCCCGGTCGCCCGGGCCGTCCTACGGTCGGTCGTCCGTGCCCCGTGCCCGGTCGAGCCGGTCGCGCAGGTCCGCACCGGGCCGCAGCGCCCGGGGCCGCAGCCCGGTGACGTGCCGCCGCACCTCCGGCGCGAGGGCCGGCCCGCCATCCGCCTGCGGTCGGGCGCCGTCGAGCCGCTCGCGCAGCACGTCGCGGTCGCCGCGCGGCAGCAGCTCTGGGAGGTCCTCGCGCACCTCTGGCGCGACGTCGGCGTCGCCGTTCCGCGGACCGACGTCGGCCGCGGGCGCCACACCGGACGTGTCGTCCGTGCCAACCGACCGGTCACCGGCCAGGTGCAGCCCGAGCAGCACGGCCGCCGCGAGCACGACCGCCGTCAGTGCAGCGGCGAGCCACGGGCCCCACCGCACCTCCGGTGGCGGGGCCGGGAGACCGTGACCAGCGGTGACCCCTGCCATGCCACGAGTATAGGTCAGCGCCGTGGCCGGTACGCCACGTCCGGCATGATCTCCAGCCGCAGCTGTGGTTCGAGCCCCGCCCGGGCATCGGCCTCCATGGGTGGCAGCGTGAACGGGTTGTACTCCTGTGGGCAGGTCTGCCCGTCGATGGACGGTGCCGCGGCCGTCGGCGCGAGCAGGTAGTCCGCGGTCAGCGCACCGGCGCACGCGCTGAGGCCCAACGACGTGTGCCCGGGCACGTCGACCGCCAGCAGCGCGCTCCCGGCCAGCAGATCGCTGACCCGCTGGGCACCCTCGTAGCGGGTGGCTGGATCGTACAGGTTGCCGATGACCAGCACGGGGGTGGCGGTGCCCGTCCGGTAGGGGCCGGTGTAGCGGTCCCGGTCGTCGAACGGCCACTGCGCGCAGGGGCTCGACACCCAGGTCCAAATGCGCCCGAAGTAGCCGTACGTGGCGTCGGCGCGCGCCCCGGCACGGACCCAGGACCGGTGGCTGCGGGGGTTGTCGCTGTCCGAGCAGAACACCGCAGGGGGTCCCTCGACCACGTTGCGGTACTCGGGGACCTCCGGGAACACGTCGGGAGCGGGCTCCGGCAGGTCGTCCAGGTCGACGACGCCCGAGGCGTCGTCGAGGTCGGCGAGTGCCTCGCCGAGCTCCTCGGGGGTCCCACCAGCCTCGATGATCGCGACGAACTGTGCGAGGAACGGGTAGGCGAACGGGTCGAACAGCGCGCCGAGGCTGATCCCGACGAGGTCCTGGTAGGTGATCGGGACCTCGGCGCCGGTCTCCGGGTCGACGACGGTGATCGGTCCGTCGCGCAGGCGGGCGGCCAGCGCGGCGTAGCGGTCGGCGGCGCCCGGCGCCAGAGCGCACGCGTCGGGGCCCGCTTCGTCGCACAGCACGAAGAACCGCTCCAGCGTCTCCTGGGCGCCCTCGTCGGAGCGCAGCGCGGTCGAGAACGGGATGCGCGATCGCACGTTGGACCAGCGCTCGGGGTCGAGCACGCCGTCCACGACGAACGCGCCGACCCGCTCGGGGAAGAGGTTGGCGTAGGTCACGCCGAGGAAGCTGCCGTAGGACAGACCGAGGTAGTTGAGCCGGCGGTCGCCAACACGCTGCCGCAAGACCTCGAGGTCGCGCGCGACGTTGGCCGTCGACATGTGGCGCACGATCGGTCCGGCGTTGCGTCGGCACGCCCGGGCGATCGCCCGGTCGGCCCGCACGAACTCCCGCACCTCGGCCCGGGTCAGCGGGAACGGGACGGCCGGGAGCTCCTCGATGGCCTGCTCCTCGGTCTCGAAGCAGCGGAGCGGCGTGCTGCGGGCGATGCCGCGCGGGTCGACGCCGACGAGGTCGTAGCGCTGCCGGACCTCGGGTCCCCACACCTGGTCGGCGAAGGGCCCGACACCGGTCACGAAGTCGACTCCGGACCCGCCCGGTCCACCGGGGTTCAGGAACAGCGACCGTGCGGCCTCCGGGGCGCCGGTCGCAGGCAGCCTAACGACCGCGAGGCCGATCTGACGTCCCCGCGGGCGGTCGTGGTCCAGCGGCACCGGCACGATGGCGCACTCGAAGTCGAGCGCCAGCTCCTCGTAGCATGGCCGCCAGTGGATGGTCGCCGCCGATGCGCCGCGTCGACCGTCGTGCCGGCGGTCGCGCTGGCCGGCGCCGGCTGCCGGTGCCATGGCCAGCAGCAGCGCGGCGCACATGACGATGGCGAGGACGTCGCGGTCCGGTCGGACGGATGGACGTGCGGCCATGCGGCTCCCCTCCACGTCGGCGCCGGACCAGGTCACCGCGAGGGGCTTCCCCACGCCGGTGCCGACGTCGTCCGCGGCGACGCTACCGGGCGCCGTCGCCAGCCGTCAACCGCCCATCGAGGGACCGGAAGCCGTCATCCGCCGCCCGACACCGGCCCCGGCATCGTGCGCGCCGCCGTCGCCCGCGTGCGTCGGCGGCGCCGGGGGACGTCGAGGGGGGAGAGACGTCCCGCCGGCGCCGCCGACAGCTGGCCGCGCTGGGCGGCGTCAGCCCGTCGCGCGGGTGAACTGTGGCGCCCGGGGCGCCGGCAGGCCGGTCTCGTCGAGGCAGCGCTCGCGCAGCTCGTCGATCGACGGGCCGAAGTCGAAGACCTCGACGTCGCCGCGCTCCTCCCGCATGCGCCCGCGCAACTCCCCGGTGGCCCCCGCGTCGACCGTCGGCGGCCCGCCGCCGTCGGCGAGCACGACGCCGTAGCGTCGTGCCCCCTCGGCGGTCACCAGCCCGCGGTCGACCTCGAGCGCCACCAGGTCGGGGTCGCGCTCCAGGGGGTCGCCCCAGCCGCCACCGCCCCAGGTGATGTAGTGCAGGGCGTCGCCCTCGGCGACCTGTACGTGGTCGCACTTGCTGGCCAGCACCTCGCGTGACCCGTCGGCGCGCACCAGCACCTTGCGCGACCGCATCCCCGGGAGCCCACCGTTGACGCCCCAGGGGTACGTCAGCCAGCGGTCGTCGTGGATCGACACCTCCCCCGGCTCGAGGAAGCGGTAGACCATCTCGATGCCGTTGCCGCCGCGGTGCAGCCCCGGGCCGCCCGAGTCGGGCACGGTCTCGTAGCGGTCGATCCGCAGCGGGAAGTAGGCCTCGAGGAACTCGTTGGGCACGTTGGTGAACGACGGCCACAGCGAGTGCCCGTCGGCACCGTCGCCGAACGGCCTGCCGGGGATCCCGCCGAACCCGATCTGGTACAGCTGGAACCACTCGCCCCGCGCGTCGTAGCCCGAGTACATGAGGTGCGGCGACGACGAGAAGCCGGCGGCGTTGAGGAACTCCGGCTGGCGCTGCCCCAGCAGGCCTCCGAGGATGTCGAAGATGCGCCCCAGCGCGTGGGTCCGACACGACAGCGCGGCGGGGTAGCGGGGCTTGAGCAGCGTGCCCTCGGGGATCCGCACGTCGACCAGCGGGTAGAAGCCGTCGTTCCACAGGATCTGCGGATCGAAGACCATGATCATGTAGATCCCGAAGAACATGCGGAACATGTTCTCGTTGAGGTAGAAGTTGATCGAGCCCTCGGCCTGCGGATCGGTGCCCTCGAAGTCGAGGATCACGCGCTCGCCCTCGCGCCACATCGTGCAGTGGATCTTGTAGGGCCCGAAGCCGCGGCCGTCGTCGCAGATCCAGTCGGTGAAGGTCAGCCGCTCGGTGCTGATCGTCTCGCTGATCAGGTGCGCCATCGCCCGGTGGTTGCGCTCGAGCAGGGCGTCGAGGGTCGACAGGTACACCTCGGGACCGAACCGGCGACACAGCTCGACGACGCGCCGACCCGCCATGCGGCACGCGGCGACGATGGCGTTCAGGTCCGAGCGGTTCCACTCGCGCATGCGGACCTGCCGCAGGATGAGGTCGAGCGCCTCCTCGGCGAGCTCCCCCCGCTTGTACAGCTTCATCGGCGGGATGACGACGCCCTCCTCGAAGATCGAGGTGGCGTCGGTCGGCAGGCTGCCCGGCACCTTGCCGCCCACGTCGGTCATGTGTCCGAACATCGCGCCCCAGCCGACCAGCGCGCCGTCGAGGTACACGGGGATCAGGACCAGCCAGTCGTTCGCGTGGCTGATGGCCGCGTCGCACGAGTACGGGTCGGAGAGCAGGAAGACGTCGCCCTCCTCGACGGTGCCCTCGTAGGTGTCGAGGAACCCGCCGATGAACGACCCGAACTGCCCGACGACCATGCGACCCTCGCGGTCGGCGATGATGGGGAACTCGTCGTGCTGCTCGCGGATGCCGGGCGACATGGCCGTGCGGAACAGGACCGCGTCCATCTCGTGGCGCGCGTTGCGCAGCGCGTTCTCGATGATGTCGATCGTGACGACGTCGACGTCGACGCGGTCGAACCCGCCGGGGTCGGTCTCGATGATCTGTGCCATGGCTCAGGCCCTCCCGGTCGGGCGGATCAGGATGGTGCCGTGGCGGTCGACCTCGCCGGTGTGCCCGGGCAGGACCAGCGTGGTCGAATCCATCTCGGTCACGATCGCGGGGCCGGCGATGCAGTTGCCCGCCCGCAGCGCGGCGCGGTCGTAGGTCGTCGCCGTCGCCTCGTCGTCGTCGATCCAGACGGTGGCGGTGCCGGTCCGCGCCGGCGACGGGTCGGGGTCGCCCGCCGGGATCTCCTCGGCGTCGACCACGGCCTCCGCGCTCAGCACGACGGCCCGCAGGTTGACCAGTTCGTGGTCGGTGTCGAGGGCGAAGGTGAACAACTGCTCGTGCTGGGTGTCGAACTCGGCGCCGACGGCGTCGAGCGAGAAGTCGTCGAGGAGCACGTCGACCGGCACCTCGAACCCCTGGCCGTGGTAGCGGACGTCGACCTGGAACCTGGTGGTGGTGTCGGGGTCGCCGTCGACGCCGTCCGTCAGCGTGGCGAGGGCCTCGGCCTCGAGCTCGCGCAGGATCCCGGCGACCTCGTCGTCAGACGTCTCGTCGAAGCGGCGGATGACGGTGCGGGCGGCCTCGGCACGTAGTCGGGTGGTGGCGTCGCCGTAGGCGCACAGCACGCCGGGCGACGGCGGAATGATGACCGGCCACGACCCCATCAGGCGTCCCAGGGCGTTGGCGTGCAGCGGCCCCGCACCGCCGAAGGCGACGAGGGCGAAGTCGCGTGGGTCGTAGCCCTGCTGCACCGAGACCAGCCGCAGCGCGCCGAACTTGTGCTCGTTGACGATGTCGACGATGCCCGCCGCGGCGCGGCGGACGTCGACGCCCATCGCGTCGGCGACGGTCGCCACGGCGGCGGCCGCGGCGTCGACGTCCAGCTGCATCTCGCCGCCCAGCAGGCGGGGCGGCAGGTAGCCCAGCACGACGTTGGCGTCGGTCACCGTGGGTTCCTCACCCCCCTGGCGCAGCGCGCCGGTCAGCTCCGGCACGTGGGCCACGGAGCCGCCGCCGGCGCCCACGGTCCGCACGTCGATCGACGATGCCCGCACCTTCAGGTCGCCGACCTCGGTCTCGCGCCCGATGCGCGGGCGGCCGTCCTCGACGAGCGCGACATCGGTCGACGTGCCGCCCATGTCCAGCGTCAGCAGGTTGCGGTGGCCGGCCTGGCCGGCGATCCAGACCGCGCCGGCGACCCCGCCGGCCGGTCCGCTCATCAGCATGGTCACCGGTGCGCTGCGGGCCGCGGCGGTGGTCATCAGGCCGCCGTCGGAGCGCAGGATGTGCAGTCGTGCGGGAACGCCGCGGTCGGTCAGCTCCTTCTCGAGGTTGCCGAGGTAGCGCGACACGCCCGGCTGCACGTAGGCGTTCGCGACGGTGGTCAGCGTGCGCTCGTACTCGCGGATCTCGGGCAGGATCTCGCTCGACAGCGAGATCGGCAGGTCCCCGACGACCTCGCGGGCGATCGCCGCCGCCCGCCGCTCGTGGCCGGGGTTGGCGAACGCGTTGAGGAACGAGATCGTCAGTGCCTCGATCCCGCGGTCGGTCAGGGCGGCCAGGGCGTCGCGGACGGCCTGCTCGTCGAGCGGTGCGACCTCGTCGCCCCGTGCGTCGATGCGTCCGGGGATCTCCACGGTGTGCTCGAGCGCGGCGAGGTCGGGCGGCTTGTTCCAGATCATCCAGCCGGCCAGCCCGCCGGGGACGAACGAGCGGGCGATGTGCAGCACCTGGCGGTGGCCCTCGGTGACCAGCAGGCCGACGGTCGCCCCCTTGCCCTCGAGCACGGCGTTGGTGGCGACGGTCGTGCCGTGCATGACGTGCGACAGGTCGCCGGGCGCCACGTCGAGGTCGGCGGTCACCTGCTCGAGGCCGGCGAGCACCCCCCGGCTGGGGTCGTCGGGGGTCGACGGCACCTTGGCGCCCAACGTCGCGCCGGTATCGTCGTCGATCAGCAGCAGATCCGTGAAGGTCCCGCCCACGTCCACACCGAGGCGGTAGGCCATCGCAGTCTCCGTTCGTCAGATGATGTCGGCTCCGCGCAGGTCGTCGAGGGTCGTGTCGTCCAGGCCCAGCACGCCGCCCCAGACCTCGGCGTTGTGCGCCCCCAGCTCGGGTCCGACCGACCGGACGGCGCCGGGCGTCGCGGAGAGGCGCGGTGCGACGTTCTGCATGGCCACCTCGCCGAGCTCGGGGTGGGGCAGCGACACGATCGCGTCGCGGGCCGCGTAGTGGGGGTCGTCGAGCATGTCAGCGGCCCGGAACATCCGGCCAGCCGGCACGCCGTTGGCGTCCAGTTGCTGCAGCAGATCCCCCGAGGTGATGGTTGCGGTCCACGCCGCGATCCGCGCGTCGAGCTCGCCCTGGTGGTCGCCCCGCGCCGTGTGGGTCGCGTAGCGCGGGTCCCCGGCGAGCTCCGGCTCGCCCATCACCTCGGCCAGGCGCGCGAAGACCGTGTCCTGGTTGGCGCCGATCAGGATCTGTTCGCCGTCGGCGGTGGGGTAGACGTTGCTCGGCGCGATCCGCGGGAGGATCGCACCGGTGCGCTCCCGCGTGTAGCCGCCGATCGTGTACTCGGGGATCAGCGACTCCATCATCGCGAGCACCGCCTCGTAGATGGCGGAGTCGACCACCTGGCCCCGGCCCGTGCGGCGCCGCGCGTGGATGGCCATGACCGCGCCGAGGGCGGCGTAGGTGCCGGCCAGCGTGTCGCCGATGGAGATGCCGGTGCGGCTGGGCGGGCGGTCCGGCGAGCCGACGATGTAGCGCAGCCCGCCCATCGCCTCGCCGATCGAGCCGTAGCCGGCACGCGGTGCGTACGGGCCGGTCTGGCCGAAGCCGGTGACCCGCACCATGACCAGGCCCGGGTTGATCCGCGACAGCTCGTCGAAGCCGAGGCCCCAGCGCTCGAGCGTGCCCGGCCGGAAGTTCTCGACCAGCACGTCGGACTCGGCGACCAGGCGGCGGACGAGGTCCTGTCCCCGCGCGGCGCGCAGGTTGGCGGTCACCGACTTCTTGTTCCGGGCGATCACGGGCCACCACAGCGACCGCCCGTGGGGCTTCTCGCGGCCCCACTCCCGCATCGGGTCGCCGACGCCCGGCTGCTCGACCTTGATGACCTCGGCCCCGAAGTCGCCCAGCAGCTGGCCGCAGAACGGGCCCGCCAGCAGCACCCCCATCTCGACCACGCGCAGGTCCTCGAGCGGACCGGCCCGCTGCTCGCCTCCCCCCTTCATGCCCGACCCCTCCTGTCGCCCAGCAGTTCCGCGCGCGCCGCCAGCACGTGCGTCCGCATGACCGTCCTCGCCCAGTCCGGGTCGCCCGCCGCGAACGCCGCCAGCAGCTCCCGGTGGTGGTGCATGCTGCGGCGCAGCGCCGCAGGCGTGTAGCGGTGGAACGTCCGGTGGACCAGCGGCACCACGATCACCGACGCCAGCATCGCCGCGAGCCGCGGGCTCGCGGCCGTGCGCAGGATGGTCCGGTGGAACGCCGTGTTGTCCTCGGCGACGCGATCGAGCGCCGGCGGGCTGCCGTCCGCGGCCGCCGCTTCCATCCGCCCGGCGAGCTCCGCCATGGCGTCGAGCTCGGCCGACCTCGCGCGCGTGGCCGTCCGGGCGGCCGCGTGGCCCTCGAGCATCGCCCGCAGCTCGAAGATCTCCTCCAGGTCGTCGTTGGTCCACGACGCCATCTGGGCGCCGCGGTTCGGCTCGAAGGTGACGAACCCCTCCGCCGCCAGCCGCCGCAACGCCTCGCGCACCGGCGTCCGGCTGACACCCGCGCGGGCCGCGAGGTCCTCCTCCCGGAGCCGTGCGCCCAGCTCGAACGTCCCGTCGAGGATGCTGCCGCGGACCACCGCGTACGCGCGGTCCGCCGCGCTCTGTGCCACCTCGATCATGTATGCAACCTACGGACAGGTGGTGCGAGGATGCAAGGCTGCCGCGGGATTTCGGCGGCTGCATGTATACAACCAGGCGTTGGCAGCGCACCGGGCGTCTGCGCCGACAGGTCGGGTACGACTGCCGGCGGACGATGGGGATGGTGACGACGTGGCTGGACAGCAGTACGTAGTGGGGCTCGGCACCGACGACGCGGGGGTCCACCTGCGCGACGCGATCAAGGAGCTCCTGACGGCCGACCCACGGGTCGCCGAGGTCCGCGACTTCGGGGTCCCCGACACCGACGACGACACCGCCTACCCGACCATCTGCTTCGAGGTCGCCGAGGCGGTCGCCCGCGGGGAGCTCGACCGGGCGGTGCTGTTCGGCGGCACCGGCCTGGGGGAGGCGATCTCGGCCAACAAGGTCCGCGGCGTCCGTGCGGCGGTCGCGACAGATCCGTACTCGATCGAGCGGTCGGTCCTGTCGAACGACTGCCAGGTGCTGTGCCTTGGTGAGCGCGTCGTGGCGCCCGAGGCGGCCGGCCGCATCGTCGAGCAGTGGCTCGGCTGGACCTTCGAGCCCAACGACCGCTCGTCGCCCAAGCTGGCGCTGATCGACGAGTACGAGCAGCGCACCGGGCGCTGACCCGCGCCCTGCGGGAGCGGTCGCGTCGGCGTGACCGACTGGCGCCCCTGATCGTCGCCGCGGCTGCGGGCGCCGCTCGACGACCGTGGCGTCGATCAGGTCGCCGCGGCTGACCGGCCGCCGCCCGCGTCAGCCGGACGGGACCGTCAGCTGCTGGCCGATGTCGATCACGTCGGGGTCGGCGATGTCGTTCGCCTCGACGAGCGCCTCGACCGTCGTGCCCAGCTCCTGCGCGATCGACGACAACGTGTCACCCGACCGCACCGTGTAGGTCCCACCACCGCTGCGGTCCCCGCCGCCGC
>CAYVGE010000010.1:24368-34264 GCA_964450395.1 uncultured Actinomycetota bacterium
CGCCGCCGCACTGGGGGCCGCCGCCGATGACGCCCCGTCGGACGCACCCCCGGCTCCGCCGTCGTCCCCGCCGCCGCATGCCGCGCCACCCACCGCGAGCATGATGCAGAGCGTCCAGCGCAGGATCCGAGCCGGCATCGGGGGCCGCCTTCCCGCCCCGTGCTCGCGCCCGGGGCACTCGTCGCGGGGGCGCACCGTGACCGGCGGACCGGTCGCCGGCGACGCCACCTGCATCACACCACACCGCGGCCCGCAGGTCACGGGTCCGCCACGGCGGGCGCCGCCGGCCTGCCCGCGACGCACCGCGACGGCCCGGCGGCGCGTCGTGTCGCCGCACACCGCCGACGGGCGGCACGGACGGCGCGTGGTGTCGCCGCACGCCGACGACGACCCGGCGAACGGCCCCTTCACACGCGGACGTATCTGGCGTACGGTGTGCGGCCTCACCTTCGGTGAGCCCACGACGACCGACGTGCCGGGAGGAGGACGCCATGCACCAGCCGATCGCCTGCGCCATGAGCGGGACGCGCGCTGCTGCCGTGCGTCTCCACGCCGCGCCGTCGCCTCGTCGTCCCGACTGATCCTCATCGGTCCGTGTGCGAGGCGGTGGCCATCGGCCGCCGCCTTCGTCGTCTCCGCCATCCGTGTCGTGAGCCGGCGCGGCGTCCGGCCGTGCCAGCTCCCCGCCCCGAGCCGACGGGGCATCACGACCACCTCCACCGCAGCGCCGCGGTGGGCAAGGAGAGCGTCATGCACACCGATGCACTGACCCACCTGTACCTGTACGAGGCGGCACAGCGCGCGCGTGCGCTGCGCCGCCTGCGGCCGTCCGACCCCGACGACCGTTGGGCACGACGGCTGCCCGGACGCCTGCGGTTGCGGTTGCGGCTGCGCCGTCCCTGGCGCCAGTTGCCGGCCTGATGGTCGCACGACCTGACGCCCGACGTGCCGGGCGCGAACCCTCGCGGTGCGCACCCGGCACGTCGTGGCGTCGCCGGCGCGCCGGCGCCTGCCCGACCGCCGCGGGGGACCCACGCCCGCCGCGGCCCGGGCCCGCAGCGCCGCGCGTGCGATGATGGGCCGGGCCGGCGACGAGGGTGAGGCGCGCGTGCAGGTCGAGATCGTCGAGGTCGGGCCACGCGACGGCCTGCAGAACGAGGACACGCTGGTCGACGCGGCCACCAAGGTCGAGCTGATCACGCGCATGCTCGACGCGGGCGTGCGCCGGATCGAGGCGACCAGCTTCGTGCACCCCGGCAGGGTGCCGCAGATGGCCGACGCCGAGGACGTCATGGCCGCGGTGCCACGCGACCGCAGGGCCTCCTACATCGGGCTGGTCCTCAACGAGCGGGGGCTCGACCGGGCGCTGGCGGCAGGGGTCGACGAGGTCAACGTCGTGGTGGTGGCCACCGAGGCCTTCAGCCGGCGCAACCAGGGCGTGGACGTCGCGACCATGCTGGGCGCCTGGGCGCGCATCGCGCGCCGCGCGCGGGACGCGGGGCTGCGCACCAGCGTCACCATCTCCGCGGCATTCGGCTGCCCGTTCGAGGGCGAGGTCGACCCCGCACAGGTCGCGGGGGTCGCCGAGCAGGTCGCGCGCGCCGGCCCCGACGAGATCGCGCTGGCAGACACCATCGGCGTCGCGGTGCCGCCGCAGGTGACCGACCTCGTCGGCCGGGTCTCCGCCGCGGTCGACGGCGTCCCGCTGCGCTGCCACTTCCACGACACCCGCAACACCGGCATCGCCAACGCCGTCGCCGCGCTCGATGCGGGCGTCGCGGCGTTGGACGCCAGCGTCGGCGGCATCGGCGGCTGCCCGTTCGCCCCCGCCGCGACTGGCAACATCGCCACGGAGGACCTGCTGTACCTGCTCGACCGCATGGGCGTCGATCACGGCGTGTCGCTGGCGGCCGTCAGCGACACGGCCCGCTGGATCGGCGACCGGCTGGGCATCACGGTCCCGGGCCTGCTGTCGCGCGCCGGTCCGTTCCCCGGCGCCGCGTGACGGGACCGCCGAGCCCGGCCGGCCCCCGCGAGGACGGCGATGTCCCCGCCTTCTGGGCGGCCATCGGCGTCCCCGGGGCCGTCGACCTGCACGTGCACTTCATGCCCGAGCAGGTGCTGCGCAAGGTGTGGGCCTACTTCGACCGCGCCGGGTCGTCCGACGGCCCGGCCTGGCCGATCCACTACCGCCACGACGAGGCCACGCGCATCGCGCGGCTGCGGGCCCTCGGGGTACGTCGCTTCGGGGCGCTGGCGTACGCGCACCGCCCCGGCATGGCGGTGTGGCTGAACGCCTGGCTCGCCGACCTCGCCGCCCGCGTGCCCGAGGCCGTGCACAGCGCCACGTTCCACGCCGAGCCCGAGGCCGACGCCTACGTCGCCGAGGCGCTCGAGGCGGGCGCGCGGCTGGTCAAGGTGCACCTCCAGGTCGGCGGCTTCGACCCCCGCGATCCGGTGCTGCGGCCGGTGTGGCGCCGCCTGGCCGACGCCAGGGTGCCGGTGGTGGTGCACGCGGGCTCGGGGCCGGAGCCGGGCGCCCACACCGGCCCCGGGGCGTTCGCCGAGGTGCTGGCGGCGCACCCGGAGCTGGTGGCCGTCATCGCCCACCTGGGGATGCCGGAGTACCGGGCGTTCCTGGAGCTGGCACTGCGCCACCCGAACGTGCACCTCGACACGACGATGGCCTTCACCGACTTCCTGGAGCAGCTCGCGCCGTACCCGCGCGACCTGCTGCCCGTGCTGGCCGGGCACGGGGACCGCATCGTGCTGGGCAGCGACTTCCCGAACATCCCGTACCCGTTCGCCCACCAGCTCGACGCCCTGGCCCGGTTGGGCCTGGGCGCCGGGTGGCTCGCGCAGGTGTGCTGGCACACGCCACGCCGACTGCTGACCGACGCCGCTCAGGCGTCGGAAGCGGGGGCCCGCCGTGCCGGCCAGCCGTAGCGGCGGAGGGCGACAACCACGAGCCCCAGCAGCGCGAGCGGGAGCGCGACGGTCGCCACCACCAGCATGGCACCGACCACGTTGATCAGCGCTGCCCTGGCGGTCGCGATCCACCGCGCCAGGCTCGGCTGGCCGTCGCCGGCCTGGAACGTCGCTCCGGCCTCGACGACCTCGACCGTCAGGCGCGAGAAGGTCGTGCGCTCCTCGAGGAAGCGCAGTCGGCCCCGGATCTGTTCGATGGTCTGCTGGATGCCCTCCAGCCGCTGCTGCACCGCGATGGCGTCCTCGACATCTTCCGCATCGTCGATGAGCCCCAGGTAGAAGCGCTCCTGCGCCTGGTTGTGGCGCAGCCGCGCCTCGAGGTCGACGAACTCGTCGGACACGTCGTCGGAGGTGATCGACCGGCGCTGCACCTCGCCGACGCCCGCGACCGCGACGAGCAGATCGTCGTAGTCCTCGGCCGGCACCCGGAGGGTCACCGACCCCGAGGTCACGCCGTCGTCGTCGGTGAAGGCCTCGCTGGCCAGCACCGTGCCGCCGAACCGGTCGGCCAGGTTCGTCAGCCGCGCGAAGGCGGCGTCGACGTCGTCGTCGACCTCGATCCGCATCGTGCCGTCACGCACGATCCGGTCACCACCCGCGGTCGTCAGCGGCGCGCTGGTGTCGACCTGCTCCCCGGTCACGGCGGCCCGGTCGTTGCCCGCACCGCCGGCTCCATCCTCGGCGGCCGCGGCGTCGTCGCCGCGTGCCATCGCCGGTTCGGCTGCACCCTCCCCGCCGCCACCGGCCACCTCGCCCGCGTCGTCGCCGGCGCCGCACCCTGCGAGCAGCACCAGTAGCAGCACGACCACCCCCAGCCCCATCCTGTTCCGACGCATGCCCGGTCTCCTTGTCTCCGCTGGGCTCACGTGGGTACGACGGCGGTCGCAGCGCGATGGTTCCCGCCGGTCGGGGAGCGCCGCGGCGGCCACCGGTGACGGGATGCGTCGCGGCCCCCGGGCGGTGCGGAGAGGTGGCGACGCGTGCCGCTCAGCGGGGCAGGGTCGGCCGGCGGCCCTGCTGGAACCACGCGACGGTCGCGCGCAGCTGGTCGGCGAAGTCGGGCTCGGCCACGGTGGGGAACAGCTCGGCGAGGCGGCGGTGGTCGGCCTGCGAGTGGCGGACGTCACCGGCCCGTGGGGGCTCGTGGCGGCGGTCCAGCGGACGGTCGAGGATCTGCTCGAGGTGGTCGACGATCTCGAGCAGCGTCCGGCGCGTCCCGAACGCCAGGTTGACCGGGCCCGGGTGGCGCACCCCACGCAGCACCGCGTCGGTCAGCACCGCCGTCACGGCGCCGACCGGCACCATGTCGCGGGTCTGCTCGCCGTCGCCGAAGATGGTCAGCGGCTCCCCGGCCACCGCCTTCGAGACGAACGCCGGGATGACCGCCGCGTAGGCGTGCCCGACGTCCTGCAGCGGCCCGAAGACGTTGAAGAACCGGAACACCATGACCGGCAGTGCGTAGCTGTTGCCGTAGGCCAGCGCGTGGGCCTCGGCCGCGAGCTTGCTCGACGCGTAGACGCTGGCGGGGTCGGGCGGGAGGTCCTCGGCGGCCGGCAGCGGCGGGTGCTGGCCGTAGACGGCCGCCGACGAGGCGACGATGACCTGGACGCCGCTGGGGCGGGCGGCCTCGAGCACGTTGACCGTCCCGGTGACGTTGACCTCGTGGTAGGGCACCGGGCGGTCGATGGAGTCGGGCACCGACACCAGCGCCGCGAGGTGGACGATGGCGTCGCAGCCGGTGCCGACCTCGCGCACCAGGTCGGCGTCGAGCACCGACCCCTTGACCACGTCGAGGTCCTCGACCGCCTCGAGCCGGGCGGCGTCACCGCTCGACAGGTCGTCGAGCACGACGATGTCGTCGATCTGTGGTGCGGCGCGCAGCCGCGCGACCAGGTTGGCGCCGATGAAGCCGGCGCCACCGGTGACCAGGACCCTCATTGCCATCTCCTCGTGTCGGTGCTGGTGGTCACCAGCCGTCGACGGCGACCAGCCAGCCGCCCGACGGCAGGGGCTGCGCGTCGATGTGGTGCATGCCGTTGCGCCGCCAGCCCGAGCCCTGGGGGCCGAGCAGCGGCACGGACGTGTCGTCCTCGGCGTACTCGTCCGGGGTCAGCCGCACGATCCTGCGTGCCACGACCGCGACGCCGTAGTCGGTCGTGCAGTCCTGCGCCAGACGGTACAGCGTGCCGCCCAGGCGCCACACGCGGCCCGCCGGCCGGGCGACCGACGGGTCGCGCAACACGATCGGGCTGCAGGGGTGCTCCACCCATTCGCCGAGCAGGTCGTCGGCGTGGTACAGGCACAGCTCGTCGTGGCCCTGGTACCTGCTGGTCTCGACCAGCAGGTACCAGCGGCCGTCGTGGCGGAACGGCGTCGCGTCGACGAGCGCCCGCCCGGCGACCAGGTCGCGCTCGTGGCGCCACGCGAGTGGGCCGTCGACCGCGCGGTACAGGCGGACCGCACCGGACTCGGTGGCCTCCGGCACGAGGTACAGCTCGCCGTCGTGGCGGAACACGAAGGGGTAGGACAGGTGGAAGGGCTCATCGAGCACGATCCCTCGCCACCGCCAGGTGACCGTGTCGGTGCTGGTCGCCAGGCCGATGCACCCGCGCTGCCGCAGGCGGTCCTGCACCTCGACGAACAGGTGCCACGTACCGTCGTCGTGCCACAGGAACGGATCGGCGACGAAGGCGGCGTGCCGGTCGGCCACGGTCGCGCGCGTGATGACCGCGGTCGGCCGGTCGACCGCGGCGTGCGCCTCCCACGGCGACGCGGCGTGCGCGATGCGGACCGACCAGTGCATCCGCCGGCGCAGGCGCTCCGGCTGCACGGCGAGCGGTGCCCGCATGGCGAGGTCGAGGACGCGCCCCTTCAGCAGGCGGCGCCACTGGCTCGCGGTGCGGGGCACGGGTCGACGCACGGCCGGGTCACCCCCCGCCCCCGACGCCGGCGCGGCGGCCGGGCCGGCCGGCCGCGACGAGCTGCGCGACGCCCCGCTCGACGCTGAGGTGGTCGACAACCAGGGTCCGCGCCGCCGTGCCGGCACGGGCGGCGGCGTCCGGGTCGGCGACCAGCCGGCGGACCGCAGCCACCAGGGCGCCGACGTCACCGCGCGGCACGACGTCGGCGACGTCGCCGACGACCGCCCGCATGCCCGGCACGTCGGTCACCACCGCGGGCGTGCCGCTGGCCAGTGCCTCGACGACGCTGGCGGCCAGGCCCTCGGTCCCGTCGGTCGGCAGGACGAAGACGTCGGCGGCGGCCAGCAGCCCGGGGACGTCCTCGCACAGGCCCAGCAGGCGGAACCGGTCGCCGCCGACGCCGAGCTCGGCGGCACGCGCCGTCACCTGCGCGCGCAGGGTGCCGTCACCGGCGACGACCACCAGGCACCGCCCGGGATCGCGGGCCAGCTCGGCGGCGACCTGCGGCAGCAGCTCGACGCCCTTGCCGGGCCGCAGGTGGGAGGTCGCCACCACCAGCGTCGTGCGCCCGTCGACGCCGAGCTCGGCGCGGACGGCGGCGCGGCGCGCGGGGTCCGGTCGGTACCGGTCGGTGTCGACGCCCATGAGGTTGACCTGCACGACGTCGCGGGGCACGCCCAGGTCGACCAGCCGCTCGGCCACGTGGGCCGACACCGCGAAGAAGGTGTCGACCTGGCCGGCGAGCGCCCGGTGGCGCAGCCGTGAGGCGGTCAACCGCGAGGCCCCGGGGCGGATGTGCTTGGTCGTGAAGCGGTGCGGCACCCCGGCCAGGCGCGCGGCGGCGATCGCCAGGTAGGCGTCGGTGCCGTGGTGCGCATGCAGGTGGGTCGCGCCCAGCCGCCGCAGCAGCGCGGCGCACCGGCGGACCCAGCCGAGGTCCCAGGGACCGCGCGCAGGCGGCAGCACGTGGATCGTGGCCCGGACGTCGTCGACGAACGCCGCCGAGGGCACCGGGCGCTGGAACACCAGGTGCAGCTCGGCGCCCGCCCTGGCGAGGTGCCGGCCCAGCACGACCAGCTGCCGCTCGAACGAGCCGTACTGCTGCGACTCCCACCCCATGACGTGGACGATCACCGGGTGCGACGCGTCGGTGCCGGTCACGTCGCCAGCTCCTGCCCGCGGTGCGTGGCGACGCCGATGCCCGCGGCCCGCATGCCGTCGGCCAGCCGGGCGGCCTGGCGGTCCCAGCGCAGGTCCGCGGCGGCCGAGGCGGCGGCTCCCGCGAGGCGCCGGCGCAGGTCGTCGTCGGCGGCGACCGTGCGCAGCGCGTCCGTGAGCGCCGCCGGATCGTCGGGCGTGAACAGCCAGGCGGTGCGGTCGTGGGTGCACAGCTCGGTCACAGTGGCCTGGCGGGGCGCCACGACGGCGGTGCCCGCGGCCAGGTACTCGACCAGCTTCATCGGGTTGCCGTAGGCGTTGGTCGCCGGCAGGACGGCGATGTCGGCGACGCGCAGGTGCGCACCGACCGCCTCCGGTGGCAGGTGCCCGGTCGACGTCACCCGCGCGGCGACGCCGTGGCGCCCGGCGGCCTCCAGCGTCGCCGGCAGGCGGGGACCGTCGCCGAGCAGCAGCAGGTGCCACGGCCGGTCGATCCCCGCCGAGGCGAGGGCCCCGACCAGCGCCTCCGCGCGGTGCCAGGGCAGGAACGAGCCCACGAACACGACCACCAGCGCCGACGGATCGACGCCGAGGCCGCCCAGCACGTCGGCGCGCGAGCGCGGCCGTGCCGTCGCCCAGGCCGGGTCCCAGCCGTTGCCCACGACGACCAGCTTGGCGGGGTCGACGTCGCCGACCAACGCGTCGCGGATCGGGTGGTTGACCGCGACCAGCAGCCGGGCGCGACGGGTCACCCGCCGCCAGACTGCGTCGGCTGCGGGGCCCAACCCGACCCCGAAGGTGCGCTCCTCCCAGATGGGCGCGAGGTCGTCGACGACCAGCGGCACGCCGGTGGCGGCGGACGCCCGCGCGCCGGCGAGGCTGAAGGCGACGTGGGTCTCGAGGACGACGTCGGCGCGGTGGGTCCGGACGGCCTGGACGAGCCGGCCGGCGGCGCGCACGCCGTAGACCAGCCGGCCGGCGTCGCGGACGGCGGGCCGCAGCGGCCCCAGCAGCCGCGTGCCGGCGCCGCCGCCCCGGTAGCGCTCGACGGCTGCGCGACTGCTCCCGCCGTCGTCGCCGCGGGAGACCGTGACCACGTCGTGACCGGCGGCGCGCAGCGCGTCGCGCAGGGCGCGGGCCCGCACCGTCTGGCCCGACCCGTCGGTGTCGAGGTCCCGCGAGGGGTGTGGGAAGCTCTGCACGATCCTCACGGCCGGGCCTCCCGACGCGCCCGGTCGGCCGTGGCGCGGTAGACGTCGGCCGTCGCCCGCGCCTGCTCGCGGACCGTGAAGCGGTCGGCGATCCGCTCGTGCGCCAGCCGGCCCATCTTCTGCGCGGCTGACCGGTCGCCGAGCAGGTCGACGAGGCGGTCGGCGAAGTCGTCGGCCCGTCCGGGCGGGACCAGGTGACCGGTCACGGCATCCTCCACGATCTCGCGGGTGCCGCCCACGTCGCTGGCCACCACCGGCCTGCCCGCGGCTCCCGCCTCGATCACCACGGTCGGCAGCGCCTCGCTCCACGACGGCAGCAGCAGCGCGTCGGCGGCCTGCAGCAGCGCAGCGACGTCCGTGCGGTGACCGAGGAACTGCACGGCGTCGCCATACGGTGCCAGGAGCCGGCGGATCTCCGCAAGCCGGGGCCCACCGCCCGCCAGGGCGAACCGCACGCCCGGGATCCGGGAGGCCACCCGCGGCACGATGTCGGCCAGCAGCTCATGGCCCTTGCCGGGGCGGAACCACGCGACCATCAGCACGACCGGGACGTCGGACGCCCAGCCCAGCTGGGCGCGCAGGGCGTCCCGCTCGCCCGGCCGCGGCGCGTAGGCCGCCGGCTCCACGCCGTTGTGGACCGCGGTGATCCGGTCCTGCGGGATCCCGGTCTGCGCCGACAGGGTCGCGCCGACGGCGTCGGCGACGACGATGACGTGGTCGGCGATCCGCCGGGCGACCTCGATGACCAGACGGGCGCGCGCCCGCTCGCGGACGTCCTCGGCGGGCTCGACCAGCACGTGCCTGCTGAGCACCAGCGGCGTGCCCGTCATCCGGCGGAGGAGGCCGCCCAGGATGATCGAGTCCTGGTCGTTGGCGTGCAGCACGGCGAACCGCTCGCGGCGGAACACCGCGACCAACCGGCGGATCGCCCTCGGGTCGAGCATCCGGCGGGCACCGACGTCGATGCGCCGGACACCGGATGTCCGCACCTCGTCGGCCAGCGACCCGTCGCGACGGGTGTTGAGCGTGACCAGGACCGGGTCGACACCGGCGGCGCGCAGCTCGGGCAGCGAGTGCACGACGACGCTCTCGGCACCGGTGCTTGGCAGCCCGCTGATCATCAGGGCGACCCGCAGCGGTCCGTCCGGACGGCCGCTGGGCGGCCGGTCCGCCGTCCCGTTCACGGACCGGTCTCCACGTCGACGCGACCCAGGCGGAACCAGCCGTCCGCGGTGGCGTCGCGCATCACCGGCTGCACGGGGTCGCCGGTCTCGCGGTCGACCACGGCGGCGGCGACGTCGTAGCCACCCGCCGGGAGGCCGTCGGGCACCGGGATCTCGACGTCCACCTCGACGGCCGACCCCGGCATCCACCCGTTGACGTCCGAGGCCGCCGTGGTCGCCACGACGACCGCGCCGTCGGCGTCACGCAGCGCGACCCGCAGCTCGAGGTCGGCGCCGAGCGCCTCGTAGGCCGGGCTGGTCCCCAGGTTGCGCCACCACATCGCGACCGGGAGGGCCCGGCCGGCCCGGACGGTCGACGGCGCGTCGGCGCTGTCGAGGGCGTAGCGGTAGCCGATGGTCGACAGGGTGCGTTCGACGCGGTCGAGGTCGTCGGT
>CAYVGE010000011.1:0-34105 GCA_964450395.1 uncultured Actinomycetota bacterium
ACAGCCACCCACGGCGAGCGGCAGACGTCACACCCTCCACCGGCCCGCCGCACCCGGCGACAACAGCCACCCACGGCGAGCGGCAGACGTCGTCCGACGGCAGGGCGACGGGATCCAGCGGCACCGACGGCCCGCACCCACGCGACCGGACTACCGTGGGGGTGCAGCGGCACCGGAGCACCGGCCATGAGCGATGACGATCTGGTGCTGTCCGACGGCACGACGATCGCGGCATCCGAGCTGGACCTCACCTTCGCGCGATCGGGTGGACCCGGCGGCCAGCACGTCAACACCAGCGCGACCAAGGTCGAGCTGCGCTTCGACGTGGCCACCAGCCCATCGTTGACCGCCGCGCAGCGCACCCGGATCCGCGGGGCGCTGGCGTCGCGCCTGACCGCCGACGGGGTGCTGGTGCTGCAGGCCGGCGAGTTCCGCTCGCAGGCGCGCAACCGGGAGGCCGCCGTCGGGCGGCTGCGCAACCTGCTCGACGAGGCGCTGCGTCCGCGGCGGCGGCGGGTCCCCACCCGCGTCCCGCGCGCGGCCCGCCGTCGCCGGCTCGAGGACAAGCGGCGGCGCGGCGAGCGCAAGCGCCTGCGCAAGGGACCCGACGCCGACGGCCGCTGACCACGCCCCTCCCCCGAGGCACGCTGGCGACCGCGGCACGCCGGCGACCGCGTCCGGGCATCGGGCGGGGGGCTGCCGGGCCGGCTCAGCGGCGGGTCCGCAGCGCCAGCCAGCGGCGCTCGGCGTCCTGCCACACGTCCAGCGGCTCGATGACGTCGGTCACGGCGTCGAGCAGCACCTCGAGCTCACCGGTGCGCGCCGCCGTCGCCCGCGTCGGCTCGATGTGCTCGAGCGCTTCGGCGATCGACCGCCGGCACGCCTGCCACTGCTCCTCGACCGCGTCGACGCGCCAGCGGTCGAGCTCGGCGCCGACCGCGAGCAGCTCGTCACGCAGCAGGTCGAGGCCGACCGGGATCGGGGCCGGGTCCACGCGGCCGACCGGCAGGCAGCCCAGCAGCGCCTGCCGGGCGTCCTCCACCCGGTGGGCCTGCTCGGTGAACGCCGCGTGCGGCGCGGCGAGGTGCTCGGGGATCCTGCGTCGGCGGAACACGACGACGCAACCTACGCGATGGGCGGCCGTCGCGCCGGGTCGGGACGGCACGCCGGGTAGGGTCTGCACGGCAGACCACCTCGCGCAGGGACGACCGGCCATGCCGTTGCAGGACCTCGACCGCTACGCCCACGACGCCGTGCTCCGCGACGGGCGGACCGTGCACCTGCGTCCGATCCGCCCCGACGACCTCGACGCGATGATGGCGATGTGGTCGCGGCTGTCGGAGCAGTCGATCCGGCTGCGCTTCTTCGCGCCACGGAAGATGGACCGCGAGCAGATGCGGCACTTCACCGATGTCGACTACCACGACCGGTTCGCGCTCGTCGCGGTCCGTGGCGACCGCATCATCGGCGTCGCGCGGCTCGACCGGCTGCCCGAGGACGACCACGCCGCCGAGTTCGCGGTGCTCGTCGAGGACGCCGAGCAGGGCCGCGGCATCGGCACCGCACTGCTGCGTGCGCTGTTCGAACCTGCGCAGGACCTGGACATCAGCCACTTCAAGGGCTCGTTCCTGCCCGAGAACCGCCGGCTGCGCCACGTGCTGTCGGAGGCCGGGTTCGAGCCGGCCTTCACCAACGCCTACGGCGCCGTCGAGACCAGCTTCCGGGCGGTGCCGTCGGAGCACTTCCTGCGCAGCACCGACGAGCAGGACCGCCACGCCGCGGTCCAGGCGCTGCGGGCGGTGCTCGCCCCGTCGTCCATCGCAGTGGTCGGCGCGTCGCGGGAGCAGCAGTCGATCGGCGGGCTGCTGCTGACCAACCTGCGCGACGACTACCGGGGCACGCTGTACGCGGTCAACCCCGCCGCCGACGAGGTGCCGGGCGTCGCGTCGTACCCCACGATCGCGGACTGCCCCGACGTGCCCGAGGTCGTGACGGTCTGCGTGCCCGGTGGGCAGGTCGCCGACGTGGTCGCGCAGGCCGGCGAGGCGGGCTCCACGGCCGCGGTGATCGTCTCGTCGGGCTTCGGCGAGGCTGGCACCGAGGGGCGCGAGCGCAGCGACGAACTGCGGGAGGTCGCGCGGTCCTACGGCATCCGCATCGTCGGCCCGAACTGCATGGGCATGCTCAACGCAGCCGCCGACGTGCGCATGAACGCGACCTTCTCGACCGTCTTCCCGCGGGAGGGCACCGCCGCGTTCCTCAGCCAGTCCGGCGCCCTGGGGCTGGCGATCCTGGCGGCGGCGGACCGCTCGGACCTGGGCCTGTCGAGCTTCATCAGCGTGGGTGACAAGCTCGACATCTCCGGCAACGACCTCCTGCAGTACTGGGAGGCCGACGACGACACCGGTGTGGTGCTGCTCTACCTGGAGTCGTTCGGCAACCCGCAGAAGTTCGGGCGCATCGCGCGGCGGGTCGGGCGGTCCAAGCCCATCGTCGCCGTCAAGGCCGGCCGCAGCAGCTCGGGCGTGCGGATCTCGGCGACCGGGGTGGCGCCCAACGACGACGCGGTCGACGCCCTGTTCGCCCAGGCGGGGGTCATCCGGACCCGCACGCTGGCGGAGCTGTTCGACGTGGCGGCCGTGCTGTCCACCCAGCCGTTGCCGCAGGGCCATCGCGTGGGGATCCTGACGAACGGTGGCGGTCCGGGCCTGCTGGCCGCCGACGCCTGCGAGTCGGTCGGCCTGGAGGTGTGCGAGCTCCGCGAGGACACCCAGGAGCAGCTGCGCGAGCTGCTGCCCGCGGCCGCGCGGGTCGGCAACCCGGTCGACGTGATCGCCTCGACGCCGGCCGCGACCTACGGGCAGGCGCTGCGGATCCTGGCCGACGACGGGAACCTCGACATGGTCGTGGCGATCTTCGTCCCGCCGATCGTCACCAGCCCCGACGACGTGGCCGCCGAGATCGCCGCCGCACGTGAGCACATCAGCGACGACATCCCGCTGATCACCGTGTTCATGGCGGGCGACGACCGGCCCGAGGCGCTCGTGCGCAGTGGCATCCCGAGCTTCGTGTTCCCCGAGGATGCGGCGCAGGCTCTCGGCCACGTCGCCCGCTACGCGCGGTGGCGCAGCCGGCCGCTGGGCCACGTGGTCGAGGTCACCGACGCGGACGCCGACGAGGCCCGCGCGGTCGTCGACGAGGCGCTCGCGGACACCGACGACCGCTGGCTGGACGACGGGCTTGCCGGCCGTCTGCTCGACGCCTTCGGGATCGGCCTCGACAGCGCGGACGTGGCCGGCAACGACGCCCGCGACGATCCGGACCACGTCGAGATGGTCACCGGGGTCCGCCACGACCCGACCTTCGGGCCGGTCGTGATGGTCGGCATGGGCGGCCAGCTGATGGAGCTGGTCGGTGACGTGCGCGTCCGGCTGCACCCCGTCACCGACCACGACGTCGACGACATGCTGTCCGAGCTCCGGGGCTTCCCGGTGCTGTCGGGCGAACGGGACAGCGAGCCGCTCGACATCGAGGGCCTGCGCATGCTGCTGTTCCGGCTCGGCGCGCTCGTCGAGGCGGTCGACGAGCTCGACACACTGGATCTGCAGCCCGTCGTCGTGGGCACACGGGCGGTCACCGTGGCGGGAGCGCGGGTGCGGCTGCGGCGCCGGGACGCCGCGCGCAGGCCCGACTGAGGCGATAGCACGCTTGTTCACGCCGCCTGCTGGCGGTCGCGCGTGGCGTGCGTACGATGTGTGTTCGACCTGCCGCGTCGGGCCGGGCCACCCGACGGCGTTCGCAACCTGGCTGGACCTGACCGCAGATGGACACCTTCCTCGAGACCATGCGGCGGCGCGTCATCGTCCTCGACGGGGCGATGGGCACGTCGCTGCAGGACCGGGACCTGACCGCCGAGGACTTCGGCGGCCTCGAGGGCTGCAACGAGGTCCTGGTCCGCACGCGACCCGATGTGGTCCGCACCGTCCACGACCAGTTCCTGGCCGTCGGCTGCGATGCGGTCGAGACCGACACGTTCGGGGGCGCGCCGTGGGTGCTCGACGAGTACGGGCTCGGCTCCGACACCGAGGAGCTCAACCGCATCGCCGCTGAGCTGGCACGGGACGCCTGCGACGCCGTCGACGGTGACCGTGACGCTGGCCCGTGGGTCGTCGGCTCGGTCGGCCCGGGCACGCGGTCGCCGACGTTGTCGCTGCGCAAGGAGCCCTCCGCCGCTGACTTCCTGACCTACGACGGCGCCGTGGAGGGCTACACGCGGCAGGCCTGCGGGCTGCTGGCCGGCGGCGCCCAGGTGCTGCTGATCGAGACGTGCTACGACCTGCTGCAGGCCAAGGCGGCGGTCTGGGGCTGCCACCAGGCGATGCAGGCCGAGGGCGTGACCGTCCCGCTGCTGTGCTCCGTGACGATCGAGCAGGGCCTGGGCACCATGCTGCTGGGCAGCGACATCAGCGCCGCGATCACCGCGCTGTCGCCGATGGGCATCGACGTGCTCGGGCTGAACTGCGCGACCGGCCCCGCCGACATGCGCGAGCCGCTGCGCCAGCTGTCGCGCAACAGCTCGCTGCCGATCTCGGTGATCCCCAACGCCGGCATCCCCACGATGGTCGACGGCGCACCGCACTACGCGCTGACCCCCGATGAGCTCGCGGCCGCGCAGGCCGACTTCATCACCGACTTCGGCGTGCAGGTCGTCGGCGGCTGCTGCGGCACGACCCCCGACCACCTGCGGGCCGTGGTCGAGCGCTGCGCCCACCTGACCCCCGCGCAGCGCGAGACGATGCCCGCGCCGGGTGCCGCCTCGCTGTACAGCTCGGCGCCGTTCCAACAGGAGACCTCGTTCCACATCATCGGTGAGCGCCTGAACGCCAACGGCTCCCGGAAGTTCCGCGAGCTGCTGCTGGCCGAGGACTGGGACGGCATCACCCAGGTCGCCAAGGACCAGGTGCGCGAGGGCGCGCACACGCTGGACGTGTGCGTCGACTACGTGGGCCGCGACGGCGCCGCCGACATGGTCGAGGTCGTCAGCCGGCTGGCGACCCAGTCGACGCTGCCGCTCGTGCTCGACTCGACGCAGGTCGACGTGCTCTCCGCAGGGCTGCGGCGCCTGGGCGGCCGGGCCGTGATCAACTCGGTCAACCTGGAGGACGGCCGGGGCAAGGCCGACACGCTGTTCGCGCTGGCCCGCCAGTTCGGCGCGGCGCTCGTGGCGCTGGCGATCGACGAGGAGGGCCAGGCCCGCACCGCCGACTGGAAGGTCGACGTGTGCAAGCGGCTCGCCGACATCGCGGTCGACGACCACGGCCTGTCGACCACCGACCTGGTCTTCGACACGCTGACGTTCCCACTGGGCTCGGGCCAGGAGGAGCTCCGTCGCGACGGCATCGAGACCCTCGACGCGATCGAACGGGTCAAGAAGGAGATCCCCGGCTGCCACACCGTGCTGGGGGTGTCCAACATCAGCTTCGGGCTGTCGCCCGCGGCCCGGCAGGTGCTCAACTCGGTGTTCCTCCACCACGCGGTCCAGCGCGGCCTCGACGCAGCGATCGTCAACCCGGCCAAGATCCTGCCCCTGCACCGGATCGATGACGAGGCCCGGCAGCTGTGCGAGGACCTGATCTTCGACCGCCGCGACGGCGACTACGACCCGCTCCACAGCCTGATGGCCCACTTCGAGGGCGCGAGCACCGCCCGCACCGACGAGGAGGACCTCGCGGAGCTGCCGCTCGAGGAACGCCTCCAGCGCCGCATCGTCGACGGCAACCGCGACGGCATGGCCGACGACCTCGACCTCGCGATGCGCGAGGGCGTCGCGCCGCTCGACATCATCAACACGCACCTGCTCGCCGGCATGAAGATCGTCGGTGACCTGTTCGGCGCCGGTGAGATGCAGCTGCCCTTCGTCCTGCAGTCGGCCGAGACCATGAAGTCGGCCGTGCGCCACCTCGAGCCGCACCTCGAGAAGGCCGACAGCAGCGGCAAGGCGCGCGTCGTGCTGGCCACTGTCAAGGGCGACGTGCACGACATCGGCAAGAACCTCGTGGACATCATCCTGAGCAACAACGGCTACGAGGTGCGCAACCTCGGCATCAAGCAGCCGATCGACGCGATCATCGACGCCGCCGACGAGTTCTCCGCCGACGTGATCGGCCTGTCGGGCCTGCTGGTCAAGTCGACCGTCGTCATGCGCGACGACCTCGACGAGCTGACCCGGCGCGGCCTCGACCGCTACCCCATCATGTTGGGTGGCGCCGCCCTGACCCGCGCCTACGTCGAGGCCGACCTCCGCGAGCGCTACCAGGGACCGCTGTTCTACTGCCGCGACGCGTTCGCCGGCCTGTCGGTGATGGACGAGTACGTCGAGCACCGCGCCAGCGGGGACCAGCCGACCGGCTGGGGGCGTGGCGCGCCCGTGCGGCCGCGACCCCGCCGCAGGGTCGAGCGCCCATCGACCGAAGGCACGGCCCGGTCGGAGGTCGCGACCGACGTGCCAGTGCCCGTGCCGCCGTTCTGGGGCACGCGGGTGCACCGCGGCGTGTCGCTGGACACGGTGCTGCCGCTGCTGAACACGACCGCGCTGTTCCGCAACCAGTGGGGCTTCGACCGCAGCACCATCGACGCGGCGCAGTCGGCCCTGCGCCAGGCGCTCGAACTCGCCCGCACCGAGTCGTTGCTGGCGCCGCAGGCCGTGTATGGCTACTTCGCGTGCAACGCCGAGGGCAACGACCTGATCATCTACGAGGCGCCCGACTCGGACGTCGAGGTGATCCGCTGGACCTTCCCGCGGCAGTCGGGCGCACGGCGCCTGTGCGTCGCCGACTTCTTCCGCCCGCGCGACAGCGGCGAGCGGGACGTGATCGCGCTGCAGTGCGTGACCGTCGGTGACCGCGTCAGCGAGCGCGCCGGCGAGCTGTTCGCCGCGGACCGCTACACCGAGTACCTCTACCTCCACGGGCTGGGTGTCGAGACCGCCGAGGCGCTGGCCGAGCACTGGCATGCCCGCGTGCGCGCCGAGCTCGACATCGCCGCGCGCGACGCGGCGACGCCGCAGGAGCTCTTCAAGCAGGGCTACCAGGGATCGCGCTACTCCTTCGGCTACGCGGCCTGCCCGGACCTCGAGATGCGTGCCGACCTGGTCGGCCTGCTCGAGGCGGGGCGCATCGACGTCGAGCTGTCGGAGAGCTTCCAGCTGCACCCGGAGCAGTCGACCGACGCCTTCGTGGTGCACCATCCACAGGCGCGGTACTTCAACGCGCGCTGACGACCTGGTACCGATGGCCAGGTTTGTGTCGTCCGGCGGAGCCGGTTGCCCGCCTCTTTGCTGAACCGCGCTCAGTGAATGTTCCCATTCGGCGTCGGGATGCCGTACGGGGCTTACCTTGTCGTGCTAGGATCTGAAAGAGCAATTAACATCGTTCAGGTCTGGTGACGAAAGAAGCACGAACAATGGCCAACACCCAGGAAACCGCAGTTCGTAACTATCTGCTTTCCGTTCGCGATCCCGGGGCGCTCCGCGACGACGACGCCATCGCGGAGCTGAACACCAAGCTCGAGCAGGCCGACGACGAGCTCGAGCGCCTGCAGCTGCGCCAGCAGCTGCTCGACAGCGAGAACCCGTCGCTGGACCGCTACGAGGACGCCTTCGTCGAGCACGCCAAGGCGTGGGCCGAGCGCACCGGCATCACGGCCGACGCGTTCGTCGCCGAGGGCGTGCCGGCCGCCGTGCTCCGGCGGGCCGGGTTCCGCGGCGTGACGGGCGGTAGCCGCCGCCGGTCCCCCTCGTCGCGGGCTTCGTCCGGCACGCGCAGCAGCAGCTCACGCGGCCGGGTCAGCGCCGACGAGGTCCGCGAGGCCATCCCGAGCGGCACCTTCACCGTGAAGGACCTCCAGGAGCGCAGCGGCGCCTCGGCCGCGGTCGTGCGCCGCGTCATCCAGGAGGAGGTCGACGCGGGCAACGTCACGGACGAGGGCTCCGACCCCGACCACTCCGGCCCGGGTCGCGCACCCAAGCTCTACCGCAACGGGTAGCACCCGCACCGCGGCCACGTCCGCGGTGACGGCATCAGATCTGCGCAGCTCGACCGACGGCGCACCGGCCCGCCCGGTGCGCCGTCGGCGTACCACGACCGTCGTGGAGGCACCTGCGTGCCATCCGGCGTCTCGTCGTGCGGGACACGGTCGTGCGCTGACCGGGACGACGCCCGGCGATGTGCACCGCGCCGCGTGCCTGAGCACCGGCGGCGGTCGTGGTGCATCAGCGCTCCGGTGCCGCGCCGACGATCACAGGTGCCGGGAACCCGGCAACGGCCGGGGCGGCCTACGCTGGCCGACGTGCGTCCACGTCAGGCAGTCGTGCGATGAGCTGGGAGGAGCCGCCCCGACGCGATGCCCGGTCGCGGAAGGTCGTCGTCACGGCCGCCGTCGCGGCGGTCGTGACGGTCACCGCGCTGGGGATCATCGCCGCGGGTGGCGGACCACCGGCCTCGCTGACGGTCGGACCCACGGAGCGTCCAGGCGCGGTGGCACCCGCCGACCCTGGCGACTTCACCGTCGAGCGACTCGACCCGATCGACGTCACCAGCGAGACGGCAGGGACCGGCAGCCTACTGCCGGACACCCCACGCGACCTGCGGATCGTCGCCGTGGACGGCAGCGAGCTGCTGCTGATCGACACCGGGTCCGGTGCCCGCCGCCGGGTCCGCGTGGCACCCGTGACCCTGGCCGGCGTCGTCTCGGTCGTCGGCGACAGCGTGGTCGTCAACGCCGGCAGCGACGTCGTGCGGGTGACCGACGGGGAGCTGCGGCCCGTGCGCCTGGCCGAGGACCACCTGGTCGTGCCGACCGTCGCCGACGACGCCGTCTGGGTCTTCAGCGGCGAGACGCCGTACGCCGACGGCACCGCCACCCTGCTCGGGCTCGACGGCCGGGTGCGCGACCGCGTCGCGTTGCCGGCAGTCGCGCTCCCGCTGACCGGCACCGCCGAGCGGCTGCTGGTCAACACCCCGGGGGCGGTCACCGCCGTCGACGGTGGCGGGGGCGAGATCGTCGCACGGGGCACCGCCCTGGCGACGGACGGGACCCGGCTGGCGTGGCTCGACTGCGACGGCGGGCTGTCATGCGCCATCGTCATGGGGACGGTCGATGACCCTGAGCAGGTGCATACGACGCTGGACGCCGCGGACCTGCCCGCCGGCTTCGCCGGCCTGCCGGTGGGCGCCTTCTCGCCCGACGGGCGGTGGCTGGCGCTGCCGCGCTACCGGACCGAGGGACGCGGACGGCTGCAGCAGGTGGTGGTCACGGTCGTCGACACCACGACGGGGGCCGAGGTGTTCCGGGCCGACGGCGCCGCGGTCCGCCCCTACGGCACCCCGCTCGCCTGGTCGCCCGACAGCCGCTGGCTGGTGTTCGTCTCGGGCCGCCGGTTGCAGGCATGGCCGGCCGGCGGCGACGAGGCGCACAGCATCCCCGGCGACGCCAGCGCGGTCGAGGCGCTGGCGATCCGGTGAGCACGGACCCGGCACGATCGGCCATGCCGCGCCCGCGGACCTGCCCGCGCGTCCACGGTCCACCGGCCGGCGCCTGCTCGCCCGACGGGCGGTGGCTGGCGCTGCCCGTCTCGCCGGCGGGCGCCGCACCCGGCATCCTGGTGCGCGACACGACGACCGGCGTCCAGGCCGCTCCGGCTGCCGGTGCAGGACTGGAGGATCCGGGGGACTGATGATGCGATGACGAACCGCCAGGCCGCCCGGTGACGGCGCCGCGCCTCGACGTCGACGTCGCCGTGCTGGGCGCGGGCCCGGCGGGCCTGGGCGCCGCGTACCGCCTGGCCGCGGACGGCCGGCGCGCGGTGGTCCTCGAGGCCGCCGACGTCGTCGGTGGGCTGGCGGGCGGTGCCGAGGTCGGCGGCATGCGCGTCGACGTGGGCAGCCACCGCCTGCACCCCAGCACAGCGCCCGGGATCCTCGATCACCTGCGGACGCTGCCCGGGGTCGACCTGCAGCGCCGACGCCGCCAGGGGCGCATCCGCCTCGCCGGACGCTGGATCGCGTTCCCCCTGCAGGTCGGCGACGCGCTGCGGCACCTGCCGCCCTCCCTGGCCGCCGGCCTGGCGTTCGACGCGGTGACGCGGCCCGTGCGCCGCCTGCGGCGGCGCGGTGCCGACGACACGTTCGCCGACGTGCTGCTGGCCGGGGTCGGCCCGACGCTGGCCCGGCGCTTCTACTTCCCGTACGCCCGCAAGATCTGGGGCATCGCGCCGGACGAGCTCTCGGGTGAGCAGGCCCGCCGCCGGGTCGCCGCCAACTCGCTGGTCGCGATCGCCCGACGGATGCTGCGTGGCGGTCGGGAGCAGCCGTTCTTCTGGTACCCGGCACGTGGCTTCGGTGCCCTGACCGAGGGGCTGGCGACCGCGGCCCGCGACCTGGGGGCGAGCATCCGCACCGGGGCGAGCGTCGCCTGCCTGACCCGCGACGGCGGCGCGTGGGTCGTCGAGGCCACCGACGGCACGACCGTGCGCGCCCGGCACGTCTGGAGCACGCTGCCGCTACCGGTCCTGGCGGGCATCGTGCGCCCCGCGCCCCCGGCGGACGTCGCCCAGGCCGTCACGGGACTGCGCTACCGGGCGATGCTGCTGGTCTACCTCGTGCTCGACCGCGACCGCTACACCACGACCGACGCGCACTACCTGCCCGAGGCGTGGACGCCCGTCACCCGCATCTCAGAGCCGAAGAACTACCGGGACGGGCCCGATCCCCGCGGCGTCACCGTGCTGTGCGCGGAACTGCCGTGCGCCCCCGGCGACCACTGGTGGACGACCGACGACGACGGTCTCGCCCAGCTCGTCGCCGACACCCTGGCGGCCGCGGGCCTCGAACGGCCCGACCCACGGGCCGTCGTCGTGCACCGGCGCACGCACGCCTACCCGATCGCGACCGCCGACAGCGCCGCACGCCTGGCGCGCGTTGAGCGCTGGGCCGCCCGCCTGGACGACCTGCTCACCGGCGGGCGCCAGGGACTGTTCGCCCACGACAACACCCACCACGCGCTCGCCATGGCGTGGGCCGCCGCCGACGCGCTCCGCCCCGACGGCTCGCTGGACCGGCAGGCCTGGGACGCCGCGCGCGAGGGCTTTCGCGGTCACGTCGTGGAGGACTGAACAACGCCGGGCCGCCCCCTCGGAACGGCCCGGCGGCGGCGCGCGCCGGTCAGCCCAGCGCCGCGCGGATGGCGGGGTCGAGGCCCTGGTGGCCGTCGAGGTACTCCGTCCGCTCCCGCTTGAGCTGCGAGACGCGGGCGGAGTAGACCTCCTCGCGGCCCTGCGACGCGTAGCGCAGGCGCGGGTTCAGCAGCTCGGGGTCCTCGATGCCCGGGACCTGCTCTGCGAGCCAGTACCCGAAGTCGGGGTCGGGCGTCCACGTGATCGTGCCCTCGGCGATGGCCTTGACGATCGCCGAGGAGTGCTCGATCTCGACCGGCTTGCCACCGTCCGGGTCGTCGGGCCCGCCGATCTCACCGGTGTTGAGCACGTAGACGCCGAAGTCGTAGTCCATCGACCGGATCAGCTCGCCGAGCCGGTTGCCCTGCATGTGGTCGTGCTCGAGGAAGAACGGGTTCGTGCCCGGCACCCGCAGGGACCTGCCGGCCTCGGCCGCGCCGCCCGCCGACGTGCCCCGGGTCTCGCCCAACATAAAGTAGGCGACGGCCTGCTCGACCGACGTCATCTTCGTCACCGCCGGCACGATGTCGCCGCTGCGGTTGAGGATGAGCAGGAAGTCGGCGTTGCCCAGCTTGCGCGGGTCGAAGTGCGGGATGTCGTCGAGGCCGAAGGTGCCGCGGCCGTTCCTGGTGTGGCTGTCGTCGAAGAAGTCGACGGTGCCGTCCTCGCGGACTGCGACGTTCTCCAGCCAGCTGCCCTTCGAGGTCAGGGCGGCGTGGATCGTCGGTTCGTGGTCGGGGTCCAGGCTGAAGGTCTTGGCGAAGCAGCCGTTCTCGGTCGAGTGGACGGCACCGCCCGGTGCCAGCGCCACGAAGTCGTCCTGGACCGGCAGCGAGTCGTTCTGGCGCGTGAAGGTCGTCGTCGTCTTGCCGGTGCCCGACAACCCGACGATCAGCGCCACCTTGTCACCGTCGGGGGTCGGGATGACCTTGGCCCCCGAGTGCATCGCGAGGCCGTCGCGCAGGTACACCCACTCGTTCCACATGCGCAGCGAGCCCATCTTCGACTCGCCGAAGTAATCGGGCCCGCTGACCCTCGTGACCCAGTGGTCGAGGTCGATCGCGATGACGAGGTCGTCGGGGTACTCGGGCGTGGGCATCGTCGGGGTGTAGATCACCGTGAACGCCTCGGCAGCGTCCCAGTCCGCATCGGGCGGGAAGTACAGCTGCTGCTGCATCGCCGGGATGTTCGCCTGCGACCGTTCGATGTACAGGCGCGTGGGCACCCGGTAGGTCGAGCCCTCCGGACCGATGTACCCGCGCACCTCGATCATGTCCTGGTCCGCGATGTGCGCGTCCTGGCGCTCGGCCAGCTCCTCGTACCCGGCGCGCGACATCCGCTGCTTCGAGGTGAATCCCTCGTCGTCGGTGACGACGTAGGTCGATCCGGCCGACCGCGCGACCACCTGGGTCTGGACGCTGTAGTTCCCATGCGCGGTCCTGCGCGCGGTCGGCATCCCGTCGACCCAGGCCCGCAGTTCCTCCTGGGTCGGATTCACCGCGACGCTGCGCGCCTCCGGTAGCTCAACGGCCATGGAACCGTGCCTCCTCGGCTTGTGAACACAACCACTATCTCATACCCGACGGGGTGCGTACTATCCCAATCACCGCAGGTCGTGCGGCCAATCAGCGCAGGTTGTGCCTGGGAGGAAAAGTTCAGCGGTACTTGCCGACCAGGCGGTCCGCCGTCCACCGTCCACCCTCCCAGCGGTACAGCTCCGCCGGCCACTGCCACCACGGCAGCTCGGGGTCCTCGCAGATCGCCGCGATCTGGATCGGCCGGCCCGGCGTGGCGTGCTGGACCAGCGCGCCGACGAGCCCGAAGGTGTTGGAGCCGTGCCAGCAGCCGCCGCTGGCGTCCATGCGCCGCAGCTCCCCGTCCACGTAGTCCCACAGCGTGATGCTCTGCCCCTCGGTGGCGACCCACTGCCAGGTCCAGATCTCGGGCCGGCCGTCTCCGGTCAGATCGGCGATCCGCAGGTCGACCAGCCGGTCGGCGACCGGGCCCCTGCGCGCGGGGCCCGTGCGCCACCGCCCGTCGACGAGCTCGTCGACCCGGATGTGGACCTCGTCGCCCACGACGGCCGACCAGACCCGCTCCGGCACCCCGTCGTCGTCGACGTCGACCCGGCGCGTCAGCCGGTCCCGGGGCGTCGTGGAGATGGTCACCGAGGGGATGCGGTCCGGGTCGTCGGGCTGGTAGCGGTCGTCGTCGGGCTCGGGCGGGATGACGACGTCACCCTCGTCCTCCGGCGGCGGTGGCGGTGGCGCCGGAGGGACCGACGCCGTCGGCTCCGGCGTCGGTGCCGGGCTGGCCGGCGGCGAGGTCGTGACCGCGCTGGGCCCCGCGTCGGGTCGCCCGGTGGCGGGAGCCGTCGGCTGGCCGGCGTCCCCGCCGACGCCGGGATCTGCCCCCTCGGTCGTCGCGCCGTCGGTGCCACCCGCGACCGCGTCGCCGTCGCCGGCCTGGTCCGTGTCGACCAGGCCGGCGGCGGTGCCGCCAGCGCCCTCGACCGTCAGGCTGTCGACCGGCTCGACGGGGACGGGGTCGACGTCGGCGCTGGTGTCGGAGGCATCGACGACGTCGGCGCCGTCCACCCCCGGAGCGCCGGTCTCCGCGCCGGCATCGGCGTCGGGCACGGTCTCCTGGGCCCCGTCGCCGGGCACGACATCGTCCGCGGTGTCGGGGGGGACCGCCGCCGGCTCCTCGTCCGCGGAGCCGATCAGCGGGATCAGGGCGAGCGACGCGACGATCAGCACGGCCAGGACGCCGAGCACCAGGTTCGCCAGCCCGTCGGACGTGTCGATCGCCAGCAGCCGCCTACGCGCCACGCCACCGCCCCTGGTCGGACACGACGCGTCCGTCGTGCTCCAGCGCTGCGAGGTGGGCCGAGACGCTGCGGCCCGCGGCGGGGCGGAGGGCCACCGGCAGCTCCGGGTAGACCCCGCCGACGATGGCTTCGACCGTGTCGCGGCCGGCGGCGAGCGCATCGAGGATCTGCTCGGTGCGCTCAGCACGGTGGGTCAGCAGCGCATCCACACGCGCGATCGGGTCGTCGACCACCTCCCCGTGACCTGGGTACAACGCGCGCGGCCCGAGGTCCTGCAACGCGCGCAACGACGCCAGGTACTGCGTCAGGTCGCCGTCGGGCCAGTAGATGACCGTCGTGCCCTCGCCCAGGACGTGGTCGCCCGACAGCACCACCCCGGTGCCGCGCAGCTCCAGGCACAGGTGGTCGCTGCTGTGGCCGGGCAGGTGGTGCGCGACCAGTTCGACGTCGGGCACGGGCACCCGCTGGCCGTCGGCCAGGTGTTCGGCACCCGCCACGCGTGCGGGATCGAACGCCAGGGCGGGGACCCCCCAGTCGTCGGCCCACGCGACCGCCTCGGCGTGGTCGGGATGGTGGTGGGTGAGGACGACGACCGCGACCCGGCTCCGGCGCCGGGCGATCGCTGCCTCGATGGCGTCGCGGTGATCGGGCAGGCGCGGGCCCGGATCGACGACCGCCAGGTCGCCACCGTCCTCGGCCCCGATGAGGTAGGTGTTCGTGCCGGTGAGCGTCATCGGCGACGGGTTGTCCGCCCGGACGCGCGTGGTCACCGCGTCGAGCACGCGCGCCCGGCCCCGGTCGCCGACATCTGTCATGCTGGGATCGTAGGGCCGATCCGCCCACGGCAAACGTCGCGGGGCCGGTTCACGACCGACGTCGCGGATCGGCTCCGCCGGGCACGGACCCGACGGCCGGGGCGACGCGCAGGCGTCGCGTCCCGGCCGGTCGTGGTCAGCGCGCCCCGGTGCGGGCCGTGGGTGGCGCGACCGCGGACGGCAGTCTGGGGACAGGTGGCGATGGTGACGACCGACGGTGACGCCGCCGGCAGGGCGGGGCAGCCGGTGCAGGCGCGACTACGGGCGCTGCCGGGCATCGACCGGCTGCTGGCGCTCGGCGCCGACCTGGTCGACACCCACGGTCCGGCGGCCACCGCCGACGCGCTGCGCGACGCCGTGAGCGCCGCACGGGACGCCATCCGCGACGGTGGGCCGGCGCCGGACGAGGCCGTGCTGCTCGCCGATGCCCGGACGGCCCTGGAGACGCGACGGCCCGCACCGCTGCAGCCGGTGCTCAACGCCACCGGCGTCGTCGTGCACACCAACCTGGGACGCGCGCCGCTGGCCGCCGCCGCACGTGATGCCGTCGCGGCCGCTGCCGGCTACTGCGACCTCGAGTACGACCTGGCGACCGGCCGCCGGGGCTCCCGCGGTGCACGGCTCGAGCCCCTGCTGCGCGAGGCCACCGGCGCCGAGGCCGCACTGGCCGTCAACAACGCCGCCGCGGCGCTGGTGCTCGCGCTCGCCGCGCTGGCGGCCGGGCGCGACGTGGTCGTGTCGCGCGGCGAGCTGATCGAGATCGGGGGGTCGTTCCGGTTGCCCGACATCATGGGTGCCTCGGGCGCCCGGCTGGTCGAGGTGGGCACCACCAACCGCACCCGCGCCGACGACTACCTCGGCGGCGACGACGCCGCGGCGATCCTGACGCTGCACCCGTCGAACTACCGCATCGTCGGCTTCGTGGCGCAGCCGACCCTGGCCGAGCTCGCCGCGGTCGCCGCCGAGCGCGGCGTGCCCGTCATCTACGACGTCGGCTCCGGGCTGCTCACCCGCGCCGCCGGCGCGCTCGCCGACGAGCCCGCGGTCAGCGACGCGCTGCGGGACGGCGCCGACGTCGTGCTGTGCAGCGGCGACAAGCTCCTGGGCGGCCCGCAGGCGGGCCTGCTGGTCGGCCGCCGCGACCTGATCGACCGGTGCCGGCGCCATCCGCTGGCCCGCGCCCTGCGGCTGGACAAGCTGCGCATCGCCGCGCTGCAGGCCACGCTCGAGCTGCACCTGCGCGGTCGGCGCGACGAGATCCCCGTCTGGCGGATGCTCGGCACCGACCCCGCATCGGCCGATCGCCGCTGCCGGCGGCTGGCCGGCGCGCTGGCCGCGCACGGACTGGACGCCGCGGTGGGCACCGCGGCGGGTGTGCCGGGCGGCGGCTCGGCGCCCGACACGGCCCTGCCCGGACCGGTGGTGCAGCTGGCAGCCCCCCGGCCGACCGAGGTGGCCGACCGCCTGCGCGCCCAGGATCCGCCGTTGGTCGTGCGGGTCGCCGACGGCCTGGTGCTGGTCGACCTGCGCACCGTCGACGAGGCCGATGACGACCTCGTCGCCGACCTGCTGGTCCGGGCCGCCGGGAGCGTGCGGTGACCGGGCCGCCCCCACGGCGGGCAGGGATGGCCGGCCAGCCACTGAGCCACGAACCGGCGCCGGGCGAGGCCGGCTGATGCACGTCATCTGCACCGCAGGGCACGTCGACCACGGCAAGTCGAGCCTGGTCCAGGCGCTGACGTCCATGCAGCCCGACCGGTTCGCCGAGGAGCAGCAGCGCGGCCTGACCATCGATCTGGGCTTCGCCTGGTTCGACCTCGACGCCGACCACACGGTCGCCTTCGTCGACCTGCCCGGCCACGAGCGGTTCATCGGCAACATGCTGGCCGGCGCCGGCCCGGTCGAGATCGCGCTGCTGGTCGTGGCCGCCACCGAGGGGTGGATGCCCCAGAGCCGGGAGCACGTGGCGATCCTCGACCTGCTCGGCGTGTCCCACGCCGTCGTCGCGCTGACCAAGGTCGACGCCGTCGACGCCGAGCTCGCCGACCTGGCCGAGCTGGAGGTCCTCGACGGGCTCGAGGGCACCAGTCTCGAGGGCGCCCGCGTCGTGCGGACCAGTGCGATCACCGGCGTGGGCCTGCCCGAGCTGCGCGCGGCGCTGCGCGACGTCTGCGACGCTGCCGGCGCTGCCGCCGACCGGGGACGGCCGCGCCTGTGGATCGACCGGTCGTTCACCATCCGCGGTGCGGGCACCGTGGTCACCGGCACGCTCGCCGGCGGGCGGCTCGTGGTCGGTGACGAGCTCGCGGTGCTGCCCGGCGACGCACGGGGTCGCGCCCGCAGCCTGCAGAGCCTCGACCTCGACCGGGACGAGGTGGGTCCCGGCAGCCGCGTCGCCGTCAACCTCGCCGGCGTCGACCTGGCGGCGGCCAGGCGCGGCCAGGTGCTGGTGCGTGGCGCGCAGTGGCGGTCGACCACCACCTTCGACGCCTGGGTCCGCGTGCTGGCCGACCAGCAGGTCCGCCACACCGGGGCCTGGCACGTCCACATCGGCTCGGCCGAGCACGTCGCCCGCGTCTGGCCGTTGGCGGCCCAGGCGCTGCCCGGTCCGACGGAGGGCCCCGTGCGGGTGGAGCTGCGCGACGCGGCCGTCGTGCAGGCGGGCGACCACTTCGTGCTGCGCGAGGTCGGCCGTGGGGCGACCGTCGGGGGCGGACGTGTGCTGGACGCGGCACCACCGCCCCGTCCACGCGGACGCGCCCAGCGGACGCGACGCGCCGAGCAGCTGGCGGCCCGCCGTGACGCGCTCGAGGACCCGGGTCGCCTGCTCGCCCTGCACGCGGCCGAACGCGGGGCGGCGCCCGTCGCCGACACCCACGCGCTGCTCGGCACCGACGGCCGGACGGTGCCCGACCGGGTGCTGGTGCTGGCTGACCACTACCTCGACCGGGGCCACCTCGGACGGTGGGTCGATGCGGTCCGCTCGACGCTGGGCGCCCGCCACGTCGCCCACCCGCTGGAGCGTGCGGCGCCGCGACCGGTCGTCGAACGCGCGGCGCTCGAGGCCGGCTGCCCGGCCGCCCTGCTCGACGCCGTCCTCGACTGGGCGCACGGGGCGGGGCTGGTCGTGCGGGAACCAGCGGGGGTGCGGCTTCCCGAGCACACCGTCGAGCTCGACGCCGAGCAGCAGCGGGCCCGGGACGCGCTGCTCGCCACGCTCGACGCCGAGCCGTTCTCACCGCCCGGCCTGAGCGCCGCCGCCGAGGCGGCGGGGGCGTCGCGGGCGCTGGTCGGCGAGCTCGAGGCCTCGGGTGAGCTGGTCCGCCTGGCCACCGACCTCGCGATGACCGCGACGGCGATCGACCGGGCGGTCGCGGTGCTGCGGGAGGTCGCCGCCGCCGAGGGACCGCTGACGGCGTCACGTGCCCGCGAGGCGCTGGACACCAGCCGCAAGTACGCGCTGCCGCTGCTCGAAGAGCTCGACCGGCGCGGCATCACCCGTCGCCGGGGCGACACCCGCGTCGTCGTGTGACCCACTCTCGTGGGTCGACCTTTCCACACCAACGACCCGACATCGACCCACAGCGCGGTCCCGCACCCCGTGGGTCGACCTTTCCACACCAACGACCTGACATCGACCCACCGCGCGCCGCGGAAGCGCAGACCCGCGGGCGGTCCCTTGACAAACAATATTGTCAAGGGCACACTCGCCGCCATGGCGACCACGCACACCGTCGACGTCGAGGTGATCGAGGAGCCGGCGACCGCCGCGATCGCCCTCGACCCCATGCGCCGTGCCGTGCTCGGCGCGCTGGCCCGGGCGCCGGCATCGGCCACGTCCGTCGCCGACGCGGTCGGCTCCACCCGCCAGAAGGTCAACTACCACCTGCGCACCCTCGCCCGGCACGGCCTGGTCATCGAGGCGGGCACCCGTCGCCACGGCGGGATCATCGAGCGGATCTGGACGCCCTCGGCCGCACGCTACGCGGTCGATCCACAGGTGCTCGGTGCCGTCGCCGTCCGGCCGGAGTCCACCCCGGACCGGCTATCGGCGGCCTACGCCGTGGCCCTCGCCGCCCGGGTCGTCCGCGACGTCGGCGCGATGCTGCGCCGCGCGCGGGGCGCGGGCCGGACGGTGCCGACGTTGTCGATCGACGCCGACATCCGGTTCGGCTCCGCCGCCGAGCGGGCCGCCTTCGCCGACGAGCTGCGCGACGCCGTGCTCACGCTGGCCGGCCGGTACCACGACGAATCCGCGCGGGACGGCCGGTGGTACCGGCTCACCGTGCTCGCACACCCCCGACCCGAGGAGGACGACCGATGAGCGACGACGACCGCGTGATCGACCTGTCGATCGAGGTGCCGGGCACCCCCGAGGAGGTGTGGCGGGCCATCGCCACCGGCCCGGGCATCTCGTCGTGGTTCGTGCCGCACGAGGTCGAGGAGCGGGAGGGCGGACAGGTCACCATCAGCTTCGGAGACTACGGCTCGGGCACGGCGACGGTAACGGTGTGGGAGCCGCCCCACCGTGTCGTGTTCGACGGCACCGACCAGCCGGGCGGCCTGGCCCACGAGTGGCTGGTCGAGGCGGCACCGGGTGCCGAGGGCGAGGGCGGGTCCTGCATCGTGCGCCTGGTCAACAGCGGCTTCGGCGCCGGCGATGAGTGGGACGACCAGTTCCACGGGATGGCCGAGGGCTGGCGCATCTTCCTCGAGAACCTGCGCCTGCAGCGCACCCACTTCCCCGGCCGCGACGCGCAGCCCGCCCTCGCCACGGTGATGTGCGCCGGCCCGAACCGCGACGCGTGGATTCGGCTGTGCACCGCGATGGGGCTCGACCGTGCGATCGGCGCCGGGGACCCGGTGCGTACCGGCGCGGGCGTCCCGGCTCTGGTGGGACGCGTCGGGTCGGTGATTGACCGGCCGGCGGCCACCGCCCGGCTCCTCGTCATCGACGAGCCGGCGCCCGGGACGGCGTTCGTCGCCGTCGAGGGCGACGGCGACCACGTGGCCGTGAGCGTCTACCTCTACCTCTGTGGATCCGAGGCCTCGCCCGCCGACGTCACGGACGCGTGGACGACCTGGCTCGCCGACACGCTCGACGGCGACCGGCCGGGGACGCAGGAGCCGGCGCCGGTCTGAAGCACGCACGCCGGGCCGGCGCCACGCCGGGCCACGCCGCGGCGCTGGCCGGGCGCGGCCCCATGAGGCGACGATCAGACGGGGTCGAGCGCCTCGGGCGCGCGCCACGGGCCACCGGCGCGTTCGACCAGGTCGGCGAAGGTGGTCGACGACAGCCGCGCCAGGATGTCGTCGCGGATGTCCTCCCACACGAACCGCAGCGAGCAGCCGACCTCCATCGGGCACGGCTCGGGCGAATGGCGCGTGGCGCAACCGATCGGTGCCAGCTGACCCTCGAACAGGCGCACGACGCGCTCCATCGTGATGTTGGCGGGCTCGTGGTTGAGCAGGTAGCCGCCGTAGCGGCCCCGCTCGGACCGGACCAGGCCGTCGTTGCGCATGATCGGCATGATCTGCTCGAGCACCGACTGGGGCACCTGCGTGCGGCGCGACAGCTCCTCCAGGCGCATCGGCTGGTCGAGCTCGGCCATCGCCAACGCGAGGACGGCCCTGGTGGCGTAGTCGGTCCGTCGCGAGACCCACATGTGCGTCGCACTCCCCATTCCTCTATCTCCTGTCCAGATTACCGGGATGGGGACGGGGTCGGACGCGGCCTCAGCCCGCGACCGGGGCTTCCTGGCGGCGCTGGTCGTCGCGGTGCCTCGTCCAGGACGCGGCGACCGCCGTCACCCAGGCCAGCACGACGACGCCGTAGGAGAGCGCGCGGACGTCGGCCGTGACCCCGAACGTCGTCAGCAGCGTCCGCAGGTTGGTGAGCACGAGCAGGCCACCCACCGACGCGCCGAGCATGCGGGGCGGCAGGTGGCGCACGAGCCAGGCCGCGACCGGTGCGGCGACCAGTCCGCCGATCAGGAGCGCCCCGGCCACTGCGAGGTCGACACCGTTCCTACCGAGCGCGAACAGGAACCCGAGGCTCGCCGACACCGCCACCAGGAACTCGCTGGTGTCGACCGACCCGATGACCCTGCGTGGCTCGACCCTGTCGGTGACCAGCAACGCGGGCGTCGAGACCGGGCCCCAGCCGCCGCCCCCCGTCGCGTCGACGAACCCGGCGACGGCGCCGAGCGGCGACAGGAACCGCGAGGACAGGGGCGCCGGCGCGGGCTCCGCGGGCGCGACCGGCGCCGGCCGGTTGGCGAAGCGCAGCAGCAGATACAGGCCGATGGCCAGCAGCACGCCGGCCATGACCGGTGCGGCGGCCTCGGTCGACAGCGACGACAGGACGGTCGCGCCCGCGAAGGCCCCCACCGCGCCCGGCAGGCCGAGGCGCAGCACCAGCCGCCGGTCGACGTTGCCGAAGCGCCAGTGGGACGCGCCCGACACCAACGTGGTGCCCACCTCGGCGAGGTGGACCGACGCCGACGCGGCGGCGGGGTTGAGGCCGACGGTCAGCAGCAGCGTGGCGGACGTGGCGCCGTAGGCCATGCCGAGC
The DNA here is from genome assembly GCA_964450395.1 of uncultured Actinomycetota bacterium. GTDB lineage: Bacteria > Actinomycetota > Nitriliruptoria > Euzebyales > JAHELV01 > JAHELV01. Next base: position 21,450 of record CAYVGE010000011.1, read on the forward strand.
GATCCGTCGACGAGCTGGGCGAGGAGGCCGAGGGACGCGAGCACGAGCAGGTTGCGCATCTGCGGGTCCGATCTCGGTGCGGGCCGAGTGGCTTCGCGGGAAGTAGATAAACTTTACAAGGTATGTAGAATTTATTGGATTGCGATCACGCTAGTCCGCGATCATCGGGGGCGCAAGTGTCCCGGCCGCGGCCGGGCCCCCGTCCGCCAGACACACTGTCCGCGTTCCCCGAGTACGAGCAGCACGACGCAGTGGGTCTGGCGGCGCTCATCCGCACGCGGCAGATCACCGCCGGCGAGGTCATCGAGCCGCGATCGCGCGCACCGGCCTACACCGCGACGCTGGTCGAGCGCCACGAGGCCGCGGGCCTGGTCGTGCTGGGGATGACCAACACGCCCGAGTTCGGCATCACCCCCGTCACCGAGCCCGACCTGCACGGCCCTGCGCCAACCCGTGGGACCTGACCCGAACCGCCGGTGGGTCGTCCGGGGGCGCCGCCGCCGTCGCCGCCGGCATGGTCCCGGCCGCGTCCGCCTCGGACGACGGCGGGTCCATCCGCATCCCCGCCAGCCACTGCGGGCTGTTCGGGCTCAAGCCGACCCGCGCACGCACACCGGTCGGTCCGGTGCGCGCCGAGGGCTGGTTCCGCCTGAGCGTCAACCACGCCGTGACCCGGTCGGTGCGCGACTCCGCCGCGCTGCTCGACGCGACCCACGGCCCCGAGACGGGTGCCCCGTACCTGGCGCCGGCGCCCGACCGCGCCTTTCGGGACGAGGTCGGTGTCGACCCCGGGCGGTTGCGCATCGGCCTGATCGATGGCGGCATCTTCCACGGCGACATCGGCCCGGAGTGCCGCGCGGCCGTCACAGACGCCGCCGGGTTGGCCGATCGGCTCGGCCACGACATCGTGCCGGTCCGCCTGCCGGTCGACGTCGACGCGCTCGTCGATGCGTTCCTCACGATCGTCGCGGCCGCCACGGCGGCGGCGCTCGACGACGTCGCCCTGCTCAACGGCCAGCCGGCGCCCGACCCCGACGACTACGAGCTGATGACCTGGATGCTGGCGCTGGTGGGCCGGCGCCTGGAGGGACGGCAGGTCGCCGCGGCGATCAACCGGCTCCGCGGCACGACCCGCACCGTCGAGACCGCCATGGTCGACGACGGGCTCGACGTGCTGCTGACCTCGACCATGGCCACGCCCCCGCTGCCCCACCACGCCCTGGACCCCTCCCCGGCGGAGCAGCGCGCGGTCCGCGCGCTGCGCCGGGTGCCGGTGCGCCCCGCGCTGCTGCGGGCGTTCCACGAGGTGGCCGACACCGCGCTGGAACCGATCCCGAACCTGCCGCTGTTCAATGCCACCGGCCAGCCGGCGATGTCGGTGCCGCTGCACTGGACCGCCGACGGCCTGCCGGTCGGCGTGCGGTTCGTGGGCCGGTACGGCGACGAGGCGACCCTGCTCCGCCTCGCCGCCCAGCTCGAGGCCGCCCGGCCCTGGTTCGACCGCCGCCCACCACTGCTCTGATCCGGGTCCCCCCCCCCGGTGGAGACCCGGCCGTCGTCGGGTCGCTGGACAACCCGGCGTGGGGACGCGGCGTCGACCCGTCAGGCGCCGGCGGCGAGCACCTCACGCAGGGTCGCCGCGAACGCGTCGGGGTCGCCGACCTGCCCGTACTCGCCGCCCAGGAACCCACCATGGTTGCCGGGGAAGGTGATGATCTCCGTGCCCAGCCGCTCGGCGACGGCCACCGCCCCGCGGTGTGCGAGCTCACCCTCCGACTCGGCGCCGGCGGCCAGCACGATACGGGTCGACGCCGCACCCAGCGCCTCGAGGTCCGGTTCGTGGTGCGTGGACGACACCATGTTCTGCCCGAGCAGTGGATCGTCCCTCGACCCGTCGTCCTCCGCCGGCAACCCGAACATGGCCGGGTCGGGTGTCTGGTCGACGAGGTCTGCCGGGATCGGGCCCTTGTGGCCGACCAGCAGGATGAACTTCGCCATCGCCGGCCCGAGGCCGGCGCGCAGGTAGGTCTCGTGGACGTCCCGCGATGCCGCCAGTGCCGCGTCGCGGTCGGGCAGCAGCGCGGCGGTCGGCGGCTCGTGCGCCACGAGGGTCCGGACCTGGTCAGGGTGCGAGGCGACCAGCGCCAGCGCGTTCACCGCGCCGCCGCTGGTGGCGAACAGGTCGACCGGCCCGGACCCCAGCGCCGCGATCAGCCGGTGCAGGTCGTCGGCGTGCTCCGCCGGTGTCGTCTCGGGTGCGCCGTCGGTGCGTTCACTGCGCTCCACACCCCTGGGGTCGTAGGTGACGACCGTGCGGTCGGTGAAGTGCCCGGCGAGCGTGCCGAACCCGGCGGCGCCCATCGGAGACCCGATCAGCAGCAGGACGGGCGCGTCACCCGCGCCGTTCGGTCGGACGTCGTAGGTCAGCACCGCCCCGGGCACGTCCAGCGTGGAGGTCGTCGGTTCGCTCATCATCCTGCTCCTGTGGGTCACCCTGGCCATCCGCAGTGCCGACGCCCCGGAACGGGGCAACTCATCGGCGGATGTGCCCCGGGAGCGCGCACGCGGCGTCCCGGCACGGCGCGGCCCTGTCTCGACGGGCGCGCCCGGCGGACGCCGCCACGTCCGACCGCGACCCACCTCGTGCTGCAGACTGGTGATGCGCACGACGAACGGCAGGCCGACCGACGCGGGAGGGCGCGCATGGCAACCGGACGGATCGTGCTCGGCGTCCTGCTCGCGCTGGCCGGTGTCGTGTGGACGCTGCAGGGGCTCGGCCTCGTCGGTGGCAGCTTCATGACCGGGGCGAGCATCTGGGCGGTGATCGGGCCGGTCACCGCCCTGGCCGGTGTCGCCGTCGCCGCCACCGGACGGCGCCGGCGCTGACCGACGTCGGGTGCGGCTCCCGGGCCGCGGCAAGCGTCGTCGCCGCCCGGCCGGTCACGCCAGGGTGACCACCACCTTGCCGCGCGCGTGCCCCGTGCCAACGTGCGCCATGGCGTCAGCAGCCTCCTCGAGCGGGTACGCACGGTCGAGCACCGGGGTCACCGCCCCGGCCTCGACCAGCGTGGCGAGGGCGACCAGGTCCTCTTGGTTGGTCGTCGAGACGAACGGCCGCAGGGTCTCGGGCACGACGAGGGACAGCAGGACGGCGCCGAGCAGCCGGGGCAGCGGGCCGAGCACGTCGTCGCCCGTGTCGCCGTTGTTCGGCAGGAGGATCCCGTCGCGGGTCAACACGCTCCGGAGCCGCTGCAGCGGGTGGTTGGCGACGTTGTCGAGGATGACGTCGTAGCGCCGCGTCCCCGCGGTGAAGTCCTCGACGGTGTAGTCGATGACGTGGTCGGCGCCGAGCGAGCGGACGAGCTCCACGTTGCGCGTGCTGCAGACACCGGTCACCTCGGCACCGAGGGACCCGGCGAGCTGGACGGCGAACGTGCCGACGCCGCCGGACGCACCGTTGATCAGGACGTGCTGACCGGCCTGGACCTTGGCGACGTCCCGCAGGGCGTGGAGCGCGGTGAGGCCCGCCATGGGCACCGCCGCCGCCTGTTCGAACGTGAGCGGCTCCGGCTTGGCTGCGACGACGTCCTGCCCCGCGGCCACGTACTCCGCGAACGCGCCTCCCGCCGAGCCGTACACCTCGTCGCCGGGCCGGAAGCGGGAGACGTCGCGCCCGACCGCCTCGACCGTCCCCGCGAAGTCCTGTCCGCGCACGCGCTGCCGTGGGCGGCCCAGACCGAACACCAGCCGCATGACCGACGGCCTGCCCCGCATGGCGAACAGGTCGGCGGGGTTCACGGACGCCGCCCGCACGCGGACGAGGACCCCGTCGTCGGCGAGCGCCGGCTGGTCGACGTCGCCGAGGCGTAGGACCTCGGGCGACCCGTAGGTGTCCTGGACGACGGCCCGCATGGTCGTCGCGGGGCGGTGTGCGGTGTGGGACATGGCTGCGCCTTCACTTCCGTCGAGGTGATCGCCGGCGGTCGTCGGTGACCGCAGCTGCCGCCGACTGTCCCCGCCCGGCGACGCCTCGGCCATCGGGGACCGCCCCGGGTTCCTGCTCGGGCGGCCGGGCGCCGTCAGGGTCGGCCCGCCCCGCACCGGCCCCGCCGGACCGACGCCGCCCGTCGCCGACGTCCGTGACAGCCCGGTCAGTGGTGGACGGGCGTGACGACCACCGGCCCGCGGGCGTGGTGCAGGCACTGCTGGCTGACCGACCCCAGCAGCAGCCCGCGGAAGCCGCCGTAGCCGCGGCTGCCGACCACGAGCATCCTGGTCTCGTCGGCGGCGTCGTTGATCAGCACCTGGGCGGGCGATCCCGACTCGACCCGACGCTCGAGGGTCACCTCCCCGGTACCGCCGGCCTCGGCGAGCAGCGCGTCGAGCTTGCGCAACGCCGTCTCGCCGGCCTGGTCCTCGAGCTTGACGAGCTCGCCCTCCGGCACGCTGTTGAGCGCGTCGAAGGGCGCGCTCGCGCGCAGTGACCGGTAGACGTAGACGGCCGTCAGCGGCACGTCGCGGACGGCCGCCTCGGCCACCGCCCAGTGCAGCGCCTGCACCGACGCCGCGGACCCGTCGACGCCGACGACGATCGATCTGGTCCCGTCGGCCGCGTCACCCACGGCCTCGCCGTGCTGCGGGATGACCGCGACCGGCACGTCGGCGTGCGCCGCCACCTGGTGGCTGACCGAGCCGAGCAGCAGTCCCGGGAACCCGCCGAGCCCGCGGTTGCCGACGACGATGAGGTCCGCCTCGCCCCGGTGCCGCAGGATCGCATCGGCGGCACCGCGACCGGTCACGGCCGTGGTCTCCACCTCGACCCCGTCGGGATGGCCATCGCCGGCGACCCGCCGCAGCGCCTGCTCGATGGCTTCGCGGGCGTCGTCGCGCTCGGCTTCGAGCGAGACGTGGCGGCCCAGCGGCCCCGCGAACTCGCGCACCTTGAAGGCGTTGAGCACCGTGACGTGGGCCGATCGCAGCGCCGCCTCACGCAGCGCCCACGACAGCGCCCGGTCCGCCTGCTGCGATCCGTCGATGCCGACCAGGATCTTCATGGTCTCGGTCCTTCCTCGCTCCCGCGATCATCACCCCCCGTCGACACCGCGACAAGGACCAACGGTCCCGGGCCCGGCTCGATCACGTCCCGGCGGTCGCCGGCGTCCTCGTCGCGGCGTCGTCGACGACCTCGTGCACCGGTTTGCCGAGCCACACCAGGGCGGCGACGAGGGTGGCGCCGGCCACCGGTAGCGCGATCCACCAGGGGACGCCGAACCCGACGGGCAGCAGCCCCAGCACGATCGACACGAGCCCCGCGCCGAGCGCGTAGGGGACCTGCGTGCGGACGTGGTCGATGTGGTCGCACTGCGACGCCAGCGACGACAGCACGGTCGTGTCGGAGATCGGCGAGCAGTGGTCGCCCCACACCGCCCCCGCCAGGACCGTCGACACGGCCGCGTACAGGATCGGCAACCCGGCCTCGCCCGCCATGTCGTTGTTGCCGAGGATCGCCCAGGTCAGTGGGATGGTCAGCGGCATCAGGATGCTCATCGTGCCCCAGCTCGTGCCCGTCGCGAACGATGTCGCGGCGGCCAGCACGAACAGCAGGGTCGGCACGCTGAACGGAGGCACGGTGTCGCCAAGGGTGTTGGCGAGGAACCCGGCGGTGTTGAGCGCCTCGGTGATCGACGACAGCGCCCACGCCAACGTCAGGATGATCAACACGAACAGCACGCTCTTGACGCCGGCGAACCAGGCGTCGACGACCTCGCGCAGTCCCAGCAGGCGCTGCGCCATGCTCATCGCGCCCGCGACCAGCACCCCGAGCAGCGAACCGTACATCAACGAACCGTAGGCGTCGGCGCTGCCGACGATGTCGCGCAGCGAGTCGCCGTCGCCCGTGACGAACAGCGCGCCCATCGATACGCCGACCAGCACCAGGATCGGCACCACGGCGTTGGCCAGGCGGTACGGGACGTCGGGTTTGGCCTGCAGCTCCTCGTCGAGCTCCTCGGGATCGATCGACGAGTCCTCGCGCACCAGCTGGCCGGTCTCCATCGCCCGCTGCTCGGCGTCGAGCATCGGCCCGAAGTCACGGCCGCTGAACGAGACGGCGAACACCAGCAGGATCGCCAGCAGCGGGTAGAAGCGGTACGGCAGCGAGTTGAGGAACACCGAGTACCCCGACTCCTCGAGCCCGATGCCGCTGACGGCCTCGCTGATCAGGCCGACCTCGAACCCGATCCAGGTCGAGATCAGCGCGATCGACGCGACGGGCGCGGCGGTGGAGTCGACGAGGTAGGCCAGCTTCTCGCGCGAGATGCGCAACCGGTCGGTGACGGGCCGCATGGCGTTGCCGATGACCAGCGTGTTGGCGTAGTCGTCGAAGAAGATGACCATGCCCAGGAACGACGTCGCCACCTGGCCACGGCGACGGTCCTTCGCCCAGGTGGTCACGGCGTTGACGATGCCGGTGGTGCCGCCGTTGCGCGAGATGATGCCGACCATGCCGCCGATGAGCATGGTGAACACCGCGATCGACATGTGGCTCGTGTCGCCGTCGGGCGGCGCCAGCGCCTCGAGCACCCAGACGTTGGGCACGTCGAGCAGCCCGCTCCACAGTCCGGTCAGCGAGAACCCGTAGGTCGCCCACGCGCCCATCCAGACACCGAGGACGAGGGCGGGGATCACCTGCCTGAAGATCAGCGCGATCGCGATGGCGATCAGCGGCGGCAGCAGCGACGTCCAACCGGGGATCGTGCCGGTGGACGCCTCGGAGACCGGTTCCGAGCCGTCCGGGCTGGTCGAGAAGTCGACCGGCGCGCCGCCCTCCAGCACGCGGATGGTCGGCTCGCCCGCGCCGGCGGTCACCTCGGCGGTCGCGACGCCCTCGCTGAACTCGAGCTCCTGGGCCTCGCCGTTGACCTCCAGCGCCACCGGCGTGTCGCCCGGCCCGTCGCCGAGCGCGGTGACCTCGACGTCGGTCGGCACGCCCGTCAGCATCTGGCCGGGCAGGGCGACGGTGTAGCCGACCTCGGTCGCCTGCGCCCGCACGGCTCCCGCGATCACCACCGCCGCGAGGACGGCGCCGAGCGCCGCCAGTGCCCAGCGCCATCCGCCCGATGACCGCAACGCCGAGACATGGTGCATCCGGAGGACCTTTCGTCGGCCACCGCGATCGTAGGGGCGCGGCGGCGGCGGGAAAAGACGTGTCCCGTCACCGTTCGGTTGCGCCGGCGTCTCCGCGCCGAGGTGGCTCGGCGATGCGCTGCGCGGGACCGCCGCAGCACCGGCCCCCGGGCCCCGGGAGCGGCCCTGCGGGCTATCCGTGCCGACCTGCGCCGCCCCCGGCGCGTGGGATCACCGCTTCGATCAGGGCGGGTCCCGGCGTGGCGAGCGCCGCCGCGAGCTGGTCGCCGAGCTGCTCGGCCGTCGCGGCGCGGGTGGCCGGCACCCCGAAGCCCGCGGCGAGCGCCACGAAGTCGGGGCGCGGCCCGGTCAGGTCGAACAGCGCCTCCGCGCGCGGCCCGGCACTCTCGACGCCGACACGGGCCATCTCGACCGAGAGGATCTCGTACGACCCGTTGCTGTAGATCACGGTCGTCACGTCGAGGCCCTCGCGGGCCTGCGTCCACAGTGACTGGATGGTGTACAGCGCGCTGCCGTCGGCCTGCAGCGCCAGCACGGGTCGGTCGGGGCAGGCCAGCGCGGCGCCGGTCGCGACCGGCAGCCCCTGTCCGATGGCACCACCCGTCAACGTCAGCCAGTCGTGCGGCGGCGCGCCCGCCGTCGCCTCGGGCAGCGGCGCCGCCGACGTGACCGCCTCGTCCGAGACGATCGCGCCCTCGGGCAGCACCGCTCCCACGACGGCCGCCACACGGTCGGCGTCCAGGGGACCGGTCGGACGGCCCGGACGCGCCACGTCGACCAGCGCGGTCCCGGAGCCGGCACCGACCGCGTCGGCCAGCGCCCCGAGCGCGGCGACGCCGTCGTCGGCGACCCCGGCGAGCGTGTGGAACGTGCAGCCCTCAGGGGTGGGCCGGCTGCGATCGCCCGGGTAGGCGAAGAACGACACCGGCGGAGACGCCTCGACGAGCACGAGGTGGGCCAGACCGGCCAGCTGCGCCTGCGCCTGCTCGGGGAAGTACGCGATGCGTCCAAGCGGCGCCCGACCGGCGCCGCGGGCGACCCGGGCGGGGAAGACATCGGTCAGGACGCGCGCGCCCGTGGCGTCGCCGATGCGGTGCGCGACGGCGATCGCCGCGGGGTCGGCGGTCACCGAGCCGCCGAGCAGCAGCAGCGCCGGTTCGCCGGACCGCAGCGCCGCAACGGCCTCGCCGACGGCGTCGGGGGTGGCCACCCGGCGGGTGGGCACGAGCACCGGTTCGGCGACGACCCCACCCTCGGTCCAGCTGACGTCGGCGGGCAGGATCAGCGTCGCGACCTGTCCCGGCGGTCCGTGGGCGGCGGCCACCGCCCCGGCCGCGTCGGCCCCGACCGCCCCTGGGGTCGCGCTGGCCCGGACCCACCCGGAGACGTTGTGCGCGACGGTGGCGATGTCGGACTCCAGCGGGGCACCGAGGCCCTGGTGCTGGTGGGCGTGCTCGCCGACCACCGCGACGACCGGCGTCCGGGCACGCCGGGCGTTGTGCAGGTTGGCCAGCCCGTTGCCGAGCCCGGGCCCCAGGTGCAGCAGCGCCCCGGCGGGACGCCCGGTCATGCGCCCCCAGCCGTCCGCGGCGCCGGTGACCACCCCCTCGAACAGCCCGAGCACCGCACGCATCTCCGGCACGGTGTCGAGCGCCGCCACGAAGTGCATCTCGGAGGTGCCGGGGTTGGCGAAGCACACGTCGAGGTCGGATGCCACCAGCGTCCGGATGAGTGCCTGTGCTCCGTTCATGCCCGCCCCGGCCACGTCGGTGTCATCGGGCCGCGACCGTGGCGTGCTCAGTCGGCCGTCACCTGCAGCACCGCCTCGATCTCGACGGGGGCGGCCAGTGGCAGCACCGCCACCCCGACGGCTGACCGCGCGTGCGCGCCGACGTCGCCGAAGATCTCCCCGAGGAACTCCGACGCTCCGTTGGCCACCAGGTGCTGCTCGGTGAAGCCGGCGGCGCTCGCGACGAAGACCGTCAGCTTCACGATGCGGACGATGTCCTCCATGCCCCGGCCTGACGCGCGCACCTGCGCGAGCACGTTGATCGCGCACTGCCGCGCGCACTGCTGCGCGAGCGTCAGGTCGACCGCGTCGCCCACCAGTCCCGTGGCCAGCAGTTCACCGTCGGCCAACGGCAGCTGCCCGGCGGTGTACAGCAGGTCGCCGGCCACCACGTGACCGATGTACGCCGCGGCAGGCGCCGCCGGCTCGGGCACGGTGATGCCGACGCTGGCGAGGCGCTCGGACGGCGTCATGTCCGCGAAGTCGGGCGCGGCCTCGTAGTCGCTCACTGCTTGGGGCGCTTGAAGTAGGCGACGTTGTCGACGACGGTCACGAGCTCGTAGCCCTCGTCACCCCAGTTGTTGAGGATCTCCTGGAGCGCGTGGGTGATGAGCGGCGCGGTGGCGTACTCCCACTGCTGCATGGCATGCGGTCCTTCGGTCGGCTGCACAGCAGTCGCGACCGTAGCGCACGGGGGTCACCACCCGCACACCTGCGCGCTCAGACCGCGGCGACCCGCTGGCGCTGCCGCCCGGGGGTGCTCAGCACGCGGCGCTCGCGCTCGGTCGTGCCGCCCCACACGCCCAGCCGCTCGTGGTTCGCCAGGGCCCAGCTGAGGCACTCGCTGCGGACCTGACAGGCCGCGCACACGGCCTTGGCGGTCCGCTCACGCACCTGGCGCTGGTCGGTCGACTCGGCCTCCAACGGTGGGAAGAACAGCTCGGGATCGAGGTCGCGGCATCGCGCACGGTCCTGCCACTGCACGCTCGTATCCACGGACCCACCCCTCGATCTCACTCTTCGTAGTACGTTAACTACGCTAAGCTCGATGGATGTGGGATGCAACGTGGCGGGGTGCCCCGGTGGCCAGGTGTCAGCGGGATGTCACCCCGGTCGCGGCGTCAGGCGCGGCCGGCGCCCTCGCGCTGCGGCGTGTCCGCGCGCTCGACCGGCTCGACCAGCAGCGTGATCTCGTCGGCGGCCCCGGTCACCCTGACCGCCGTGCCGGTGCGCAACCGGCCGGAGTCGTCCGGCGCCTGCGCCCGCCACAGCGCGCCGCCGACGAACACGTGCCCCTGCGGGTTCAGCACCGAGCGGACGACACCGGTCTGGCCCATCACCGCGTCCATGCTCGCCCTGGTCTGCAGCCCTTGCGCGCGCAGCACCGAGGTCATGACGAACACGAAGAAGCTGACGGCCGCGATCACGACCAGCGTCACCAGCCACCCCGCCAGCCGCACCGGCTGCGGCCCGCTGAACAGCCACCACGATCCGGCCGCGAGCGCCACCGTGCCCGCGGCGGTCACGGTCCCGAGGCGGGCCATCGCGAGGTCGAGCGCCAGCAGGGCCAGCCCGACGAGCACCAGCACGAACGCCCACCACTGGGTCGGCAGCACCGTGAGCCCGTACCCGCCCAGGCCGGCCAGCACGATGCCGCTGATGCCGGCGACGCCGAAGCCGGGCTGGAACCACTCGAACAGCAGGCACACGATGCCGCCGACGAGCAGCAGGTACGCCAACGTCGGCGTCGACACGGTGTGCAGCACCCGGCCGAGCAGGCCCTGGTTGTTGAAGCGGATGGTCGCCGTGACCGGATCGACGGTCAGCCCGGTGGTCGTGCCGTCGGCTCGCGTGACCTCCAGCCCGTCGAGCTGCTGCAGCACCTCCGGCAGCGACCCCGCCACCAGGTCGGCGACGCCCGCGTCGACCACCTCGCCCCGGTCGAGCACCGTGACCTGGCCACGGTCGACCGCATCGGGCAGCGACGCGTCGCCGCTGAGCTGCTCGATCCCGTCCGGCGCCGCGACGACCGCGGCGCCGTCGGCGTAGGCCGCCGCCAGGTCCGCGTCGCGGCCGTGCGCCCCGGCGAGGGCCCGGAGTCGCTCGGACGCGGCACGGCGCGCCGCCGGCGTCGGCTCGGCGCCCAGGTCGCCGGGCACCGCGCCGCCCAGCACCGTTCCCGGCGACAGCGCCAGCACGTCGGCGGCGAGCGCGAGCTCCACGCCGGCGCCGGTGACCCGCGCGCCCGGCGGTCCGGCCCAGACCGCGACCGGCACCTGGCTGTCGGTGACCACGTCGACCATGCGCCCGGGCTCGACGCCGAGCGTGCCCGGCGTCGACAGCTGCAGCACGACGACCTCGACCCCCTCGTCGGTCGCGGTGGCCAACGCGTCGTCGACGTAGCGGGTGATGGTGCCGTCGAGGGCACCGTCGACCTGCAGGATGTCGATCTTCGGTTCGGTGGTCTGCGCGGCGGCGGCGGTGTGCAGCAGGGCGAGCAGGAGGGTCAACGTCACCAGGCCCCGCAACCGGCCGAGCGGGCGCGCGCGGTTGCCAGTCACGCGGCCAATGCTAGCTGGTCACCACCACCCGGCCGTCCGTGGGCACGACGGCGTCCGACGCGCGACAATGGCACCGCCCCTGCCCGCCGGCAGCACGCCGCCCGGCCCCCCCCCGCCCCTCCGACGTAAGGCAGTGACCGAGTGGACCCCCGTGCATTGCTGGATCCGCGGGTCCTGCTGGTCACCGGCAAGGGCGGCGTGGGCAAGTCGACCGTGGCCGCCGCGCTGGCCATCGCCGCAGTCCGCACCGGGCGCCGGACCTGCCTGGTCGAGGTCGAGGGACGCCAGACCATGCGCTCCCTGTTCGGCACCGAGCCGTGGGACTTCGACGAGCGGGAGGTCCGCCAGGACCTGTTCGGCATGTCGATCGACCCGGAGGCCTCGCTGTCGGAGTACCTGGCGATGTTCTACGGCGGCCGGCGGCTGTCCCGGCTGGTCGTGAACTCGACGGCCGTCGAGTTCGCCACCACCGCGGCGCCGGGCATCAAGGACGTCCTGCTGATCGGCAAGATCAAGGAGATGGAACGCCGCCGCGACGCCGACGGCCGCTTCGTCTACGACACGATCGTGGTCGACGCCCCGCCCACCGGGCGCATCGTCACCTTCCTGCGGGCACCGGAGGCGACGACCGAGCTCATCCGTGTTGGGCCGATCCGCGAGCAGGCACAGTCCGTGGTCGACCTGCTGCTCGACCCCAACCGGCTCCGACTGCAGCTGGTGACGCTGTTGGAGGAGATGCCGGTGGCCGAGACGGCCGACAGCGCCGCGGACCTCGGGGAGCTCGGCGTCCAGCTGAACCCGGTGATCGTCAACCGCGTCCTGCAGGCGCAGCTCGACGAGGCGGCCACCAAGGTCGTCGAGGGGGATCTGGAGCCCGACGTGCTGCGGCGCGTGCTCGCCGGATCGGGCCTCGACGACGCGGCCACCGGAGCGGTGCTGCGTGAGCTCGGCGGACGCCACCTGCGGCGCCTGGCGCTGCAGGACGAGATGCGGGCGGCGCTGCGCGAGCAGGTCGACGTGCCGCTGCTCGAGCTGCCCTACCTGCCGACCCGCAGCTTCGCCGAGACCGAGGTCTCGCTGCTGGCCGACGTGATCTCGGAGCTGGTGACATGAGCGCCACAGCGGAACCAGGCTCCGCGGAGGCCCTGACATGAGCGCCA
>CAYVGE010000012.1:0-32328 GCA_964450395.1 uncultured Actinomycetota bacterium
GAACCCGCACATCCTGGCGCCGCACCTCGAGTGCGCGGCATGGGAGCTGCCGCTCGACCCCGACGAGGACTGGTTCGCCCCCGCCGACCTCGGTCCCCTGGTCGCCGCCGCGGTCGCTGACGGGCGCCTGCGCGAGCGGGGTGGGCGGATCTACTGGGCGGGTCGAGGCTCGCCGGCCGCCAGCGTCCACATCCGGTCGACGATGGGCGCGCCGGTGACCATCGTCGACGCCTCGACCGGCGTCGTGATCGGCGACGTCGATGCCGCCAGGGCTCCCGCCACCGTCCACGAGGGCGCGAACTACCTGCACCAGGGGCGCAGCTGGCGCGTCACGACGCTCGACCTCGGCACGGGGGTCGCGGCGGTCGAGCGCGACGACGGCACCACCTACACGCGGCCGCGCAGCGACACCGACATCTACGTGCTGGCCGAGGAGCAGCGCCGGCATTGGGGGCGGTGCGTGCTCAGCTACGGCCGCGTCGAGGTGTCGACGCAAGTGCTCGCCTACGAGCGCCGCCACGTGTTCTCGGGCGAGTCGCTCGGGGTCACCGAGCTCGATCTGCCCCGCCAGCGCCTCCAGACCACGGCGGTGTGGCTGACCGTGCCCCAGCCCGTGATGGACGCCGCGGAGCTGAGCACGCAGCGCTGGCCCGGGTCGCTGCACGCCGCCGAGCACGCCGCCATCGGGCTGCTGCCGCTGTTCGCCATGTGCGACCGCTGGGACATCGGCGGCGTGTCGACGGCCTGGCACGCCGACACCGCGAACCCGACGATCTTCGTCTACGACGGCGTGCCGGGCGGTGCCGGCATCACCGCCAGAGCGTTCGAGACCGATGCGCTGTGGTGGGAGGCGACCCGCGACGCAATCCGGTCGTGCCCCTGCGACGACGGCTGCCCCTCGTGCGTCCAGTCCCCCAAGTGCGGCAACGGCAACGACCCGCTCGACAAGGCGGGCGCGATCGCGCTGCTGACCGCCGCGCTCGCCGACCACGAGGCCTGACGCAGACCGGGACGTATCAGCTGCGCGTCTGGCCACTCCTACCAGGAGGACCGATCCGTCTGCACCGCGCGGCGGTCGGGGCGGCACGGAGACCAGCCCGCCGACGCCGCATCACCGGTGCACCGACGCGGGGAGCCGCAGGTGTCCGAGACCGCCTCCACCACCGACCCCTCGACCGCGCCGGCCGTCAACGCCGCCACGGCGCCGACGGGCGCCGTCTCCACGTCGCTCGACGGACCGACGACCCCCACCTCGCTCCTGCGCGACTACGAGCGCGTGCTGCACGCCGCCCGCAGCCTGTCATTCTCGATGAGCGAGTCCCAGGGCCGCGACCTGGCGTCAGCCACTGCCGGATCACTGCGCCAGCTGATCGTCTGGGTGCCGTCGATCCACCGGCGCACCGGCATCCGCCGGTGGGTGCACACGCTGCCGCGGCCGCGATGGTTCCTGCGCTACTTCGTGGTCGACCACATGCGCAGGACCCTCGACGCCGTGCGCCGGCGGCTGCTGGCCCGCGCGGCGCTGGGGCACCCCGACGACGACGAGGCGCAGCGGCAGGCGGTCGCCAACTACGTCGAGTCCCTGCCGCCGCAGCACCGTCTGCTCTACTCGGCCGGCCTCATCGCGGTCACGGTCGTCCTCACCCGGTTTCTGCTGCTGCACGTCCCCGGCGCTGCCGCACAGTTCGGCGGCACCGGCACGGCGGGAGAGGCGGATGTGATCGCGCGGTTGCTGACCGAGGTCGAACGCACGGCCGCCGGCATGGGATCGTTCGATGGCCTGCTCGCAGCGCTGGCGACCTCGCCACTGCGGACGACCGCGTTCGTGATCACCAGCCTGGCAACCGTGCTGTTCGTGGAGCTGCGCTGGCTGGTTCCGGCGTTCCGGCTGAAGCGCATGCTGTGGAACCTGCATCCGAGGACCGATCTGCTGACCAGCACACCAGCCTCGTGGAGCGTGCAGCGGGCGGTCGGGGTCTACTCCTGCGAGCGCTCCCTGGCGCGGCAGCTGGGCGCACCGCCGCCGCGCGAGGTGCCGTTCGACCTCATCGTGTCCGTGCTGGCGCTGCCCTGCCTGCTCTTCCTCGCCGGCATGCTGGTCGAGATGGGCACCGTCGATGCGGCCGAGCCGGGCGAGCCGTGGCTGAGCTACACCCTGGCGGCAGCCATCACCCTCGGCGTGCTCACTCGGCTCGGGTGGCTGACGCGCACGTGGCTGCGGCGGATGCACGCGCCCGATGGTCCGTACCTGCCGTCGGAGGCGCGCATCCGCGACACCGACCTCGTCATAGCGCTGCGCGACCCCCGGACCATCGCGTGGGCGACCACGGCGGCGACCGTCGTCTGCATCGGCATCGGGCTGACGGTCGCCAACATCGAGGTCCGGACGGCCGGCATCTTCGAGCCGGTGCGCCCGGGGCTGACAGCCTTCGACAGGAGCCGCTTCCTGGTCCTCGCCGTGGTGATCGGGCCGCTGTGGTACCGCATCAACCGTGATCTGCACGCCTACCTGGCTGCACGTGGTGAGCCGCCGAGGGGGTGGCCGGTGCTGTCGCTGCTGGCGATGGTCCTCGCGGGCTTCGGATCGACCGTGCTGCAGCCGGCGTGGGTCGCCGCCGGTGCCGCGCTGGCCGCCACGTCGGTGTACCGCACGTGCGAGCGAATCCACCGCGCCAGCGAGGTCGCGCGGTGCCGTCCGCGAGCCACCTCGAGCGGTGACGCCGCACGCCACGAGCTGACCGCCCGTCCGTTGCCCTCGTCGGCGGGCATGGTCGTGCGGTTCGTCGTCTTTCCGGTCGCACTCGCGTGGATCCAGCGGGTGATCAACGCGGTCTGGGCGTGCGACGGTCAGGTGCTGGATCGCCCTGCTGCGCTGGAGCACAGCCCCGCTGCGTGATCACCACCGGTAGAGGTCGGTCGCGCAACGGGCCCGAGCAGTGTGACGCGCTGGGCTGCACACGCGAGCCGGTGGAGCCAGTCGCCGGGGCTACCCCAACAGGCCGAACGCGAGGACGAGCAGACCGATCGCCCCGAAGATCGCCACCTGCGCCAGCGCGATGCCGATGCCGAGCCCGAACCCGGACTGCACGGTCCGGGTCAGTCGCACGTAGGGGACGTCGTTGTCGTCGTATCGCGAGCTGATCCGCACGTGCTGCGTCATGGGCTGCGATCGTGGTGCGTCTTCGTACCGTCGATCATCGGTCACAGGTGACTCCTCCGCCTGTGTCGTACGTCGGTCGTGGCGCGTTGATCGTAGCGAGGCGCCGCGCCATGCCATGACGCTGGTCGTCCGCGGGAGGCGAGCGAGCTCCGACGGGTGGTCACTTGAAGTCGAGCGCCTCGACCGACATGGACGACCCGCGGTGCAGGGTCCGTTCAGCTCCGCCGATGACGTACACCACCGGACCGCGCGTCGCGACGGCGGCACCATGCCGCGGCGTCGCCAGGTTCGGCGCGGCGCTCCACGTGCCGCTCGCGAAGTCGTACAGCTCGACGGTGTCGAGCACGCCGTTGCTCGTCTCGCCGCCCACGACCACCAGCCGGCCATGCGCAACGGTCGCACCGATGCTGCCCCGGGCCGTCGGCATCGGCTCGAGCTGCTCCCAGGTGTCGGCGGCGACGTCGTAGCGCTCGAGGACGTCGAGGTTGCGGTCGGGTCCGAGATCACGGCCACCCACCACGTACACGCTGCCGTCGAAGGCACCGGCCGCGAGGTGCTCGCGCGGTGTCGGGATCGGGGCACCCTCCTGCCACTCGTCTGCCGCGGGGTCGTAGATCTCAGTCTGGCGCACGAGCTCGTTGTCACGCTGCCCGCCGACCACAACGATCTGGCCGTCGACGACCGCCGCCGCCGCCGCCGCGCGTGGGTGGCGGAGCGGGGCCAGCGGTTCCCACCCGTCGTCGCCGAGCGCCAGCACCTCGCCGGACACCTCGGCGGTGGGATCGTCGCCCTCCTGCGCCCACCCGCCCATGACGACCAGTCGGCCGCTGAGGTTCACGGCCATGGCGTGGTGCAGCGGTCGAGGCAGCTCGCTGACGTTGCGCCACTGCTCCAGCTGCGGGTCCAGCCCGCTGACGGCCGACGTGGCGACATCACCGTCGTCCTCCAGGCCGCCGACGACCCACAGCACGCCGTTCACCCTGGCGACCGGCATCTGCTGGCGCGCGAATGGCGCGTCGTTGAGCCCGCGCCAGCTGGTCGGCTGTCGCTGGCGCCGGGGTGGCGTCAGCACCTCGACGGCGGCCGACGACCGCGTGTGCGCCAGGCCTTCGGCGCCATTGACCACGTAGACCTGCGAGCCGACCGCCACGACGCCCGCACCGTGTCGCGGGACCGCCAGCGACGGGAACTCGGTCCAGCGCTGCGACCGGATGTCGTACGCCTCGACGACCTCCAGGTGGCGTCGCGGGGTCTCCCCGCCGGCGACGACCAGCCGACCGTCGACGATGTCGGCGTCGATGCTCCCGCGCCTGGTCGGCATCGGTGGCAACGACGTCCACTGGTCGCCGGCCGGGTCGTAACGCTCCAGGACGTCGACGTTGGTGTCGGGGTTGTGGTCCCGGCCACCCACGGCGTAGACGAACTGACCGTCAGATGCCGCGGCCAGGTGCTCCCGTCCGGTGGGGATCGGCGCCGCATCGCGCCAGCCGGAGCCGTCGAAGATCTCGGTCGGTGTCACCAGGCCATCGTCGTTCTGCCCACCGACCACCACGATCTGACCGTCGACCACTGCGGCGGCACCGGCGGCCCGCGGCCGCCCCAGGCGCGGCAGTTCCTGCCACCCGTCCGGGGTCAGGCGGAAGGCACGGTTGGACACCTGGGCGGTCACGTCGTTGCCCTGCGGACGCCACCCGCCGATGACGACCAGCTCGTTCTCATAGCCGACCGCCATGGCGTGGTGCAGCGGGAAGGGCAGCGGCTCGGCAGTACGCCACTGGTCGAGCAACGGATCGAGCGCCTCGACCTGCCGGGTGGCGCTCCCGCGCACCAGCCCGCCCGCGACGTACAGCACGCCGTCGACCTCGGCCGCCGCCACCTGCTGCCGGGCGATCCGTGCGTCGGTCACACGCTGCCAGCCGTCCGCGACGGCAGGCTCAGACGACGGCTGCCCCGTGGGTGCCGCTGACGGCGCCTGCGAGGGCGCGACGGCGCCGGGTGACGCCGAGGCCTGCATCCGCTCGTCGCACTGGTCCAACGGCGGCATGCCGTACTCCGTGGCGACCTCCTGGGTCTGACCCAGCCGCTCGCGCGCGGCGTCCGCCTCGGCCTGCACGACCGCCTCGTCGCCACGCTCCTTCGCCTCCGCTGCCGCGGCGAAGCGGTCCGCAGTCGCCGAGAACCTCTCGAGGAGCTCGCGACGGGTCTCCTCCGACGTCGGGGCCTCCTCGGGCGTGCGCGCCTGCCGGGCCCGGTCGACCAGTTGCCGGAACGCCTCGGCATAGCGCTCCGGGTTGACGACGGGATCAACACCCGCCAGCCGGTTGTTCGCCTCGGCGCACAGGGAGGTCAGCGCCAGCACGTACTCCCGCTTGGTCACCGCGGTCGAGCAGCCGGCCACGATGAGCGCGGCCACAACGACCCCGGTCAGCATCCGTCGCATGGATCGTCCCTCACCCCGGACATGGCAGCTCTCGTCAGACCTGAGTCCGCGACGCACCCGCTGATACGTCGATTGGCAGGGTCCGGGCCGTCACAGCGATCGGGCCGTGGGAGGCCATGAGGGTGAGATGCGCGCCAGTTCGGAGGGGCGGCCTCGTGCGCGGCGCCCGGCCGGTCAGCCGGTGATGGCCTCGTCGATGACGTAGCGGCGGGTGATCAGCTCGAGGTAGTGCCCGGCGGTCGGGTCGATGACGTACATGCGGCGGCCGTCGGGTGCGCCGTCGACCTCACCGAGCTCGCCCGGGCGCTGCCGGGCCGGATCGGCCCAGTACTCGGTGGCGTCGCGTATGAAGCGGTCGAGCACGCGGTCGAAGTGCGCATCGTCGACCAGGAAGGCGAAGTGCAGCGGCGGGAACTCGACCGGTGGCTCGGCGAAGTTGATGACCGCCTCGTCGTCGAGCTGGATCATGAGGAAGAAGCCGGAGGGCTGCGGGTCGGGCAGCTCGAGGAGGTCGGCGAAGTACTGCGCGGTCGCGTGCTTGTCATGCGCGGGGATGATCGTGTGGTGGAGGCTGGCTGACATGGACGGATCCTTGACGTCGTGGGCATCGCCAAGCGCACCGCATGCGAGCGCGCTCCCCGGCACCGGCCGTACGCTACGGACCCGCCGACCAGACGACAACGGGCCGCCGGTCACGGCAGCCACGACCGGGGGTCGATGGGGCCGGCGGCGGTGCGGACCTCGAAGTGCAGGTGCGGGCCCGTCGACGCGCCGGTGGAGCCGACGAGGCCGATGACCTGGCCGGCACCGACCTGCTGGGCGGGACGGACGAGCACCCGCGACTGGTGTGCGTAGCGGGTGACGGTGCCGTCGGCGTGGCGGACGTCGACCGTGTTGCCGTAGCCGCCCATCGGACCGGCGGTGACGACGACCCCGGCCGCGGCCGCTCGGATGGCGGTGCCGACGGGGGCACCCAGGTCGATGCCTGCGTGCAGCCGTGCGGCCCCGGTCAGCGGGTGGGACCGCATGCCGAAGCCGCTGGTCAGCGGCGCCCGGACCGGCCACGTGCGCCCACCGACCACGCCGCCCGATCCGAGGTCCGACGGCCCGGTGGCGGGCCACGCCGAGGGTGCCACCATCGCGGCCGCCGCCCGCGCCCGCACCCGCGGGACGACGGCCGCCGCCCCACGGGACGCCGGTCGGACGGCGACGGTGACCTCCGCCCGGGACGGCTCACCGCCACAGCACGCGAGCAGCTCGGCGCCGTTCGCGTCGGCGAGCTGCGCGGCCGCGCGGCGGCCACCGTCGGTGCCCATCGCGGCCAGTGCCGCTGCATCGGCCGCCTGCTGCGCCCGGCCGCGGGTGATGATCAGGTCGGCCGCGACCACCAGCGGCACGAGCGCCGCGACCAGCACGAGACCGCCGCCGAGGACGACCAGCAGCGCGATCGTTCCGCGGTCCGCGTCAGGCACCGGGGACCACCTCGTCGTGGAACGTCGCGCGCGCTGGCAGCCACAGCTCGACGCCGACCGACGCGAAGGCTCGGGTGGCCAGCTCGGCGCGCACCTCGACGAGCCCGTCGTCGCGGTCGACGTCGAGGCGGACGTCGCGGGTGGCGGCGAGCCGGTCGACAAGGTCCCCGTGGTCGACGTCGCCCTCGACGGCGAGCGTGCGGGCGGCCTCGCGGGCGATGCCCTGGACGACGAGCACGTCGGCCAGCAGCAGTCCGGTGTGGGCCAGCAGCGCGAGCGCGATGCCGAACAGCGGCAGGACCATGGCGAACTCCAGGACCTGGCTCCCCGATTGCCCGCCGGCCCGGAGCCGCGCCGCACACGCGCCTTCGGCGGCGAGGTCCGGCCGGGCGGGGCTCTCGCCCGCCCGGCCGGGGGTGCGGCCGGCGGCGGCCGCACCCCCCTCGCCGGTGGTCAGAACCATCCCTCGACGACCTTGCCGAGGGTCGACAGGACCGCCTCGACCAGCGTCTTGAGGGTGTTGCGGTTCTTGAACAGCGCCACCAGCCCCGTGCACGCCGCGGCGCTGACGCCGCCGAGCATCGCGTACTCGGCCGCCTGGGCACCGCGCTCGCCGGCCTGGCTGGCCAGGCCGGTCCGGGACCACACGGCCGCCAGCCGCTGGCCGACGTCGGTGGCGCCGAGCTGCGCGCCGACGACGGCGCGCTGGGCAACGGTCTGCATGTGCCTGCGCATGCAGGCTCCTTTCAGTCGG
The DNA here is from genome assembly GCA_964450395.1 of uncultured Actinomycetota bacterium. Lineage (GTDB taxonomy): Bacteria > Actinomycetota > Nitriliruptoria > Euzebyales > JAHELV01 > JAHELV01. Next base: position 7,827 of record CAYVGE010000012.1, read on the forward strand.
GCTGACGCGTCAGGCGGCCAGCGCGGTCCACACCAGCGGTGGGACGACCGCGATGACGAACGCCGGGAGCGTCAGCAACGTGGTGGGGAAGACGAGGGCGAGCTGCACGCGTTCGGCCGCGGTCTCGGCGGCGGCGCGCTGGCGGACGCGTACGGCGTCGCTGAGCAGGCGGAGCGGAGTGGCCGAGGCGACGCCCCACCGCTCGGTGATCGCGAGCACGGCACCGACGTCGGCCAACCCGGTGCCGGCGAACGCCGCCTCGGTTCCCGTGCCCGCCCGCACCCGCCGGCCGACGATGCGCAGTTGGGCGTCGAGCGGGGCCGGGGTCACGTCGGCCAGGTGGTCGAGCGCCGCCGCGAGGCCCGCCTCGGCACGCACCAGCATGGCCAGCAGGGCGACGACCTCGACGGTGCTGCAGGGCGCGGGCGCCGGTGCGCTCCCCGGACGCGCTGCCCGGACGCCGACCGCGAGACCCACGAGCACCCCCACGACCGGGTGCACCGCCAGCCACCCGGCGATGGCAACCGGCACCGCGACCACCGCCCCGCGGAGCGCGTCGGCGGGGGTACGCGCGGTGGTCAGCGGGTCCGCGGCGCCGGCCGCGGCCGCAGCGCGGCGGACCAGCCAGCGCGACCACCGGTGTCCGGCCAGCCCCAGCAGCACGCACGCCGTGGCGCACGCCCACCCCAGTGGCGTCTGGTAGAACCGCAGCGCCGTCGGGTCGACCGCGACCAGCAGCGCCCACGCCCCGACCGGCAGTGCCGTCAGCAGCCGGGCGGTGCCGGTCGCCTGTGCGGTCTTGGCCGCCAGCCGCAGGTCGTCGACCTCGGCGTCGTGCCGCAGCCGCAGCGCCGTGTCGACCGCATCGACGGCGCCACGACCGCTGCGCTCGGCCAGCGCGAGGCCGCGCAGCAGCGGACCGGCCCCCAGGGCGCCCCGCCCGATGTCGACCGTCCGTGCGACGGCGGCCAGCGGCTGGCCCAGGGCAACCACGCGCGCCAGACGGGTGAGCTCGACGTCCTGCGCGCAGGCGAGGGCCTCGGCCGGCGGGAGGCCGACCTCCAGCGCGGCGCGGACGCGCAACAGGTCGATGCTGGTCACGCCGGTCACGCGCCGACCGCCCCGTCGCGCCGCCAGCGGTCCGTCCAGCGCAGCCGCCCCGTCGCGTCGAGCCCGTCGACCTGGGCGACCTGCTGGAGGCGGCGGCGCCCCTCGGCGTCGCGGCCGAGCACGACCAGCAGGTCGAGGCACACCGCCAGCTGGGCCCGGACCGCCGCGAGGGGGAGGCCCGCGAGCAGCGCCATGCCCTCGAGCCGGACGAGCGCCTCGTCGGCCGCGCGGGCATGCACGGTCGTCATGCAGCCCTCGTGGCCCGTGGCCAGCGCCTGCAGGACGTCGACCACCTCGGTCCCCCGCACCTCGCCGACCACGATGCGGTCGGGTCGCATGCGCAGCGCCTGGCGGACCAGGTCGCGGAAGTCCGCGCCAGGGCCACCGTCGGGTCCGGCGGGCCGCGTCTCCAGCCGTACGGCGTGCGGGCAGCGCGGGCGCAGCTCGGGTGCGTCCTCCACGACCACGACCCGCTCGGCGGCGGTGACGTCGGCGAGCAGCAGGCCGAGCATGGTGGTCTTGCCCGTGCCGGTGCGGCCGGCGCAGACGATCGCGCGGCGGTCGGCGACGGCGCCCCGCAGCAGCTCGCGCGCGGCCGGCGGCACGGCGCCCGTGTGGTCGAGGTCGGCCCAGGTGTGGGCGACCGAGGCGAACTTGCGCACCGTCACCAGGGGTCCCGACGCCGTCAACGGCTCGCCGACGGCGTGCAGGCGGCTGCCGTCGGGCAACCGGGTGTCGACGGTGGGATGGGCACGGTCGAACCGCAGGCCCTGGGGACCGACCACCCGGAGCACCGCGGCCCGCACCGACTCGGCGTCGGGGAAGGTGACCGGCGTGCGCCGGAGCCGCCCGCCGCGCTCGACCCAGACCTCGGCCGGGCCGTTGATGAGCACGTCGGTGACCTCGGGGTCACGCAGCAGCGGCTCGGCGGGGCCGAGCCCGGTGAACAGGTCGGCCATCTCCCGCACGACCACCGCCAGGCCGTGGTCGTCGAGCAGCAGCCGCTCGGCCCGGACCGCACGGGCGATCGCGGCACGCAGGGCGGGCCCGCGCGCGGTCGCGTGGCCACCTGCCCACAGCGCCGGGTCCTGCGCGACCCGCAGGCGGATCCGCTCGAGGTCGACGGCCGCCCGCTGCCCGACGCCTCGACCGGATCCGATAGCGGTCGTCATGCCGGCGCCCGCTCGAGCTCCCGCAGCCCCGCCTGGAGGGTGTGCAGCCACCGGCCCGGCAGGCCGGCCGGCACCCGCCCGACCACGCCCGCCCGGGCCACCCTGACCGAGTGTGGCAGGTGGGCCAGCGGTGGCCGCCCGAGGACCCGGACGATGTCGGTGGTCGACAGCGGCGACGCGCCGATCACGACCACCGGCCGGCTCGATGCCCGCGCCTGCCGCAGCCCGGCGTCCGCCCGGCTGACGACCACGGTCGCCCCGTCGCCCGACGGACCCATCCGGTCACCGTCGATGACGCCCGCGTCCACGACGACCAGGTCGCCGTCCCACCCGACCGCGACGCCGTCACCGATGCCGACCGACAGCCGCGGGACCCCGCCGACGGCCCGGTGCGCACCACTGGCCGCACCCGCGACCCCCGCGAGCCGCGCGACCGCCGCCGACCCGGCGACCAGGACGGTCGCGCCGCGCCAGGCGAGCAGGCCACCGACGGCCAGCGCGACCGTCGACGTGCCGACCCCGCCGGCGACGCCCGCGACGACCAGCCGTCGCCCGTGCGGCGCCCGGCGCCGGAGCACGTCGACGCGGACCGCGGCGAGGGGCACGCGGGCGCGCTCGTCTGGCCATCCGACCACGTCGACCGCGCCCGCCTCGAGCAACCCCCGCATGCGGTCGGCGTCGGACGGCCCGTCGACGACGCCGATCCAGGGCAGGCCGCCCGGCGCGTGGTCGGCCAGCGCGAGGACCGGCGACAGCGGCCCGTCCCCGTCGACGACCTGCCACCCGAGATCCCGCTCGACCCACAGCGCGACGTGCGTGCCCAACGGCTCCGGCAGCGCGACGACGACCGGCAGGTCGGCGATCATGGCGTCCCCCGTCCGTCGAGCAGCTGTACGGGGGCGGACCGTAGGTGGGACCGGCCGGCGGGGGCGGCGGCCGCCGTCAGCGCCTGTGGAGCGTCACCCGCTGACGGTGACGGCGATCACTGTGCGCACACGCGAACGGGCGCGACCGGTGGTCGCGCCCGTGCAGGCGATCTGCGGCGGTCTAGTAGTAGTCGCGGTGGTAGCGGATACCGCCCTGGTCGACCTCGAACCAGCTGCTCCGGGGCAGGTTGTTCCACCGGCGGCCGGCGGCGGTGTAGCTCATGGTCCACTCGACGGCGACGGTCGACCCGTCGTCGGACTCCAGGATCCGCTCGACGTTGATGTCGAGGTCCTCGCGAGCCTGCATCCACGAGTTGAGGTACGCGCGGATCAGCGTCCGACCCTCGTGCGGCGGGTTGTTGGGCTCGAGGAACACCGACTCGGCGGCGTAGAGCTCCGCGACCGCCTCGTCGTCGTGCTTCTCCAGCGCAGCGCCCAGCTGCTCCCACAGTTCGCGTGCCCGACCCATCGCTCCTCCTCAACGCGCCGCACGCCAGGACGCGCAATGGTCCCGGTGGCGCCCGACGCCGGCCCACATGGTCGACGCAACGATATCCGCGCCGCCACGCTGCACCAAAGCGCTGCGACGGTGGGACGGCACCTACAAGTACTGGCCGGTGCCGCCGAACCGGCGGTCCTCGCCGCCACCCTGCTGGCCCTGCGCTCCTCCGCCCTGCGTGCCCGGTGGCAGCCCGCGGCGCATCCGCTCGAGCTGCTGGCGGGCGCTCATCTGCTGGCTGGCGATGGCGGCCTGGATCCCCTGGAACAGGCCCTCCAGCCAGCCGATCAGCTGCGCCTGCGCGATGCGGATCTCCGACTCGGTGGGCGTGTCGGACTCGAAGGGCAGCGTCAGCGCACGCAGCTCCTCCTGGAGCCCGCCGGTCAGCACCGACTCCATCTGCGAGACCGACGTGTCGTGGATCTGGCGCAGCCGCTGGCGTCCGGCCTCGTCGGGGTCGGCGCGGCGCACCTCCTCCTGCATCTCGCGCAGCATGAGCGCTATGCGCAGCAGCTTGCCGGGCTCGGTGATCGCGTCCTGGCGCTCCTGCTCGTCGTCGACGACCTCGACCTCTGATCCGGTCGGAGGCGCGGTGGGGGCGCCGTCCGCTTCCGGGCCGTCCCCGGGCGGCGCGCCGGGGGCCGGTCCGGTCGGGTCGGCGGTGATGTCCGGTTGCTCGCTCACGGTGGGGGTCCTTCGTGCGTCGCTAGGCGAAGAGCGCGCTCGCGAGCCGGGGCCGGGCGCGCCGGGTGAGGTCGTGTGCATCGCCAAGTACCCGGAAGACGTCGAGCAGCAACGCGCGGGCGTCCTCGCGGGTCTCGGGCTCGCCAACCGCGGCCAGCAGGACCTCGACGGCCTCGTCGTGGCGGCCGGCGGCGACCAGGGCGCGACCGTACTCCAGGCGCGCCTGTGGCGAGGCGTCCGCGCCGGCCGCGAGCGCGTCCAGCGAGGCGCCGTCGCCGGCGTCGGACAGGCGCAGCTCGGCCAGCAGCCGCTGGGCCTCGTCGTCCTGCGACGCACGCGCCAGCAGCGCCCGCGCGTCGTCGTGGCGGTCCTGCTCCACCGCGATCCGTGCCAGGCCGACCAGCGCGCGGGGGTGGTCGGGCTCCGCCTCCAGCGCCCGGGTCAGCAGCGCCTCGGCCTGTGCGGGCTCCGAGGCCGCGCGGGCGACCAGGCGGTCGGCGGTACTGGGGACCAGCGCGGTGAAGAACTGCTCGACCACGACGGCCGGCTGCAGCCCGGTGAACTCGTTGACCACCCGCCCGTCGCGGAAGGCCTTGACGGCGGGGATCCCCTGGACCCCGAACTGCTGGGCCAGCCGCGGCGCCTCGTCGACGTTGAGCTTGACGACCGTGACGTCGTCGCCGAACTTGTCGGCCATCTCCTCGAGCATCGGCGACAGCTGACGGCACGGGCCGCACCAGGGCGCCCAGAAGTCGACGACCACGGGGGTGGTCGCACTGGCCTCGAGCACGTCGGCGGCGAAGGTCTGTTCGGTGACGTCGGTGACGGCGGCGGTCATGGTGGATCTGCTCCGCGGAGGTGGTTCGGGGGGCGGGTCAGCGGTCGATGTGCTGCAGGCGCAGCTGGCCGCGGGCGACCAGCTTGCCGTCCGGACGGCTGGTGCGGACCTCCCAGACCTGCTGGGAGCGCCCCTGGTGCACGGGCACCGCCTCGACCTCGAGCGTGCCCCGCTGGAAGGGCCGGAAGAACTCGGTGAAGTTGGAGACCCCGACGACCGACTGGTCGGTCTCGGCTGCCCACAGGTAGGCGCCGAGCGACCCGATGGTCTCGACGACCGACGCATGCCAGCCACCGTGCAGGATGCCGCCCTCCTGGTGGTGCCGTGCCCCGACCTCGGCGCGGGCACGCACCTTGGTGGTGCCGACCTCGAGCAGGGTCAGCCCGAGCCGCGCCGTGAAGCCGGCGCCATGTGGCGCACCGTCGAGCGTGACCGGGGTCTCGGCGAGCAGCCGGTCCGCGGCGTCAGTCATCGCGGCGGGCCTCGAGGAACGTCTCGATCTCGGCCGCGAGGTCCTCGCCGGTTGGCAGCTCCTCCTCGGTCTCGCCCGAGTCGATCATCTGCTCCAGCGCGCTGACCATCGACGCGGCGTCCTCGTGTTCGGAGACCGCCTCGGCGACCTGCTCGAGGTGCAGCTGGGCGGCGGCGCGCAGCTCGGTCGTGTCGACCGTGACCCCGAGGGCGTCGACGACCCGTTCGACCAGCGCCAGCGCCGCCGGCGGGTGCGGGTTGGTGGCGATGTAGTGCGGCACCTCGGCCCACAGCCCGACGGCCGGCACGTCGTGCTCGGCAAGCTCGGCCTCCAGCACCGTGCTGGCGTTGACGGGACCGGTGTACCCCGTGACGTCCATCGCGTCGACGTCGAGGGCCTGCTCGACGCGGTTGCTCGCCCGCGTGACCCCAACGGGCCGGGTGTGGGGTGCCGCGGCCGGATAGGCGCCCAGCTGGATGACCTGCTCGACGCCCAGACGCGCGCACGCCGACGCGATCTCGCGGCAGAACGCCTGCCACCGCATGTCCGGTTCGGGGCCGAGCAGCAGCAGCACGTCGTGCTCGCTGTCGTGCAGCGGCGCTGCGAGCAGTTCCAGGTCGGGCCAGTCGATACGGCGCACGACGCCCGAGTCGACGACGGCCGTGGGCCGCCGCGCCCGGTAGTCGATCAGCGCGTCGCCGTCGAACCAGCCGATCCGCTCCGCGCGCCAGCGGTGGCGCAGGAACGCCGACGCCGTGGAGGCGGCGGAGCCGGCGTCGACGAAGCCGTCGAGGGCGACGATCAGGACCGGCCGGCGCAAGGTCGGTGGCTCTTCAACCCAGTGCAGCAAGTCGGACATGCCGCCAGGCTAGCGGCGCGTCCCCCGGGTGGGGCGCCGGCCCGTCGGGCGGCGGGGGACCGGCGTATCCGGCTGGTCAGCCGCTCCGCTCGGTGTCGGGCCGGCCGGGGCGGCGCTGGCCGGTCGCGCGGTCACGGATTCGCGTGCGCGGTGGTCGCGGACCGCGGGTGTCGCCGTCCGCCCTGCGGGTCTGTGTCCGGCCGTTGCGGCGGGGTTCCTCGACCTGCGGCGTCGCCGCGGTCCGGGTGCCACGTTGCTGCTCGCCCCGCTCGGTGGTGGCCCGGGGCTGCTCCACGGCCGCGCGGCGGGACGGCGGCGCCTGGGGCTCCGACGGTGCCCGTGGCGCGTTCTCGGCGGGGGTCTCCTGCGGCACGTGCGGCGGCTGCTGCGCCCGTGAGGCCTGCAGCGAGCGCAGCACCCCCAGCGCGATGCCGGCGAGCAGCGCGTAGCCGAGCACGGCGAACAGGGTGGTCAGCACGTAGTCCTGCTCGCCGAACATGCCCTGGAACGGGACGAGGAAGGCCAGCGCGAGCACCCGCACGATGCCGACGATGACGTTGTCGTCGTTGGCCTGCAGCATCCGGAACAGGGCGTCGAACGCGAGGATGCCGACGATGAAGACCAGCAGGGTGTTGATCCAACGACCGACGCTGTCCCAGTAGTTCATCTAAGCTCCTCAGACCCGCCGTCGCTACCGCTCACCGCTGTCGACGACGCAGTGCCCAGGCTAATGGGTCCGACGAACCTGCGACATGCCAATCCGCAGGTCACGCCGCCGCATCCCGGAGCAGCACCTGCGAGAAGCCCCGGAACTGGAAGCTGCGACGTCGCGTCGGCGGCTCGACGAGCCGCGGGCTCGGCAACCGGGCGAGCAGCCGCTCGAACGCCACGGCGACCTCGAGCCGGGCGAGCGGGGCGCCCAGGCAGTAGTGGATGCCGGCGCCGAACCCGACGTGGGGGTTGGGGCTGCGGCCCGGGCGGAGCCCGTCGGGGTCGGCGAACGCGGCCGGGTCGCGGTTGGCGCTGGCCAGCAGCAGCCCCACGCGCGCACCGGCAGCCAGCTCCCGCCCGCCGATCTCGACCGGCTCGAGGACCGTGCGCTGGAACAGGCTCAGCGGACTGTCGTGGCGGATGAGCTCGTCGACGGCCGTGTGCAGCAGCTGGGGGTCCGCGCGCAGCTCCGCCAGGGCGGCTGGGTGTTCCAACAGCGCCACCATGCCGTTGCCGAGCACGTTGACCGACGCCTCGTGCCCGGCGTTGAGCAGCAGCGCCGCGGTGGCGACGAGCTCGTCGCGGGTGAGCGCCTCGCCGTCGGCCTCGGCGTGGACCAGTGCGCTGAACAGGTCGTCGCCCGGCTCGCGCCGCCGCCACGCGATCAACTCGTCGAGCATGGCCGTGAGGTCGGTCGCGGCCGCGACGGCCGCCAGGGCCGCGTCCTCGTCGTGCGCCAGCTCGTAGAGCGCCACGATGCGGTTCGACCAGGGCCGCAGCGGCGCGCGCAGCCCCTCGGGCACCCCGAGCAGCTCGGCGATCACCTCGACCGGCAGCAGGTCGGCGAACTGTGCCATCAGGTCGAAGCCTGCCGGGTCGACGCGGTCGAGCAGCCCGTCGGCCAGCTCGCCGATGCGGTCGCGCAGGCCGGCGATGCGCCGCGGGGTGAAGGGCCGCGCGACGAGGCGCCGCAGGCGGGTGTGGTCGGGCGGCTCCATCTCGAGCAGCGAGTGCTCGTTGAGCAGGTTCCACGGACCGAAGCGGTCGCGCGGCTCCAGCGGCGTGAACACCCGACCGAGCCGCCGGTCCCGCAGCAGGCTGTCGACGTCGACGTGCCGCGGCACGAGCCACAGGCCCGTCCGCCGATCCCGCAGCAGGGCGCCGGCGTCCCGGAGGTCGGCGTAGGCCGGATAAGGGTCGTCGATCAGCGCCGACGGGTCGAGGTCGACGTCGGTCACGGCGCCGCCACGCGGTCGAGGAAGCGGTCCAGACGGGCGCGGTAGGCGGCCGGGTCGGCGTCGAGCCAGCCGAGGTGGTCGACGCCATCCGGGGTGACCAGCGTCGCCTGCGGGCCCAGCTCGGCGGCCAGCCGGAGCGTGGGGTCGTCGGGCACGGTCTCGTCGGCGGTCCCGTGGATCAGCAGCGCTGGCACGTCGGCGTCCCACCGCGCCACGTGCTCGAGCGCAGCGAAGTCCATGCCGGCCCGCACCGTCGTGACGGCCTTGGTGGCCACCAGCAGCGCCGGCGTCAGCGGCCCGGGCACCCCGACGTCGTCGGCCCGCAGCTCGAGCGTCTCCTGCAGCGACAGCACGGGCGAGTCGAGGATGACGGCGTCGACGAGCTCGGCGTCCGGTGCCGACCGCAGGAACGACGACACGATGGAGCCGCCCATCGAGAAGCCGTACAGCACGAGCGACTCGGCGCCGGCAGCGGTCGCCACGTCGACCCACGCCTGCAGGTCGCGCCACTCGCGGTCGCCGAACGTCGTGTAGCCGTCGGGGTCGTCCGGGGCGAGCCCGTCGTTGCGGTAGCTGGTGAACAGCACCGAGCGACCGTCGTCGGCCAGCGTCGACACGAGCGGCGCACCGACGACCGGTGTCCCTCCCCGGCCGTGCACGACGACCACCCACGCGTCGCCGCTCCCGGGCACGAGGACCCCCGGGTACGCCCCCAGCGGGCCGTCGGCAGTCACGGCCAGGGCGTCGACGCCCTGTGCCTCGACGTCGGCGACCTGCGCGGCGACTGCCAGATCGTCGACCTCGGGGTAGGTCAGCAGCTGGTCGGAGTAGTGCCAGCCGCCCGCGAGCAGCCCGGCGACGACCGCCAGCACGAGCACGGCCGCCGTGCCGACGAGGACGTGGCGCAACCGGCGACGCGGCCGACCGTCGGCGGCGGGACGCGGTCCGGCGTCCCCGTCGAGCGCTTCCACCGCCATCCGGCAAGGCTACGCGGCCCGCCGCGCCGCGACAGCCCGCCGCGCCGGCTCAGGCGAACGGTGCGTGGTGGCGGTCGGTCAGGGGGCCCTGACCGGCCACCTCGAACGCGAGGTCGTCGGCGTAGCAGAACCACCACACCTCGCGGGGCTCGTACGAGCGCACCAGGGGGTGGTCGCCGCCGGTGGCGTGAGCGGTCGCGTGCCGGCCCGGCGACGAGTCGCAGCAGCCGACATGGCCGCAGGTGGCGCACATGCGCAGGTGCACCCACGTGCCGCCGACCTCGAGGCACTCGGCGCATCCGTCGGGCGGGCTGGGTTCCACCCCGTCGACCTCCACCTCGCTGACGTGCGTGCATCCGGCCATGGCGCCTCCGGTCGCGGTCATCGGGGCAGGGTAGCTGCGGCGACGCCGGGGGCGCACGTCAATCGACGCCGACGACGCCGGTGCCCGCTGCCGCCCCGGTCACGTGCAACTGCGGCCTCAGCCCGGTCGCGGCCTCGAAGGCGGGCGCCACCGCCGCGGTGAAGGCGTCGACCCGGTCAGCTGCGACCAGGGCGACACCGCAGCCGGCGAACCCGCCCCCGGTCATCCGCGCCCCGACGCAGCCGGGGGCCTGCACGGCGCACGCCACGATCGCGTCGAGCTCCGGGCCGGACGCCTCGAAGTCGTCGCGCATGCTGGCGTGGGCGTCGGCGAGCAACGGCCCGAGGGCCGCGACGTCACCGGCGCGCAGCGCCTGCGCGGCCTGGGCGGTGCGCGCGTGCTCGGTGACCACGTGCCGGGCTCGTCGGCGCAGCACGGGGTCGTCGAGCGCCTCGACGGCGTCGGGATCGGCGTCGCGGAGGGACGCCACGCCGAGCGCCCCGGCCGCGGCGGCGCACTCGGCGCGGCGGTCGTTGTACGCCGATCCGGCCAGCTCGCGTCGCGTCGTGGTGTCCATCACCACCACGGCGACGCCGTCGGGCAGCGGCACGTGCGTGAGGTCCAGCGACCGGCAGTCGATGAGCAGCGCATGGTCGGCGCGCGCTGCGGCGGACGCCAACTGGTCGAGAATGCCGGAGGCGACGCCGACCCACGCGTTCTCGGCGCGCCGCCCGAGCTCGGCGGCGGCGACGGGGTCCCACGCACCGTCGGCGGTCAGCGCGCGGCACACCGCCATCTCGAGGGCGGCCGATGACGCCAGCCCCGCGCCGGGGGGCACGGCGGAGGCGACCGCCCCGACGATGCCGGCCGTGTCGGTGCCCGCCTGGCGCAGCGCCCACGCCACCCCCTGCACGTAGGCGCCCCAGCCGTCGAGGCGGTCGCCGATCGCGCTGAGGTCGACGACCACCTCGTCGTCGGCGTCGTCCGACAGGAGCGTCACGACGCCATCGTCGCTCGGCGCCGTGGCCAGCCACAACGCGTGCTCGATGGCCATCGGCAGCACGAACCCGCCGTTGTGGTCGGTGTGCTCACCGATCAGGTTGACCCGCCCGGGCGACCGGACCAGCCGCTCGGGCGCGCGGCCGAACCGACGGCGGAACAGGGAGACCGCACGGTCGCGCGCGGGCTGGTCGCCGCTCATCCGACCGTGCCGCCCCGACGGCGGTCTCCCGGCACCGGCACCACGACGGGGGCCGCGGCGGCGACTGGACCGAAGTCGACCTCGCGGCGGTCGATGGCGAAGCGGCAGTGCCCGAGCCGGCGGACCTCGACGTCCTCGGCCAGGTAGGCGACCCCCGCTCCGCCGGGCATGCCGGCGACGCCGCCCGCGCGTGCGCGCACCTCGACGTCACCGAGCTGGACCTGCAGCTGCCGCATCCGTCACCTCCACGGTCACGGGCCGCCCGGCGCCGCGGGCGGACCGGGGCCGGCCCGGGTCGACGGGAGCGTAGGGCACCGGTGGCAGGGCTTCGAGGGCCACGCCACCCACCCGGCCCCGGCGGTCGCACCTCCTTTGCATGCGCCGCGCCCATCTCTACGCTGCACGGCAGCCGGCCAACGGGGGTGCCGGCATCGCGGCCTGCGGGCCAAGGGGGCACAGCATGCACGACGTCCTGTCCGGCGTGGCCGGGGGCCTGCGGAGCCAGGCCACGAGGCGCCTGATCCTCATCAGCTGCCTGGTGATCGCGATGGTCGCCGCGCTCATGCCGGTCGCCTCGGCGGCACCGCGCGGCGGTGGCCGGCAACCGACGAAGGATCCGGTCGCCGTCGGCCGGGGCGGCGCCGTCTCGACGGTTGATCCCGTCGCCACGGAGGCGGGTCTGGAGGTGTTGCGCAAGGGCGGCAACGCGGTCGACGCGGCCGTCGCGGCCGCGGCCACGCTCGGGGTGACCGAGCCGTACTCGGCGGGGATCGGTGGCGGTGGCTTCATGCTGATCCGCCGCGCCGGCAGCGGCGAGGTCGTCGTGATCGACGGCCGCGAGGAGGCGCCCGACGACCACCGGTTCGGCATCGACGTGTTCGCGGGGTTCGCGGGCCGCACCGACGGCTTCATGGACGCGGTCAACAGCGGGCTGTCGGTCGGCGCGCCCGGCACCCTGGACACGTGGGTCGAGGCGCTCGACGAGTACGGCACGATCTCACTGTCCACGGCGCTCAAGCCGGGCATCCGCGCCGCGAGCCGCGGCTTCGTCGTAGACGAGACGTTCAACGCCCAGACCGCCGACAACGCGGAGCGGTTCCGCGAGATCACATCGACCGCCGAGACGTTCCTGGTCGACGGCGAGGCGCCCGCGGTCGACAGCCGGTTCCGCAACCGCGACCTCGCCCGGACCTACCGCAAGCTGGCGAGGTACGGGCCGGAGTGGTTCTACGGCGGTGACCTCGGCGAGGAGGTCGTCGCGACGGTGCAGGACCCGCCGACCGCCGCCGAGACCACCGAGGAGTGGCAGCCCGGGTACCTCGACATCCGCGACCTCGCCGACTACGAGGTGCAGCGGCCGGAGCCGACCGAGAGCGGGTTCCAGGGCTACGAGGTCTACGGCATGCCATCGCCGTCGTCGGGTGGGCTGACCGTCGGTGAGGCGCTGAACATCCTCGAGCTCGGCTCGTGGACGGACGCCGCGGGCTTCTACCACCTGTTCCTCGAGTCGACGGCGCACGCCTTCGCCGACCGCAACGCCTACATCGCCGACGACCGGTACGTGTACGTGCCCGCCACCGGCCTGCTGTCGGAGGAGTTCGCCGCCGAGCGCTTCGCGCAGATCGATCCGGACGCCGCCAGCGCGAAGCCGGTCGATCCCGGTGACCCGTGCGACGAGGACGGCGACGCCAACTGCGTGCCGGATCCTGACGCGGTGGACTCGGCCAGCGGGCAGTCGACGACGCACCTGACCACCGCCGACCGCTGGGGCAACGTCGTCAGCTACACGCTGACGATCGAGCAGACCGGCGGCAGCGGGATCACGGTGCCCGACCGTGGCTTCCTGCTGAACAACGAGCTGACCGACTTCAACTTCACCGGCCCCAGCCCGAACCTGCCGGCGCCCGGCAAGCGGCCGCGCTCGAGCATGAGCCCGACGATCGTGCTCGACGACGGCGCGCCGTTCCTGGCGGTCGGCTCGCCCGGCGGCTCGACCATCATCACGACGGTCGCGCAGGTCGTCGCCAACCGCATCGCGCGCGACCTGACGCTGCCCGAGGCGGTCGAGGAGCCACGGGCGTCGCAGCGCAACACCGCCGCCGTGAGCGCCGAGCCGGCGTTCATCGAGCAGTACGGCGCGGCGCTGGAGGCGCTCGGGCACACGTTCACCGAGATGGAGGAGATCGGTGCCGTGACCGCGATCGAGCACCTGGACCGCCGCCGCTTCCAGGCCGTCGCCGAGGCCGAGCGCCGCGGCGGTGGCGACGCCGGTGTGGTCGGGCGGCGCGGCCGCCGCTGAGACCAGGGCACCGACGCGGCGGTCCCGCCGTCCCGGGGGCACATCCCGGGACGGCGGGGCCGCTGTTGTCCGCGACGTCCTGCTCAGCCGGTCGTCACCAGGCGGACCACCGCGACCGTGCCGACCACGACGATCACGCCCCGCAGCACGGCGGGGGGCAGGCGACGCCCGAGCGTCGCCCCCAGCTGACCCCCGATGATCGAGCCTACGGCGATCAGGCCGGCCACGGTCCAGTCGATCCTCGCCGCGACCACGAAGACGACCGCGGCGACGGCGTTGACGACCAGCCCGAGCACGTTCTTGGTCGCGTTCAACCGCTGCAGGTCGTCGGCCGCGAGGATCCCGAGCAGGGCGATCAGCAGCACACCCTGCGCGGCACCGAAGTAGCCGCCGTAGATCCCCGCGAGGAACACCCCGGCGATCAGCGTCGTGGACGGACGCCCGCGCGCGCCATCCACGACGCGCCCCCGCAGGCGCTCGCGGAGCCACGGCTGCACCACGACCCCGATCAGCGAGAGGACGATCAGCACCGGCACGATCGCGTCGAAGGCCGACTCGGGCAGGACCAGCAGCGCGACCGCGCCGATCGCGCCACCGGCCAGCGACGCCGGCGCCAGCCACTGCACGCGCCACCGCTGGCCGACCAGCTCCCGGCGGTAGCCGACCGCGCCGCTGACGCCCCCGGGCACCAGGCCCAGGTTGTTCGACACGTTCGCCAGCACCGGCGGGTAGCCCAGCAGGATCAGCGTGGGGAACGTGATGAGGGTGCCGGAGCCCACGATGGTGTTGATGGCGCCGGCCCCGAGGCCGGCCAGGGCGATGAGCGCCGCGTCGACCGGGTTCACGTCGTGCGGGCGGTGGGGGTGCGCATGCCCGCAACGCTACGCCGTCGGCGCCGTCGCCCGGTCTCGCGGGCCGGAGCGGCGCCGGGGTGTCCGGCCTGTCCGGTCACACGGCGGGATGCGGCCGCAGGCCCGGCGCGGTGCGGCACGATCCGGCCGTGCGCGCCGGGGGGTCGGTCACGGCGGGCCCGCGGCCGGGACGGCGCTATCGTGCGGCGGCATGGCCCGTGCGCGCGACCTCCTGCGGCAGCGTCCGCCCGACGTGTCCGTCGGGTGGAGCCGGGTGTTCGGCTGGCGGCTCGCACGCCAGCACGTCACCACGCCCGCCGACGACCCCGTCGCGGTCGCCGCCGCGCTCGGCGGGGTGCAGGCGCAGGTGACGTCGTCGGCACGGTTCGCCGCCGGCCTGCGCAGCGGCGCGACCGCCGACGAGCTCGATGCCGCGCTGTGGGTCCGTCGGACGCTCGTGAAGACCTGGGCGGTGCGGGGGACGCTGCACTGGCTGCCGGCGCGCGAGCACGCGCTGTGGGTGGCGGCGCTGTCCACCCGCGAGTGGCGGATCACGCCGGGGTGGGAGCGCTACCACGGCGTCACGGCCGCCGAGCTCGACGCCATCACCGCTGCGATCCCCGACGCGCTCGCGGGCCGGCGCCTCACCCGCGACGAGCTGGCCGAACGGCTCGCCGAGATGACCGGCAGCCCGCACCTCGCCGACCGGTTGCGGTCGGGCTGGGGCGCGGTGCTCAAGCCGGCCGCCAACCGCGGGCTGCTGTGCTTCGGGCCGGACCGGGGGCGCAACGTCACGTTCGTCCGACCAGCGGACTGGATCGCCGATCCCGGACCGGCACCGCGGGCGGACGAGGCCGTCCGTCAGGTGCTGCACCGCTTCCTCGACGCCTGCGGCCCGGCCACCCACGCGGACTTCGGCCGGTGGTTCGGGATCAGGGAGGCATCCGCCCGCCGCGTGCTGGCGTCCCACGCCGACGACCTCGCGGTCGCGGAGATCGACGGGTTCCGGGGGTGGGTCACGCCGTCGGGCGCCGCGCAGCTGGCCGAGGCCGCACCGGCGCGCGGCACCGCGCTGCTCGGCGGCTTCGACCCGTACGTGCTCGCGCCGATCAGTCACCGGGGGGTGCTGATCCCCGACGGGCACCTCGACGACGTGTCGCGGGCGGCCGGGTGGATCTCGCCGGTCGTGCTGGTCGACGGCTTCGTCGTCGGCACCTGGTCCGACGCACCCGGCGCGACCGGCACGGTCGTCGAGGTGACGTCGTTCGCGCCATTCGACGACGCCCGGGTCGCCGCCGTCGAGGGGGCGGTCGACGCGCTGCCGCCGCACCTGCTGCCCGGGCCCGTCACGGTCCACGTCACCCGACGCTGACCGTGACGTCCGCTATCGTTGACCGTGGAGGCGTCTGGATTCCTGGTGGGTCCCACGGTCTTCAAAACCGATGAGCCGGTACCCATCCGGCTGGCGGGTTCGATTCCCGTTCGCCTCCGCGAAGCCGCGGCGACCACCGTCGCGTGACCGCACACCGTCCGTTCGCCGGCTGGTGCCCACGATGACGTCCGACCCCATCACCGGCTCGGTGCCGCTGCCGGCAGTGCTCGCCGGGGGCGCGACCGTCGTGGTCGGCACGGCGGCGGCGCTGACCGGCCGCGCGGCCACGCGCCCGGGCCTGCCGGCCACCCGGTGGCACCGCCCGCTGCCGCCGGCACTGACGGCCGTGGCGGACCATCCGGCGACCCGCGCGGCCGTCCGCGCCGCCGGCGTGGTCGTGACCGCCACGATCCTGGCGCTGCTCGTGACGGCCGGACGGCCGGTCGACGGCACGGTCGCCGTACCGGTCGTGGTCGGGGCGTCGATGCTGTGCGCTCCCCTGGTGCGCCTGGCCAACCCGGTGCGCCTGCTCGATCGGCCGGCGGGCGGCGGACCCGCGGCGGCGGCACATCTGGGTCCCCCGGCCGTCGTCGGGCTCGCGCTGCTGGCCGCGGTGGCGCTGGCGTCGGACGACGGTCGCGTGCTCGCCGTCGCGCTGGCGGCGCACCTCGTGGCCCAGGGGGTCCTCGCGGTCCGTCGCGGGCCGGCGGCGCACGCGCGCCACGATCCGTTCGAGGCGGTGGCGACGCTGGTGGCCCCGCTCGCGCCGATCGGCCGTGACCCCGACGGCCGGCTGGCGTGGCGCAACCCGCTGGTGACCACCGCCCACACGACCTACCCGACCGCCGCCGCATGGCTGACGGCCGTGCTGATGGGCATGGCGCTGCACCTCTGTGCACCGGGCACCGGCGCACGGCCGGTGGTGACCGCCGCCGTCGCGGCGCTGGCCGGCCGGCTGGTGCTGCGCCTGGGGGTCATCCGGGGCTGGTTCACCGGGGTGCTGGCGCCGCTGGCGGCCGCGCACGGGCTGCTGGCCTCCGGTCGCTGGCTGGCGCCCCTCGACCTCGTGGCGTTCGTCGGCCTGCACGCGGTCGCCATGGCGGTGCTGCACCGCCAGGCGTTCTCGCGCCACGACCTGCGGACGGCGCGCGCGCTGCAGCTGCCGCCGCGACTCGCCGTGCTGGTGTCGGTGCTGGGCGGCCTGGCGGTCACCGCGTCGGGCGCCTGACCCGCCCGACCGCGCAGCGCGGAGCGGAACGCCGCCCCACCCCGCGGATCGGCCGGCCGGCGGGGAGGTCGGGTCCAACGGCTACGCTGCTCGCCATGCAGCAGCCCGAGCGCCCCTACCCCGACTACCTCGCGGCGGTCTCCGACCGTATCCAGCGTGCCGACCCGCCACCGCCGACATCGCCGTTCGCGGGCGCGGCCACGCTCCACGAGCGGATCGGCACCCGGGTCGAGGCCCTGCGAGACGACCTGCTCGGGCTGTCCCACGACATCCACGAGCATCCCGAGCTGGGCTTCGAGGAGCACCGCGCCGCACGGGCCGTCGCGGACCTGTTGGCGCGCCACGGCGTGGAGGCCGAGGTCGGGGCGTACGGGCTCGAGACCGCCCTGCGGGCGTCGACGGGCGCGGGCGGGGCCACCGTGGCGGTGATCGCCGAGTACGACGCACTGCCCGGCCTGGGCCACGCCTGCGGGCACAACGTGATCTGCGCCACCGCGGTGGGCGCGTTCCTGGCGCTGCACCAGCTGGCCGGTGAGCTCGACGGCACGGTCGAGCTGATCGCGACACCTGCCGAGGAGGGTGGCGGCGGCAAGGAGCTGATCGCGCGGGCCGGCGGTTTCGACCACGTCGACGCGGCCGTCATGTGCCACCCGGCCGGCATGGACGTCGCCGACCATCCGTGGCTCGGGGTCCGGCAGGTCGCTGTGACCTACCACGGCCTGTCCGCCCACGCGTCGATGATGCCGTTCATGGGCCGCAACGCGCTCGACGCCGCGGTGCTGGCCTACACGGGCGTGGCCCAGCTGCGCCAGCACATGCTCCCCGACGACCGCGTCCACGGCATCATCACCGACGGCGGCCAGGTCCCGAACATCGTCCCCGACCGGGCCGCCGCGCACTTCTACGTCCGGTCGGCCGCGCCGGAGACGTTGATCGAGCTGTGCGACCGGGTGCAGGCCGTCCTCGAGTCGGCGGCGACCGCGACGGCGACCGTCGCCGAGCTGGACTGGGACCCCTGCCCCCCGTACCTGCCCGTGCGCACCAACCGGCCACTGGCCGCGCGCTACGCGGTCAACCTCGGCGACCGCCCGCGCAGGGTGCTCCCGGCGGGGGTCGCCCCCACGTCGCTGGCCGCGTCGACGGATCTGGGCAACATCAGCGTCCGGGTCCCCGCCATCCACCCGCTGCTGTCGGTCGCGCCACCGGAGGTGACCATCCACACGGCGGAGTTCGCAGCGCACGCGGCATCGCCGCGCGCGGATGATGCCACCATCGATGGGGCGATCGGTCTCGCGAGGACGGCGGCGGACTATCTCTCCGACGCCGATCTGCGGGCCGAGGTTGCTTCGGACTTCGCCGCGGAGGGCGGCGTCGTCGACGTCGTCCGACTGCTGTCGTAGCAGGTCATCCGGATCTTTGGCGTGCATGCGGCGCAAATTGCGGGCACAATGTCGGCCGTTGGCGCTTCCCCGCCACGGCAACACGTGCTTCCGGGAGACCGGTGCATATCCAGGCACGTCTGAGCCACCCGCCACCTGAGCGATCTGAACCATCGCTGATGTGTCATCAGTGTGAGGTAAGGAGTTGTTCTAGGATGACCGGCACCTCGTGAGCACGGAACATCTGGACCGGGTAGTCAGGGCCACGCGCGAAGCTGCGCGGCGGTCGGCTGTTGCTGACCGCCAGGCGTCGCCACGACGCTGAACCGTACGGGGAGGGGCACGCGTGCCTGATCTGATCGCAGGCAGATATGCGTTGCTGACCAACATCGGCACCGGCGCGAGCGCCGATGTCTGGCAGGCCCGCGACACCGTGCTGCAACGGGACGTCGCGATCAAGCGCTTCTCGGCCGGTCACCACATGGACGACGCGATGACGCGCGAGCTCGGTGCGTTGTCGAGCCTGGACCATCCCGGCATCGTGCGGCTGTACGACGCCGGCGTGGAGGACGAGCGACCCTTCCTGGTCGTCGAGCTCGTCGAGGGCCCCACGCTCAAGGAGCGCCTGTCCTACGGCCCGCTGACGTTGGAGCAGGCCCGCATCCTGGGTCGCGACGTCGCCGAGGCGCTGGCCCACGCGCACGAGCACAACCTCGTGCACCAGGACGTCTCGCCCAACAACATCCTCCTCGAGGAGGGCCGAGCGCGGCTGACCGACTTCGGCATCTGCACCCCACCACGCCACGAGTGCGACGCCGACGAGGTCGTCACCACCTCCGGCTACTGCGCCGTCGAGCAGCTGCTGGGCGGGCCGATCTGCCCTGGCGCGGACGTCCACGCCCTGGGCCTGGTGCTGCTCGAGGCGCTGACCGGCCGCAAGGAGTTCGACGGCTCGCCGCTGGCGGCCGCCGTCGCCCGGGTGCGGCGCCAGCCGGCCATCCCGCCGAACCTGCCGTCGCCGTGGCCGCAGCTGCTGTCGGCCATGACCGCCCGCGACCCGTCGAAGCGGCCGAGCGCCGCGACCGTCGCGGCCTACCTCGACGCCTACCAGGCGATGGACCTCCCGCCGCTCGAGGCCACCCCCACCGCGCAACAGGTCGCGACGGACGTCCGCGAACTCGCCCTCGCCGGCTTCGTCCGGCGCCACCCCCGCGTCGCGGTCACCGCGGCGGCGGTGCTGGCCGGCTTCGCCCTGTCGTGGCCGCTCAAGAGCGCCGCGGCTCCTCCGCAGGCCGAGGTCATCCCGGGGGTCATGGCGTCCGAGATGCCCGTGCCCATCGACGCCGCCGAGATGTCGAACTAGGCACCTCCACCGCCATCGTCGGCGCAGCCCCGAGCGGCGCCGTACGCGGGCGTGGTGGCCGGTCGCGCTCCCAGCCGGTCGCCGGCCTCGTCGTGGGCGGGTACCGCTGCGGCGCCCTCCGTGTCCAGCATGGCGGGACGTCGGACCCGACGGTCGTGGCATGGCGTTCGGGCGTCACATGGGTGCCAGGTGTCGTGCTCGTGCGCGATGCGCTCGTCGACCACGCCCGGGTCGACGCCGCGGATCCCGCGCGCCCACGCGCCGGCCGGTCGCCGGCACCCACGCCCCGCCCGCGACGTCCGGTGACGGGGCGCGCGCGGCTGGCAGCATCCGGTCCCGACCGCACGGCATCGGCGCACAGGTGCGGACCCGGCCGACGAGGAGGAGATGGACCCCACCGTGCTGATGCCGATCGGCGAGCTGGCGCGCCAGGCGGACGTGCCGGTGAAGACGCTGCGCTACTGGTCCGACATCGGCATCGTGCCGCCGGCACAGCGCACCGACGCCGGGTACCGCATGTACGGCGAGCGCGAGCGGCTGCGGCTGGAGACCGTCAAGCTGCTGCAGGAGCTGGGCTTCGGGGTCGAGGAGATCTCGAGCATGGTCATCGACCACGACGACCTGCGCGGCGCGCTGCGCATGCAGCTGCGTGCCGTGCGGTCGCGGCAGCGGGAGCTGCACCGCACGGCCCTGGTGCTGCAGGCCGCGCTGGACCGCGACGAGCCACCCGCTGTGCACCTCGCCCGCCTGGAGACGCTGGCGCGGGTGGCGGCCGAGGAGCACGACGCCACGCTGGACGAACCGCTCGACGCCGACGCCACCATGCCCAGGTGGACGCCCACGCTGCCGGACCTGCCCGACCAGCCGTCACCCGCCCAGCGCGACGCCTGGCTGGAGCTCGCGGCACTGCTGGCCGATCCCACGGCCCTGGCCGGCGAGGACCCCGACGACGTGGGCGCGGCGGAGGGGCCGGACGTGACCGGCCTGCTGCACGACGTCATGGAGGCGCGCGGCGCGGGCGTGGCCCCCGACGACCCACGCGCGGACCTGCTGGTCGAGCGCCTGCTCGACGCCTACGCCGACGCGCGCGGTGCCGGCGACGACCTCCCGCGACGGCTGCTCGAGCACGCCGCCGGCGGCGACGATGACCTGCGCAGCCGGCGCTACTGGCGCCTGCTGGCGAGGGTCCGGGGCTGGCCCGACCAGAGTCCGCAGGCCCTGGCGATGGACTGGCTCGTGACCGCCGTGCAGCTGCGCTGCGGGTGACGTCCCCCGAGCGGCCGGGCGCCGCGGGGATTGCGGTACCTCCCCGCCCTTGCCACACTCGGTGGCGTCGTGCGCAGCGCGCCCACGAACTCGTCACGGACGCCGGAGGATCGCGTGTCGACCCACATCCTGGAACGCCCCCGCCTGCGGGGATGGCTGCACGCGATGGCGGTCCCGGTCGCCATGACCGGTGCGCTGGTGCTGTGGCGCTCGGCGAGCGACCTGACCGTGGGTGGGCGGCTGGCGGCACTGGTGTTCGGCATCAGCCTGGTCGGGCTGTACTCGGTCAGCTCGCTGTACCACCTGCCGCCGTGGAGCCGGCGCGTGAAGCGGATCCTGTCGCGCTGCGACGGGGCGATGATCCAGATCATGATCGCCGGCAGCTTCACGCCGATCGCATACCACACCCTGTCGGGCGGCTGGCGCGTCGGCAGTCTGGTGGCGGCATGGTCCGTCGCCCTGGTGGGCGCCGGGATCGCGCTGTCCCCGCTGGAGGCGCCGCGCTGGCTCGGCACGCTTGCCGCCAGATCGGCGGGCTGGCTGCTGGTGATCCCACTCGTCAAGATCATGGCGGCACTGCCGTGGCAGGGCACCGGGCTGATCGTCCTCGGCGGGGCGCTGTACACGGCCGGCGCGGTGATCTACGGCATGCGCCGCCCGAACCCGGTCCCCGGCTGGTTCGGGTTCCACGAGGTCTTCCACGTGCTGGTAGTCGCCGCGTCGACGGCGCACTACCTGGCGATCTGGCGGTACGTGCTGCCGGCGTGAGACCGCCTGCCGTCACGCGTGGCGGCGGATCCATTCGTACATCGCGATCCCGGACGCGACGCCGGCGTTGATCGACCGCGTCGAGCCGAACTGCGGGATCGACACGACGTGGTCGACCGCGTCGCGCGCCGCCTCGGACAGGCCCGGCCCCTCCTGCCCCAGCAGCAGGACGCACGCCCGCGGCAGGTCGGCGGTCCGCAGGTCGACCGACCCGGGGAGGTTGTCCACGCCGACCAGCGCCAGGCCGCGGTCGCGCGCGAACGCCGCGAGCGCTGCGACGTCGGGGTGATGGCGCACGTGCTGGTACCGCTCGGTGACCATGGCCCCGCGCCGGTTCCACCGCCGCCTGCCGACGATGTGGACGCCGGCCGCGAGGAACGCGTTGGCGTTGCGGACCACCGTGCCGATGTTGCGGTCGTGCCGCCAGTTCTCGATGGCGGCGTGGAAGGGGTGGCGGCGGGTGTCCAGGTCGGCGACGATCGCCTCGACCCGCCAGTAGCGGTACCGGTCGACGACGTTGCGCCGGTCCCCTCCCGCCAGCAGGTCCGGGTCCAGCCGGGGGTCGTCGGGCCAGGGACGCGGGTGCGGGCCGACCCCGACCTCGACGTCGGCCCCGTCGTCGTCGGCGCGCCCGCCGGGCTGGGGTGCCATGGCCGGATCGTAGGGCGCGGGATCGACCGCCTGCACGATGGCGCGTGTCGGGGATCGTGGAACCCAGCCGAGGAGGTCACGGATGCCGTCCACCCACACCACGTGCTGCATCGTCGGCTGCGGACCGGCGGGCGCGGTACTGGGCCTGCTGCTCGCACGCGCCGGCGTCGACGTGGTCGTGCTCGAGAAGCACGCCGACTTCCTGCGCGACTTCCGCGGCGACACGATCCACCCGTCGACCGCGACGCTGATGGACGAGCTGGGGCTCGGCGAGCAGTTCCAGTCACTGCCCCTGCGCCACAGCGACACCGTCAGCGTGGTGACCGACGACGGCCCCCACGTCATCGCGGACTTCCGCCGCGTCCCGGGACGCCACGTGCTCGGCTTCCTGCCCCAGTGGGACTTCCTCGACTTCCTGACCGGCCACGCCCGGCGGCTGCCCGGCTTCGACCTGCAGATGCGGACCGAGGCCGTGGGCCTGCTCCACAGCGGCGACCGGGTGCGCGGCGTGCGGGCCCGCACAGCGGACGGCGACGTGCTCGAGGTCACCGCCGACCTCGTCGTGGCGACCGACGGCCGGGACTCCGTGGTCCGCGACGCGTCGGGGCTGCCCCTGGTGCACCGCGGCGCGCCGATCGACGTGCTGTGGTTCCGCGTCGACCGCGCACCGGGGGACCCGGACACCGCCTTCGGCCGACTCGCGGCCGGCGAGCTGCTGGTGATGATCGACCGCGGCGCCCACTGGCAGGTCGGCTACGTGATCCCCAAGGACGGGGAGGCGGCGCTGCGGGCCGAGGGCATCGACGCGTTCCGTGGGCGGGTCGCCGCGCTCGCCCCCTTCACCCGGGGCCGCCTCGGGGGGTTGACGTGGGACGACGTCGCGCCGCTGCGCGTGCAGCTGAACCGGCTCCGCCGCTGGTGGCGCCCCGGCCTGCTGTGCATCGGCGACGCCGCGCATGCGATGTCGCCGGTCGGCGGCGTCGGCATCAACCTCGCCGTCCAGGACGCCGTCGCCGCCGCGCGCATCCTCGCCGGTCCCCTGCGCCGCGGCGCGGTGTCGACACGGCACCTGGCCCGCGTCCAGCTGCGCCGGACCGTGCCGACGGTGCTGACGCAGGCGGTCCAGCGGCTGGCCCACGACCGCGTGCTCGGGCCCCTGGTCGCCGGACGGGCGGGGGGTGGCACCCCGCTGGCGATCCGTGTGCTGGACCGCGTGCCGGCGCTGCGGGCCGTCCCGGCCTGGCTGATCGGTCGCGGGGTGCTGCCCGAGCACGCGCCGCGTGCCGCACGCGGCCGCTGACGCCGGCCGCGCCGGCGGCCCGACGGGGCCGTCCCCGTCCGCCCGGTGCCGGGTGCCACCGTGACCCGTCCGGATAGCATCGTCGGTGCGGGCGCCCCTCTGCCCGGCCGGCGCATCCACCACGTCGGTGTGGGCACACTGACACCAGCCCGCTCGGCAACACACGATCGTGGAGCACGCCCACATGGCGGACAGGCAGCAGTTCGGAGCCAACCTCTGGCTCGTCGACGAGATGTACCAGCAGTACCTGGCACGACCCGAGTCGGTGAGCGAGACCTGGCAGGAGTTCTTCAGCGACTACCGCCCCGCCTGGGAGGCCGCCGGCGGACGGCACACCGACGAGACGGCCCGTTCGGCGGAGGGTGACGGCGCCGCGGACCGGCGCCCGACGTCCGGCGACGGGCGGGCCGACCGCGCGCCCGAGGCGGGGACCTCGGACAGCGAGACCGGTGGCGTCCCGGACGACGCCAGCCCGCTGCGCGGCGTCGCCGCCACGATCGCCGACAACATGGGCGACAGCCTGTCGGTGCCGACCGCGACCTCGATCCGCGTCGTGCCCGCCAAGCTGCTCGAGGTCAACCGCAAGATCATCAACAACCAGCTGCGCCGCACGCGGGGGGGCAAGGTCAGCTTCACCCACCTGATCGGCTGGGCGATGGTCCAGGCGATGCAGCACATGCCGGCGATGACCTCCAGCTACCACGAGGACGCCGAGGGCAAGGGCTACGTGCGGCGCCCCGACGCGATCAACCTGGGCCTGGCGATGGACGTCGAGCGCAAGGACGGCTCTCGGACCCTGCTCGTGCCCAACATCAAGGACGCCGGCACGCTCGACTTCGGTGGGTTCTTCCGCGGCTACGAGGAGGTCGTGCGCAAGGTCCGCCGCAACGAGCTGTCGATGGAGCTGTTCGCCGACACGACCGCCACGCTGACCAACCCGGGGACCGTCGGCACGGTCGGCAGCGTCCCGCGCC
>CAYVGE010000013.1:0-18728 GCA_964450395.1 uncultured Actinomycetota bacterium
CATGATGTTGCCCTTGTGGACCAGCGTCACCTTCCGGCGGTCGTTCTCGAGGGCGTAGTCGATGGCGGCGCGGATCAGCCGCTTCGACCCGGTCTCGCTGATCGGCTTGATGCCGATGCCGGAGTCCTCACGGATGTCCCACCCGTAGGTGTCGGCGAAGAACTTGAGCGCCTGGCGGGCCTCGTCGGTGCCCTCCTCCAGCTCCTTGCCGGCGTAGACGTCCTCGGTGTTCTCGCGGAAGATCACCATGTCGACCTTCTCGGGCGCCTTGACCGGGCTGGGCACCCCCTGGTACCAGCGCACCGGGCGCAGGCACACGTACAGGTCGAGGATCTGGCGGATCGCGACGTTGAGGCTGCGGAACCCCTCCCCCACGGGCGTGGTCAGTGGCCCCTTGATGCCGATCAGGTGCTCGCGGAACGACTCGATCGTCGCCTCGGGCAGCCACTCGCCGACCTCGTCGTTCGCCTTCTGGCCGGCGAGCACCTCGGTCCACCCGATGCGTCGGTCGCCACCGTAGGCCCGCTCGACGGCCGCGTCGAAGACCCGGACCGAGGCGGCCCAGATGTCCGGGCCGGTCCCGTCGCCCTCGATGAACGGGATGATCGGCTCGTCGGGTACCTGCAGCCCCTCATCGGTCTTCTCGATCTTCTCAGCCACCGGGCTCTCTCCTGTCTCGTTCCGTACGCGGCAGACTAGCGGGCAGTGCCCATCACTCGGGCGTCGTACCCGCGGGAAGGATCGTGCATGTCGGCAGCGTCGCCACGCGGCGCGGTGACGCTGGAGCGACCACCTCGGACGACTGCGCCGGCCACGGCCGTCGCGCGCCGCGCGGTGTTCGCCCCGCTCGTCTGGGCGGTCCTGCTCGGCGAGCTGGCGTGGGCCGTGTCGGGTCTGCTGCTGGCCATGCTCGGCGTGTTCAGCCTGCCGCTGGTGCTGGTCATGTGGCCGGTCGTCGGGGTGGGCCTGTGGATCGCCTCCCGGCCCGCCCGCCGGGAGGCCGGGGTCGCCGCCGGCAGCGCCACCCGGTGGCTGCGGATCGCCGCGGTCGCCGTCGCGCTGACCGCCGCCGTCGGCAACGCGATGCTGCCGGGCGAGCACCTGCAGACCGGCCGCGACGGCGGCACCTACACCGCCACCGCCGGCTGGATCGCGTCGAACGGCGGACTGCTGATCGACGCGCAGGCCCCGCCGTTCGACGACAGCGCCGGGCTGGGCTTCGACGCGGCCGGCTTCCACTCGATGGTCGACGGCGGACCGCTGTACGCCCAGTTCATGCACGCGTTCCCGGCGATGATGGCGACCGTCGACGAGGCCGCGGGCCTGGACGCCATGGTGCGCCTCAACGGCGTGCTCGGCGGCGTCGCCCTGCTGGCGCTGTACGCGTTCGGCGAGCGGCTCCTGCGGCCGTGGGCCGCGCTGCTGGCGCAGGTCGCCATGGCGCTGAACCTGGTCTTCGTCTACTTCACGCGGGCGCCGTTCTCCGAGCTGCTGATGTTCGGCATGCTGTTCGGGGGGTTGTGGGCGCTGGACCAGGCGGTCGGCCTGCGCGACCGCAGCGTCGGCTTCGTCGCGGGCCTGCTGCTGGGCGCCACCTTCCTGGCACGGCTCGACGGGCTCGTCATCCTGCTCATGCTGGCGCTGGCGCTGCTGCCACCGCTGGTCACCGGCAGGCTGCGGCGGGTGGCACCGGCCGCGCTCGGCGGCATCGCCGCGATGAGCGCCTTCGCCGCCGTGGACCTGTTCGTGTTCGCGCCGTTCTACGTGACCCTGCACGTCGAGTTCCTGGTGCCGCTGGGGCTGGCGTTCGTGCTCGTAGGGCTGCTGGCCTTCGGGGCGGGCACGGATCCCGGGCGCCGGCTGGTCCACGGGCTGCTGCGCCGTCGCGCGCAGGTGGCCACGGCTGTCGCGGCGCTGATCCTGGTCGCCGGCGTGTACGCCTACGTGCTCCGGCCGGAGCTCGTCGTGTCGACCTGGGGGCGCACGACGCCGATCGGTTGGCTGCAGCAGCGCGAGGGCGAGGCGGTCGACGAGGCCCGCACGTACGCCGAGCAGAGCGCGCGCTGGCTGGGCTGGTACCTGGGCCTGCCGGCGCTGGCAGCCGGGGTGCTCGGGTGGGCGGGGCTGGTCCGCACGACCATCGCGCGGCGGGTGGGGCGGCTGGTGCCGTTCCTGCTCAGCTTCTCGGGCCTGCTCGTGCTGTACGTCTGGCGTCCGTCGATCACACCGGACCACATCTGGGCCGACCGCCGCTTCCTGCCCGTCGTGCTGCCGGGGCTGCTGCTGTGTGCGGGCTGGCTGCTCGACCGGCTGTGGGACGCCGCCACGGCGACGCGGTGGCCGGCGGCGGTGCGGGTGGCCGTCGCGGGCATCGCGGCACTCGTCGTGGTGCTGCCCCTGCGCCTGACGCTGCCCGTCGCCGACCTGCATGAGGAGGCCGGGTTGGCCGATGACGTCGCGGCGGCGTGCGCGCGCCTCGGCGACGACGCGGCGCTCCTGCTGCTCGACGAGGACGCCACCGCGATGCACTACCGCGCGACGCAGCCGCTGCGTGCGCACTGCGGCGTCCCCACCGCGTGGGCGCCGGAAACGATCAGCGACGAGCGGATCAGCGAGCTGGCGGCCCGCGCCGGCGACCGGACCCTGTTCCTGCTGGCCGAACGGCCGGAGGCGTTCGAGGGGCGGCCCGTCGACGAGCCCTTCACCCTGATCGACCACCACAGCACGCGGCTGGAGCCGACGCTGACGGGCCCGCCGCAGGACCTGGAAAGCTATGGTCTGGGTGTCCTCGCGGCCCGGGTGCGACCCGGCGCCGCCTCTGCAACGGAGTAGCGACACGCCATGGGACCAGCAACGACCGGATCCGCCCGTGCGGTGACCGGCGCCGACGGGCAGGCGCCCGAGCGCCGGTCCCGGACGCAGCTCGCCGCGTTGCTGACCCTGTCGCGGCCGCGCCAGTGGACCAAGAACCTGCTGGTGCTGGCCGCGCCGGTCGCGGCCGGTCGGATCCTCGAGCCGGCGATCCTCGGCCGCACGCTGGTGGCGCTGCTGACGTTCACCCTGGTCGCGTCGGGTGTCTACTGGATCAACGACGCGCTGGACGCCGAGACCGACCGGCTGCACCCCACCAAGCGGCACCGGCCGGTCGCCTCGGGACGGGTCACGACGGCGACCGCCCTGGCCGGCGGCGCCGCGCTGGAGGTCGGCGGACTGCTGCTCGCCTGGCTCGCCGTGTCTCCACTGCTGGCCGCGGTGCTGGCGACCTACGCGTTGCTGCAGCTCGCCTACAGCTGGCAGCTCAAGCGCGTGCCGGTCGCCGAGCTGATGCTCGTGGCGTCGGGGTTCGTCATCCGGGCGCTGGCCGGTGGCGTCGCGACCGACATCGCCCTGACCGACTGGTTCCTCATCGTCACCAGCTTCGGCGCGCTGTTCGTCGTCGCGGGCAAGCGCTACGCCGAGTCGGTCGCGATGGGCGATCTCGCCGGTGACCACCGCACCGTGCTCGACCACTACCCCCGGGCGTTCCTCCAGCAGGTCGTCGGCGTCACGCTGGCGGTCACGCTCCTCGCCTACTGCCTGTGGGCGTTCCGCACGTCGACCATCATCACCGAGACGGGTGGCGCGGGCATCGCGGTGGCGGTGTCGGTCGTGCCCGTCACACTGATCGTGCTGCGCTACCTGCTGCTGATCGCCGCCGGCCGGACCGGCGAGCCGGAGGAGCTGCTGCTGCGCGACCGGGTCGTCGGCGTGGGAGCCCTCGCGGCCGTCGCCATGGTGCTGATCGGGCTGTACGGCTGATGGCGACGGCCACCCTCCGCGGGTGGGGCCGCTCGACGGCCAGCACCGCGCGGCTCGACCCTCCGCCCGCCGTCGACGGTGCCGGGCCGCTCCCCGACCACCCCCGCGGCACCCTGGCACGGGGCATGGCACGCAGCTACGGTGACGCCGCGGCGAACGCGGGCGGCGTGGTCCTGGACATGCCGGCACGCGGCCGGCTGCGGGCCTTCGACAGCGACGGTGGCACCCTCCTCGCCGATGCCGGCGCCACGCTCGACGAGGTGCTGCGGGCCGTCGTGCCGCACGGCTGGTTCCTGCCCGTCACCCCCGGCACCCGCATGATCAGCCTCGGCGGCGCGGTCGCCGCGGACGTGCACGGCAAGAACCATCCGGCGGCCGGCAGCATCCGTCGCCACGTGCGCGGGTTCACCCTGCTGCTCGCCGACGGCACCCGCCGCCGGGTCGCCCCCGACGACGGCGACGTCTTCGCCGCGACCCTCGGGGGGATGGGCCTGACAGGCGTGGTGCTCGACGTCGAGCTGGTCCTGCGCAGGATCACCTCGGCATGGATGCGCGTGCGCACCTGCACGACCGCCGACCTCGACGCCACCTTCGCGGCGCTCGACGGCACGACGGCGGAGCACCGGGTGGCCACGCTGGACCTCATGCGCACCGGACGGGGACTGGGACGCGGCATCGTCGAGGTCGGTGACCACGCCGACGCGGGCGAGCTCCCACCCGACGCCGGCGATCCGCTGGGCTACGAGCCGGCGCAGCGCCTGGCCGTACCCGACGCCGTGCCCGGCGGGCTGCTCAACCGCCTGTCTGCCAGAGCCTTCACCGAGGTCTGGTTCGCGAAGGCTCCACGCCGGCCACGGCGCCGCCTCGTGCCGCTGCCGGCGTTCTTCCACCCGCTCGACGCCGTCGCCGACTGGAACCGGCTGTACGGCGCGCGCGGGTTCGTCCAGTACCAGTTCGCCGTGCCGGTGGGCCGGGAGGACACCGTGCGCCGCGTCGCGCAGCGCTTCGCCGCCGCCCGCTGCCCGACCTTCGTGGTCGTGTTGAAGCGCCTGGGAACCGGCGGCGGCATGCTGTCGTTCCCGATCGACGGCTGGACGATGGCCGTCGACATCCCCGCCGGCGTCGCCGGGCTCGCCGCCCTGCTCGAGAGCTGCGACGACCTGGTGTGCGAGGCCGGCGGGCGGGTTTACCTTGCCAAGGACGGTCGGGTGCGCGCGACGCGGCTGCCCGTCATGTATCCCGAGCTCGACCGCTGGCTGGCCGTGCGCGACCAGCTCGACCCGCAGGGCCGCTGGCGGTCGGACCTCGGACGCCGACTGGGGTTGTGCACGCCATGAACGACGCTCTCGGGGTCCCCGGCACGATCGCGCTGCTGGGCGGCACGTCCGACATCGGCCTGGCCATCGTCAGCCGCCTGGTCGCCGCCGGCGCCCACACCGTGGTGCTCGCCGGACGGGACCGCGCCGCGCTCGACCGGGCGGCGGCGCGGCTGGGCTCGACCGCCAAGGTGCGCGCCGTCGCCTACGACGCCGCCGACACCGATGCGGCCACGACGGTGGTCGATGACATCGTCGCGCACACCGGCGACCTGGACCTCGTGGTCTGCGCGGTCGGGGTGCTCGGCGACGCGGAGCAGCTCGCGACCGACCCCCGGGCGGCCGCCGCCGTGATGCACGCGAGCTACACGGGGCCCGCCGCCACCCTGCTCGCGGTCGCCGGCCGGATGCGTGCGCAGGGCCACGGCCGCCTCGTCGTCCTGTCGTCGGTCGCCGGTGAGCGGGTGCGCGCCGCCAACTTCGTCTACGGCTCGGCCAAGGCGGGCCTCGACGGCTTCGCGCTGGGCCTGGGCGACGCCTTGGCCGGCACGGGCGTCGACGTGCTCGTCGTGCGGCCCGGGTTCGTCCGGTCCCGCATGACCGCCGACCTGCCCGACGGGCCCTTCGCCACCACGCCCGAGCAGGTGGCCGACGCCACCATCCGGGCGCTCGAGCGCGGCGACGGGCTCGTCTGGGTCCCGGGCATCGTGCGCTGGGTGATGGCGGTGCTGCGCCACCTGCCCCGCCCGCTGTTCCGCCGCATCTCCCGCTGAGCGGCCATGCCGTCGACCAGCACCGGCACCGCGCCGCCGGCCACCGGTGAGGCCGGTCCCACCGTGCGGGCCCGGCGGCCGGCCGCGATCGCGGCGGTCGTCGCCGTGGTCGCGCTGGCTGTCACGCTGCACGCGCTGGAGATGGCCAGCCTGCGCCGCATCTCGCACGACGACACCATCAGCTTCCTCGCCGCCACCGGGCACCAGGGCGAGTTCCAGCGCGTCGTCGACGAGGGCCTGGAGCCGGTCGCCGCGTGGGTGCCGGCGTCGCGCTGGCAGGCCTACACGCGCATCGATCGGCCGCTGCCGCTGCTGACGATCGCGCAGGACCTCGGTCACCATGACATCCACCCGCCCGTGTACTTCTGGCTGCTGCACGTGTGGTCGCTGCTGGTCGGCGTGCAGCTGTGGACCGGCCCGGCGCTCAACCTGGTGCTGCACGCGGTGACGGCGGTGGTGCTGTGGCGCCTGGCACGTCGGGTGCTGGGCGGGCCATTCGCGGCGTGGGCGGTGACCGGCGTGTGGGCCACGCTGCCCGCCGTGGTCGAGACCGCCGGCTCGACGCGCCAGTACAGCCTGGCCGCGCTGCTGTCGGTGCTGACGGTCTCGGCGTTCCTGCGCGTGCGTGAGCCGCAACCCGCCGGCACCGCCGCCCGGAGGCGCCGGGACCTGATCGCCCTGGCGGCGTGGACCGCGCTGGGCATGCTCACCCTCTACACCTTCGGGGTGCTGGTCGCCGGCCTCGGCCTCGTGTGCCTGGTCGACCTGCTGGCCGACGGTCGCCGTCGGTCGGCGCTGGAGCGCCTCGGCGCGTTCGCCGTCGGCGGCGCCGTCTTCCTCGCCGGCCAGCCGTGGCTGCGCGAGGCGCTGGCCCGCCAGCGCGACCAGGCGGAGGCCTTCAGCACGGCACGGATGCAGCTGCGGGCGCGGCTGCTGCGCGAGGGGCTGCCGTCGTTCGCCGTCGCCGACATCGGGGCATCCGCCGCGGTCGGCCTGCTGCTCGTGGCGGTCGCGCTGGCCCTGGTGGCCTGGTTCGCCCGACCCGCGGCCCGGCCGATCGTGTGGCTGGCGGTGTGGATCCCCGCGTTCCTGTCGGTCGCGTACCTCGCGGCCGTCAGCCCGGGCGCGTCCTACCAGGCGCGCTACTTCAGCATCGCGCTGCCGTGGCTGGCGTTCCTTCCGGCGGCGGCGTGGCCGGTGCTGCGCGCACGCCCGGCGGTCGTCGTCGCCGCCGCGCTCGCCTTCACGGCCGCGGCCGTTGTCAACCTGGGCGCGTTCGTCGACGCCGCCGACGAGCCGCCGGCCGTGACGCTGGACGGCCCGCGCCCCGCGGTGCTCGACAACCTCGCGCGGGGGGTGCTGCTGCGCATCCTCTGGGACGCCCCGCCGGACCTGCCGGTCTACGCCGCCGACCAGGCGACGCTGCTGGCCACGACCGACCGGTGGCTGCGGTGCGACCCTGGTCTGCCGTGCCACGACCGGCCGATCGTGCTGACCACGCAGGTGCAGTACGACGCGACGGCCAGCCGCCAGGCGGCGATCCTCGACGCCGCCCGCGAGGTCCGCGACGTCACCCCCGCCCCCCGCATCGGCGTCATCGCCGAGCGCTACGACCTGTCGGCGCCGACCGGCGAGGTCGCGGACGCACCGGTGCCGTCGGCGTCGTCGACGGCCGGCTCCACCCAGTCGGGCGCCCGGTCCCGGACGCCCAGCCACACCACCGCGCACAGCACCGCCGCCCGAGCGACCGCGGCCACGGCGAGCGCGGGGTACGGGGCCGCCGGCGACAGGCCCTGGCGCCACCCGAGGTACCAGAACTCCGTCCAGTAGACCGCGACGTCGGCGACGACGAAGGCCGCCAGCGGCCAGCGGCGGCGCGACGTCAGGATCAGCAGCGGGAACAGCCACAGGTCGAACTGGGGCGACCACACCTTGTTGGTCAGCAGGAACCACGCGACCAGCGGCGTCAGCAGCACCCACTCGCGCCCCGCGTGCCGACGCCAGGCGGCCGCCACGATCGCGACCGCACCGAGGGCGAACAGGGCCGAACCGCCGAGGTTGCGCTGGGCGGCGTCGGTCGACAGGATGCCGGCCTCGTCGAGCACCGTCCACGTCGCCGCGAAGGTGCCCAGCCGCTGCTGGGAGAAGGTGTAGAACTGCGCCCACCGCTCGGGCACCGCCAGCGCCACGGGCAGGTTGACCAGGAGCCACGACACCGCCGCACCGCCGACGAGGGCACCGGCCGCCCACAGGTCGCGGCGGCGCAGGTGGGTCAGCGCCAGCACCGGCAGGGCCAGCCCGGGGAACAGCTTGCTGGCGGTGCCCAGCCCGACGGCGACGCCCGCCGCCAACGGGCGCTCCCGACGGTGCTGGTCGATCGCCAGCAGGGTGCAGAAGATCGCCAGCAGGTCCCAGTTGTGCCCCAGGTACAGCACCAGGGGCGGCGCCAGCGCCCACCACCACAGCCGGCGGGACGGCACGCCCATGCGGTGCAGCAGCCACAGCACCCCCAGCGCCAGGCCGGCGTTGACCAGGGTGACGATCGCCAGGAACGCCAGCGCGCCACCGTCGGGGCCGACGAGCGCCCGGCTGGCGGCACCCTCGAGGTAGATCTGCGCACCCGTGAGCACCGGGTACTCCAGCTCGGCGTCGAGGTAGGGCACGGCACCGCCGGCGACGTCGCGGCCGAGCCAGAACGGCACGACGTCGGTGTAGCAGCCGGTCGTGTACTGCTCCCCGTCGTCCCACCCGCCGTCGAGGGCACAGTGCGCCTTGAACAGCCATCCCAGGCACAGCGCCAGCAGCGCGCCGACCAGGATCGCGGGCGGCACGCCCCGGCGCGGTGCCGAGGGCTCGGGGCGGCGCGACGTCATGGTGCGGGTCGTCCTCTCGTCGGTGGAGGCTGGGGGGGCGAGGTGCTCACCGGGTCCGGCCCGGACGCTGCACGTCGTCCGACGGCGCCGGTCCACCGCGTGCGCCGTGGGTCGGGCCGCGGCGGGCGGTGGGCGTACGTCGGACACCGGGGGTCGTGCGTTACATTGCGGACCAACTGCCTATGACGACTCCCCCCACCGAGCACCGTCCGACGGCGCGGTTCCGCGCGCCCACGGACGGTCCCGTCGACGCCGCCGTGCTGGACGCCGCGCTGGCCGAGCTCAGGGACCGAGGGTACGCCGATGCGTCCGTGCGGACCATCGCCGCGCGCGCGGCCACGACGCCCGAGGCGCTGTTCCAGCGGTGGCGGTCCAAGCAGCGCCTCCTGACCGACGCGATCACGCGCCTGGCCGCCGAGCAGCCCACGCCCGAGACCGGCGACCTGCGGACCGACCTGCTGCAGGTGGCCGAGGCCTTCGCGGCGCTGCTGGACCACCCGGGCACGGCAGAGGTGCTCCGGTCGCTGCTGACGGCGGACCGCGTGGGCGGGGCCGGTGCGCTGCCGCTGCGCGCGGGCCCGCTGGGGCGGCGCCGCGCGGTCGTGCGGCGGATCGTCGAACGCGGCCAGCGGCGTCAGCAGCTGTCGCCCTCGCTGCACCCCGGCATCGTCGCCGACGCGCTGATCGGCGCCCTGGTCGTGCGGGTGCTCACCGGTGAACGGGTGACCGGTGACGTCGCGCGCCACATCGTCGACGTCGTCATGGCCTCGCAGGTGCCGATCGGCCCGGTCGGCATCACCTGAGCCCTCCCCACGCGGCATCCGACATCGGGATGCCGGTCGCACCCGCCACACGCCGACGACCGTGCCACCCGACACGGGCAGGCCGGGCTCAGCGACCACGGTCCATGGCCCGCCCACGCTCGAGCGCGTCCAGCAGGGCGCTCTTGGCGTCGATGAACGCCGCGTCGGTCAGCGATGCCGTCGTCCGCGGGCGAGGCAGGTCCACCGGCAGTCGGGTGACGATGGACGCGGGCCGGTCCGAGAGCACGATGACGACGTCGGCCAGCACCAGCGCCTCCTCGACGTCGTGGGTGACCAGCAGCACGGTGCGGGGGTCGTCGGCCAGCACCTGCTGCAGCCACCCGTGCATGTCGCGCCGCGTGATGGCGTCGAGTGCCCCGAACGGCTCGTCGAGCAGCAGCACGTCCTGCCCGCACAGGAACGTGCGCAGCAGCGCCAGGCGCTGGCGCATGCCGCCGGACAGCTCGGCCGGCCACGCCCGCTCGAAGCCACCCAGCCCGAACCGGTCGAACAGCGCCAGTGCCCGCTCCTCGGCCTCACGGCGTGGCACCCCGCCGATCTCGGCGCCGACGGTGGCGTTGCCCAGCGCGCGACGCCAGGCCAGCAGCAGGTCCCGCTGCGGCATGTAGGCGCTGCGGCCGGGCCGTCCGACGACGGTCGCGCCGTCGATCGTGGCGGTGCCACCGCTCGGCACCAGCAGCCCGGCGAGCACCTTCAGCAGGGTGCTCTTGCCGCAGCCGCTGGGCCCGACCAGCGCGGCGAAGCAGCCGGCGGGGATGTCGAGGGACACGCCGTCGAGCACCGCCACGTCGTCGAAGCGGTGCGACAGGTCCCCGAGGTGGATCACCGGCCCCACGGCTCCGAGGGGACCCGCCGCGCCCCACCCCGGGGCGGGCGCGGCGGGTCCGACCTGGTCACCCGGACGCCGACGGCGCGGGCGTCGCCGCCGCACCGTCGTCGACGGGCAGGAACTCGTTGGTCCACGCGGCCTCGATGTCGACATCGTCCTCGACGATGCCGGCGTCGATCAGGAAGTCGGTGAAGCCCTGCCAGACGGCCGCCTCCTGCACGCCCCACGCCCTGTCGGGGGCGTACCGCGGCGCCAGGTAGGCGGCGCTGGCCCGGACGAGCTGCTCGTCGAGCTCCGGCGCGCCTGCCAGCAGCGCGTCGGCAGCGGCGTCGGGATCGTCGATCGCGATCCGGTAGCCCCGCGCCGTCGCCGCCAGGAAGGCACGCACGACGTCGGGTTGCTCCTCGATCATCTGCTCGGAGGTCGCGAGCAGCGGCGTGTACCAGTCGGGGATGCAGTCGAAGTGGTCCGCGAACGGGATCGATGCCGTGTCGACGCCCTGCTGCTCCAGGCGGATGCCGTCCCAGCCGTCGAAGATCCACACGAAGTCGAAGAAGTCGCGCTCCAGGCCGGCGCGGTAGTCGACGTTGCCGACCTCGACGAACTCGACGGCGTCGGGGTCGCCGCCGTCGCACCCGACCAGCCTGCGCACCAGCTCGGTCTCGAGCTCGCCGCCGAAGCCGCCGTAGCGGTGGCCGGCGAGGTCGGCGGGGCGGTCGATGCCCTCGTCGGCCAGCGACACCAGGCTCGAGGTGTTCGACGCGATGATCGCCGCGACCGACACCACCGGTGCGCCCTGCATGCGTGCGGGCGTCAGCGCCTCCTGCACCGACACCGCGAAGTCGGCGTCGCCCGACGCCAGCGCGGGCAGCCCGCCCTGCTCACCGGGCTGGATGATCCGCACGTCCAGGCCGGCGTCGTCGTAGAGCCCCTGCTCCTGCGCGACGTACAGCCCCGAGTGGTTGGTGTTCGGGGTCCAGTCGAGCATGACGGTGACCTGGCGGGGCTCCCCCGAGGTCGCCCCGCCCGCCGACCCCACCTCCGCCGGTCCCGTCGGCGCCGATCCCCCGGCCTGCGGCCCCGCCCCACCCCCGCAGGCGGCGACCAGCAGGCTCAGGGCGACCAGCAACCCCACGACGCGCGTCATCGACGCTCCTCCGATCCGTGTGCGGCGCGCTGCCAGGGCGCCGCGATGCGTGACAGCAGGTCGACGGCGCCGAACAGCACGACACTGAGCACGGCGATCACCGCGACGCCGACGAAGACGCGGTCGACCCGGAACGAGGTCTGCGACCGCGTCAGGAACAGCCCGAGGCCGCTGCTCGCCCCGACCCACTCCCCGATCACGGCGCCGGCGACGGCGTACGCGGCCGCGATGCGCAGACCGGCGAAGAACGCCGGGGTGGCGCTGGGCACCAACACCAGACGCAGCACGTCGCGCCGGTCGGCTCCCATGCTGCGCAGCAGGTCGATCTGCTCGCGGTCGGCGCCGGCCAGGCCCTGCACGGTCGAGATGGCGACGGGGAACAGCGCGATCAGCGCGACGACCACGATCTTGGGCGTGAGGCCGAACCCGAACCACAGCACCAGCAGCGGCGCCAGCACGACCATCGGCACCGTCTGGCTCGCGACCAGCAGCGGGTAGACCAGGCGCCGGACGAACGGCAGGGCCCACACCGCCACGGCCAGCACGACGCCGACGCCCGCGCCGAGCACGATCCCCGTCAGCGCCTCGGTGGCGGTCGTGGCGATGTGCCCGCCCAGCAGGTCGCGGACCTCGCCGAAGGCCGTCCAGATCGCCGAGGGCGGCGGCAGGATGTAGGCGGGGGTCCCGAAGGCACGGACCCCGACCTCCCAGCACCCCAGCAGGGCGACGATCAGCGCGGCGGCCGGCAGCCACCGGGCGACGCGGAGCGTGCGCGCGAGGTCCCTCACCCGCGGAACCTCCCGACCAGGTCGTCGATGCCGGGCGTCCGACCGGACGGGGCGGCCTGGTGGACCTTGATGAGGCTGACCGCCGACTCGGCGAGGGTGGCCAGGCACGCCTCGTGGACACGGCGCAGCAGCGGCCAGATCTCGTCGGGCTCGCCCTCCACGGTGGTGCCCAGCGCGCCGACCTCGTAGGTCAGGCCCGACCGCTGGATCTCGGCGATCGCCAGCTCGACGTGGGCGTGGCGATCGTCCGGCGTGCCCGGCGGCGACGGCAGGCACTGGATCTCGACGAGCAGACGGGTCATGGTGCACGCTCCCCGGTGGGTGACGGGCCGCCGTCGCGCGGCGGCGGTTCAGGACCGGGACGGACCGCCAGCACGACCCCCTCGCCGACGGTCACCGCGGCGGGCCCGCCCTCGAACTCGTTGCTGACGCCACGGCCCGACAGCGGCTCGAGCGTCGCGTCGCGGAGGACGTAGCGCAGCCCGTCGGTGGTGACCCCGTGCGCAGGGCCACCGACCGCGAAGAGCGACACCGTCACCCCCGCATCGTCGGCCATCTCGTGGTGGTCGCGCACGACCGCGAGCCGCGCGGCGCCCACGTGCGCCTCGATGGCCATCCCCGCGTACTTCGACGACGCCAGCACCAGCACGTTGGCCAGCGCGTGGTCCAGCCGGCCGCCGCCGCCGGAGACGACCACGACGCGGTGGGCGCCGTGCTCGCGGGCCCGGTCCAGCGCGAGCTCGATGTCGGTCTGGTCCTTGGCGGGCGGGTGCTGCTCGACGGTCAGGCCGTCGAGCAGCGCGTGGTCGACGCTGTCGAGGTCGCCGACCAGCAGGTCGGTGGCCAGTCCCAGGCGTCGCGCGGTGTGCAGGCCCGAGTCGGCCGCGATCACGAGGTCGAACGGCGGCAGCCGCTGCGCGAGTCCGGGGTCGACGGGGTCGCCACCGACGGCCACCGCCACGGTGCGGGGATGCTCTGCGGCCACGACTCGCGCCTCCCTTCGCTGGCATTACCCAGATCAGGTGGTGCGGGTCGGTGGCGCGGCGCCGCTCGGCTGCCTCGGCCACCCTCTCAGCCCGGCTGCCCCGAGCTCCCCGGTAGGTGTGCGCCCACCATAACACCGCATGGACGGGGCGTGACGGGGCGCCAGGATCGCCTCAGGACACGCGAACGGCGCGGTCTGGGACGACCGCGCCGCGTTGGGTTCGCTCCGGGGGCGGGACTCGAACCCGCAGCCTACCGATTAACAGTCGGTTGCTCCGCCAGTTGAGCTACCCCGGACCGCTGGCAGACGGTCATCCTAGCAGGCCGGGACCGGCCGGTGGGCCTCGGGAGGACCCAGCAGCCCGTGCACCAGTCCCATGATCCCTCGGTGCGTGCGGCTGCAGCCGTAGACGACGCCGCCACATCCGTGCCGTGCTTCGTCTTGCGCATGGGGTCTGCAGCGGCGCGGTACGGCTTGCCGAACTGCGATCGCGGGATCGCGGTGACGTCGGACCAGTACACGGTCGCGGCATCGAGGTCGAGGTTGGCGTGCAGGTACAGCCGCACGCGCAACCGGCCGTTCGTCGACGTCGAAGCATGTCCGCAGCCAGCGACAGAAGAGGGCGACCTGGCGAGGATCGCTGTTGGTGAAGGCAACCTGACCGTCGCGCTTCGACCCCTCGCCGGCGTACAGCGCGACCCCGGCGATGAGGAGGTCGCGCTCCGACAGCGCACCAATCGTCACACGCCCCGCCTCGAGCAGCTCGTCGATCTCGCGCTGCTTGCGGCGCTGCAGGGCGTTCGGCACCCTGCGCCGCGCGACTGTGCCCGACCCAGGCACGAACTCGACGTCGCGCACCCACGCGACACCGAGCTCTTCGCCACGCCGAGCTCGTCCGCGATGCGCGCGAGTGTCCAACCCCGCGCCCGCAGCTCCCGCGCGCGCTGCTGCTCGCGCACCTTGCCCCGGTACCCCATCATGACCCCCGTGCCGAACGTGTTCGCATGGTGCCACATCGGTCGACGCTCACCCGGCGGTCATCCACAGGCAGCCGCCCCGCTACGATCGGCGCCGCGGGCCTGTAGCTCAGTGGTCAGAGCAGGGGACTCATAATCCCTTGGTCGTGGGTTCGATCCCCACCGGGCCCACCCTCTGACCAGCATGCCAGGGCCGCTCGCACGGCCTGGCCGGTGTTCCAATCGCTACGTCAGCGACGCCACGGCACCCGGCGAAGACTCACGCCAGGCCCGCCGACGCGGCCGGGAGGCGAATTACGGAGTGACGATCGGGAAGGTCTCGTCAGGCGGATCGAGGAGTCCAACGAGCCGGGCGAGCACAGCCGAATCGCCGTCGACCGAGATCCGCCCGTCGGCGACCGCCTCGCCGAGGTCGAGAACGCCGGCGAGCAGCGCACCGAGCGCCTGCCGGCTCAGCCTGAACGTGGTCGACCCCACCTCAGGTGTGGCGGCTCGACGACGAACCAGCGTGCCGTGGCGTAGTTCGATCACGTGGGTCTCGTCGAGGTCGGTGACAACGAACGAGATCACGAGGTGCTCGTCCCACGATCGCGGGCCGTCGACGAGGATCGCAAGCGCGCTCAGCACCTGATCGACAGTGAGCGCAGCGATGAGCTCGGGCGCGTCCGCGGTGCTGGGGACCTCGAGCACACCGTGGCGGAGCTCGCTCGCACCCGAGAGGAAGGCGTTGCGCCAAGTGCCGTTCTCGGCGCCGAACGCGAGCTGCTCGAACGTGGCGGCCTGAAGGTCCCGTGCCTCGACATGCTCCTCGTCCGCGAAAAGCACGTGGCTCAACACCTCGGCCGCCCAGCGATAGTCCCCTTCGTCGCACGCCGAGCGGGCGATGGACACCGCTGCGTCGGCACCGCCCATCGCGGCGACGTAGCGCCGCGCCGCCGCCTCGGGCGGGTGCGTCCACAGGTGCGCGGGGTTGGCGTCGTACCAACCCATGTACCGCTGGTAGATCGCCTTGACATTGTGGCTGACCGACCCGTAGTAGCCGTGCGTGTGCCACTGAGCCGCGAGCGCTGGGGGCATCTCGAGCATCTCGGCGATCTCAGCGCCCACGAACCCCTTGTTGAGGAGCCGCAGCGTCTGGTCGTGCAGATACGAGTACATGTCGCTTTGCATCGTGAGGAACCCGACGACACGCTCGCGACCCCACGTGGGCCAGTGGTGCGACGCGAACACCACCTCAAGGTCGTCGCCCCAGAGCTCGACGGTCTCGTTCAAGTAGTCGGCCCAGGCGCGTGCGTCGCGCACCTCGGCGCCACGGATGGTGAGGATGTTGTGCAGGGTGTGTGAGGCGTTCTCGGCGGAGCACAGGGCCCCGAGGTCGGGGAAGTAGAGGTTCATTTCGGCCGGCGCCTCGGTGCCTGGCGTCACCTGGAACAGGATGCGGGCTCCATCGACGGTGAGGTCCTGACCTGTGGTCGTGATGTCGATCGTCGGCGCGATCAGGGTCGGCTCGCCGAGCGGCGTCGTCTGCCCCAGACCGGAGCCGATCTGGCCGGCCGGCCCCTTTCCGAGCACGGCGCCGTACATGTACGCCGATCGCCGGGACATCGCCGGTCCGGCGAACACGTTCTCCGAGACGGCGTGCTTGAGGAACCCTTCGGGGGCGATGACCGGCACTCGGCCCGACGTGACGTCGGCCTCGGAGATGATGCCCTTCACGCCGCCAAAGTGGTCGACGTGGGAGTGCGTGTAGATCATCGCAGTCACCGGGCGGTCGCCACGGTGTGCCCGGTACAGCGCGAAGGCTGCCGCGGCAGTTTCCTTGCACGTCAGCGGGTCGATGACGATCACGCCGCGGTCACCCTCGACGAGGCTCATCACCGACAGGTCGTACCCGCGGACCTGATAGAGCCCGGGTAGAACCTCGAACAGGCCGTCGCGGGTCAGCAGCTGGCCCTGGCGCCATAGGCTCGGGTTGGCCGTATCGGGAACCGCCTCGTCGAGGAACCCGTACGCGTCAAGGTCCCAGACCAAGTGGCCGTCCGCCGCGACGACCTGACGCTGCCGGCTGCGGCCGACGAAGCCGCGCTCGGCGTCCTCGAAATCCTGGGTGTCGTGCAGCCGGAGGCCGGCCGCCGCTGTCTCGATCGCCCGTCTCGTGGCGTCGGTCGAGCGTGTGTGGTCGGAACTCGCTGAGCGCAGGAGAGTCCTCCTCGTCGGTGCCGCTGCTGTCGGTCGTTGTCCGCCCGGCTACCCGGTCCGCCCGCTGGTGCACAACTGCCCCTGCCGTTGGGGGCAAGTGGGCACGCCGGTGACGAAGCGGATGGTGACCGAACCGTCGTCGTTCGGGGTCGACGTCACGCTGTTCACTGTGGAGAGGTCGTGCGAGTTCTTCTCGAAGGAGCCGTCAGCGTTGTACACCGATATGGACCAGGACGCGTCGACCGGCACATGCCGCCGGCACCTCGCTGGAGATCGCTGAACATCCGGTCCGTCTCGGCCCGGACGAAGTTGTCGACGCTCACGTGGGTGCTCACGCAAGCCATCATGCCGCACCCACGACGGGTGGCGCACGAAGGCCGACGATGCCGAGAGCCGCTGCTCGACGCGCTTGTGGCGGCGGACGTCGGGCGTGCCGGTGAGGTTCCACAGTCGGCGTGGCGGGCACCACGCCCAGCGTCAGCCGCTCCCCGCCGCCGATCATGATCGGCGGCGGCGTCGGCAGGGGCGGGGACGGGTCAGACGACGACGGCGCGCCGCGGCCGCCGGTCCAGCCCCTTCGCGACATCCTCCCAGGCCGCGGCCAGGCGGCGCACGCCCTCCGCGATCACCTCGGGGTCGGCGACGAACGTCAACCGGACGTGGTCGCGGTGGTCCCCGGCGGCCAGCCCGAAGCTGGCGCCCGTGGCGACGGCGACGCCGTGGCGCTCGGCCGCGCGCACGAGCGCCGGGGCGTCCGGCGTCGGCAGGCGGACCCACAGCGACAGCCCGCCGGCCGGGGTGCGCCACCGCCAGTCGGGCAGGTGCTCGCGCAACGCATCCTCGAGTCGCACCAGGCGGGTCCGCAGCTCGTCGCGGCGGCGCGCCGCGATCGCCGCCAGCTGCGGCAGCAGCCGCGCCGAGACCAGCTGGTCGATCGTCGGGGTCCCGTAGTTGGTGACCGTCTTGATGCGGCCGATCCGTTCGATCGTGGCCGGGTCGGCTCGGATCCAGCCGATCCGCAGCCCGCCCCAGAACACCTTGCTCATCGAGCCGAGCGTCAGCACCGGCGCGTTCGGATCGACCGCCGCGATCGGCGGGGGCGGCTCGCGGTCGAACCACAGCTCGTGCTGCACGAGGTCCTCCACGACGGGGACGCGGTGCTCGCCCGCCAGTCGCGCGACCTCGCGGCGCCGCGGTTCGGACAGCACGCAGCCGGTCGGGTTGTGGAAGTCGGGGATCAGGTACACCATGCGCGGCTTCCCGCGGCCGAGCAACCCCGCGAGCTGGTCGGTGCGGACACCGTGCCCGTCGACGTCGACGCCCTGCAGCCGGGCCCCGATGGACCGCAGGGCGTCGAGCGCGCCGATGTACGACGGCGCCTCGACGGCGACCTCGTCGCCGGGCTCCACGAACAGGCGGCCGGCGAGCAGGACCGCCTCGACCGCTCCGGTCGTCACCGCGACCTGGTCGGGCGTGGTCGGCAGGCCGCCGGCGTGCAGGTGGGCCGCGACGGCCTCGCGCAGGGCGGGCAGGCCCAGTGGGACGTAGCCGTGCCCCGCGGTCGCCCCGCGCAGGGCTCCGTCGTCGAGGCCGGCGACGGCCGCGCGGACCTCCGGTGCGCACGGCACGGCGGCGGCGAGCAGCTCGATGCTCGCCTCGGGCCGACCCGACAGGTCGCGCAGCAGCGCGTGCTCGTCCAGCTCCGACACCAGCGCCCGCCGGCCCTCGGCCGGAGGATGCTCCACGCCGAGCACATAGGTGCCGGATCCCTGTCGCCGGGCGACGAGCCCCCGCTGCTCGAGCAGCTCGAACGCCGCGGCGACGGTGCTGCGGCTGACGGCGAGCGCGTCGGCGAGCCGGCGCTCGGGCGGCAGCCGGGTTCCCGATGCCAGCCGGCCGTCCGTCACCGCCCCGCCGACGGCGGTGGCCAGCGCCTCGTACAGCGGGCCGCCCGCCGCAGCCCAGCTGCCCAGCGCGTCGAGGAGCTGCGTGGCGGAGATGCCCATCGACCATCCATTGCGGCGTTGATTGGATTGCTCACCGCACCCTACCGTCGCAGCACGATCCCAGCCACTGCAGTCCATTCATGCCACTGGCAGGTGTGGCGGAAGGAGGCACCCCACCATGACCGTCGGTACCCGCGCGTCCCGCGCCGCGGCGCTGCGCGCCGGCGCGGCGGCGGGCGCCCCGACAGGGGTATGCAACGTGCGGATATGTCT
>CAYVGE010000013.1:18738-30229 GCA_964450395.1 uncultured Actinomycetota bacterium
TGCTGCGGACCGGCAGCGCGCGCGGCGGTCGCGAGGAGGTCGTCCACGGCACCGGGCCAGCCACCGCGCCGTCCCGGCTGACCGCAGCACCATGACCGCCGGCACCGCCGCGGCCCGCGCCGCCGCGCTGCGCGCCGGCGCGTCCGCGGTCGCACCCATCGTCGTCGGCATCGTGCCGTTCGGGCTGATCGCCGGCGTCGCCGCCGTCGAGCGCGGCATGACGACGCTCGATGCGCTGGCGCTGTCGGTCGGCATCTTCGCCGGCGCCTCGCAGCTGGCCGCGATCGAGGTCCTCGGGGGTGGCGGCTCGGTCGTCGTCGCGATCATCACGGTGCTGGTCATCAACCTGCGCATGGTGATGTACAGCGCGTCCCTCGCGCCGTGGCTGGCGCACGAACCCGCGCGCCGGCGGTGGCTGGTGGCCTACCTGCTCACCGACCAGGCCTACGCGCTATCGCTGGCCCGCTACACCGATCCGGACGCTGACGAGCTGCCGGCGGCCGACCGCGTGTGGTTCTACCTCGGCGTCGCCGGCACGCTGTGGCTGACGTGGCAGCTGTGCACCGCCGCCGGCGCCCTGCTCGGCGGCGGCATCCCCGACGCGGTGCCGCTCGGTTTCGCGGTGCCGCTGGTGTTCCTGGCGCTGCTGCCGCCGGCGGTCACCGACCGCCCGACGGTGGTCGCCGCGACCGTCGGCGCGGCCGTCGCGACGGCCGGCGCCGCCTGGCCGGCCAACCTCGGCATGCTCGCCGGCGCCCTGCTGGGCATCGCCGCCGGCACCGCGGTCGCGCTGGGCGCGTCGAGCGGGGCGGCGGTCGGGACCGGGGGCGCGTCGTGACCGGCGCCGTCGTGGTCGTCGTGCTGGCCGGCGGGCTCGCCACGCTGCTCGCCCGCGCGTCGTTCCTCGCGTTCGCCGACCGGATGACGGCGGTCCCCGACCGCGTGCAGGTCGTGCTGCGGATGATCCCGCCGGCGGCGCTGGCAGCGCTGACCGCCCCTGCGCTGCTGCGCCCCGACGGCCGGTGGGACCTCGTCGGGCCGACCGCGATCGCAGGTCTGGCCGCCGCGGTGGTGGCCTTCCGGTTCCGGTCGATCCTCGGCAGCCTCGCCGTTGGCTTCGGCGTGCTCCTCGGGCTGCAGCAGCTGCTCGGCTGAGGCCGGTCGGGACGGACGGCAGGTGACGCCGGTGCTCACTGGTGCACCATCGGGCGGCAGGCGGGCGTGAGCCGTCCCGGCGCGGGTGGCGGGGCGACGGCGCCCCGTCCGGCGGAGATGTGACACTGGGTGCCGTGGACCCGTCGACCTACCGCGAGCGCCCGGCCCCGCCGGGGTTGCGCGACGATGTCACCTGCACGTGGATCGGGCACCTCGGCATCGACGACCGGCCCTACACCGATGCGGTCCTGCCCGACGGGTGCGTTGACCTGATCTGGGACGGCTCCCGCGTCTTCGTCGCCGGCCCGGACACCGGCCCCGCGCCGATCGGCGCGCCGCCGGGCACGACGTTCGTCGGCGTGCGGCTGCGGCCCGGCCGCGCCGCGGCGGCACTGGGCGTGCCGGCGCACGCGGTCCG
Source organism: uncultured Actinomycetota bacterium (assembly GCA_964450395.1). Classification (GTDB taxonomy): domain Bacteria; phylum Actinomycetota; class Nitriliruptoria; order Euzebyales; family JAHELV01; genus JAHELV01. The sequence goes on from CAYVGE010000013.1 coordinate 20,312, forward strand.
CGACGCGCGCCCCGACCTGGCTGACGTGTGGGCTGCCACCACCGCCGCCCGGCTGACCGACGAGGTGGCGGCCGCGCGGGATCCCGGCCGGGCGGTCGCGGCCCTGACCGCCGCCACCGCCCGCCACCTGCGTCGCGCGGACCGGCGCGATCCGCTGATCGACGCGATGGTCCGCGCGCTGGCGACGGGCGACCGCCGGGGTCCCGGCGTCGTCGAGCGGCTGGCCGGCGACCTGGGGGTGTCCGAGCGGGCGCTGCACCGCCGCAGCTCGGCCGCCGTCGGCTACGGGCCCAAGGTGCTCGACCGCGTCCTTCGGCTGCGCCGCGCCCTCGCCGCATCCGCCGAGCTCCGGCGTCGCGGGCCGGGTGCCATCGCGGCTGCGACGGGCTACGCCGACCAGGCCCACCTGACCCGCGAGTGCCGGCGGCTCACGGGCCGCACGCCGTCCGATCTGTTCAAGCCCCCGGACGGCCCCGTGGCGTAGCGTGCCGTCGGAGCGGTCCACGGGGACCGCACAGGAGCACGCACCATGACCGCCACCACCACCGACGTCCTCGGCGCGGGCCGCGCCTTCATCCGCCGCGAGGCCCGGCTGCTCGAGCGGCGCGTGTACGCCACGACGTTCGAGGGGGCCGACCCGTCCGGCGCGCTCGCGGCGCTGCGGGCCTACCGCAACGCCGACGGCGGGATCGGTCACGGGCTGGAACCCGACAAGCTGTGCCCGGACAGCCTGCCGATCGACGACCAGCTGGCGCTGGAGGTCATGGACGGCCTCGGGACCGTCGACCGCGAGCTCGCCCAGGGCCTGTGCGACCACCTCGCCACGGTGGCCGTCGACGGTGCCGTCCCACTGGCGTCGCCGGCGATCGAGGCGTACCCGCGCGCCGGCCACTGGGCCGAGTGGACCTACGTGCCGTCGCTCAACCCGACCGCCGGCATCGTGGGCCTGCTGCACCGCCACGACGTCCATCACCCGTGGCGCGACGCCGCGACCGCGTGGTGCTGGACGGCGTTGGAGCGCTACGGCCTCCCCGACGACGGCCACGCGCTGCTCAACGTGGCGACGTTCCTCGCCGCCGTCGACGATCGCGCCCGGGCCGACGCGGTGGCGGCCGCCATCCCCGCACACCTGCCGGCGGTGGCCCACCTGCGCCTCGACCCGGACGACCCCGCCTACGGCATGACGCCGCTGCACTTCGCGCCCACCCCCGACAGCCGGTGGGCGGAGCTGTTCGGCGACGATCTGCTCGCCGGGCACCTCGACCGCATGGCACGCGACCAGGCCGACGACGGCGGGTGGACGCTGACCTGGGAGCCGCCCGGCACCGCGGCCACGCTGGCCTACCGCGGCATCGAGACCCTCCGCTCGCTGCGCACGCTGCACGCCTACGGACGCTGCTGAACGCGTCATGCACCTGTCGCGGTCCCGCTGGGTGGGGTTGTAGCGTCCCGGATGCGGTATGAGTGCTCGAGACCCGGCGCCGGGCGACCGCTCCGGTCACCGGCTCCGCGAGGGCTCCACCACCGACCACCCGCACCCACGAGGGAGTTGCAGTCTCATGAAGTTCCGATTCGGTCTCATCGTCGGCATCGGCGTCGGCTACGTCCTGGGCTCGCGCGCCGGCTACGAGCGCTACCAGCAGATCCAGTCGACCTGGCGCTCGATGCGCCGCTCCGAGCCGGCCCAGCGCCTCGGCTCCGAGGTCCGCGACCTCGCCGACCGCGCCGGCTCCCGCCTGGAGGAGAAGGCCAACCGCGGCGTCGATCAGCTGAGCACCCAGATGCGCGACGACAGCTCGACCAGCGGGACGTCCAGCGAGGGCGCGGCGTCCAGCGAGGGCGGGGCGTCCAGCGAGATGGACCGCATGCGCTGACCGGCGCACCGCCCGGCCGTGCCACGGCCGGGCATCGAGGCGGCCGGGCTCCGCGCCCGGCCGTCCCCGCTGCTAGAGGAAGTCGCGCAGCACGTCGCTGCGTGACGGGTGGCGCAGCTTCGCGAGCGTCTTGAGCTCGATCTGGCGCACCCGTTCGCGGGTCACGCCGAACGCCTTGCCGACCTCCTCCAGCGTGCTCGGCCGCTCGCCGTCCATGCCGAACCGCAGCCGGATGACCTCCTGCTCGCGGTCGGTCAGCTCGTGCAGCACGAGCTCGAGCTGCTCCTTGAGCATGGTGCCGCTGACCTCGTCGACCGGCATCACGGCGTCCTGGTCCGGGATGAAGTCGCCCAGGCTGGCGTCCTCCTCCTGCCGCACCGGCGCCTCGAGGCTGACGGGTTCCTGGCTGAGCGTCTTGATCTCGCGCACGCGCTCGACGTCGAGCCCGAGCTCGCGGGCCAGCTCGAGGTCGGTCGGCTCGCGGCCGAGGTCCTGGGCGAGCGCGCGCTGCACCCCGAACAGCCGGTTCATCGTGTCGCGGACGTGCGCGGGCACCCGGATCGTGCGCGCCTGATCCGCCAGCGCCCGGCTGATGGCCTGCCGGATCCACCACATGGCATACGTCGAGAACCGGTAGCCGCGGGTGTGGTCGAACTTCTCGACGGCGCGGATGAGGCCGAGGTTGCCCTCCTGGACGAGGTCGAGCAGGTGCATGCCCCGGTTCTGGTAGCGCTTGGCGATCGACACGACCAGCCGCAGGTTGGCCTCCACGAGACGCCGCTTGGCCTGCTCGCCCTGCCGCTTGATCGACCGCAGGACGAGCGTGCGCTCGGGCGGGAAGGTCTCGCGCTCGAGCATCGCGGCGGCCTCGAGGCCCGCCTCGACCCGCTTGGACAGGTCGACCTCCTCGTCGGCGCGCAGCAGGCGGACCTGGCCGATCATGTTGAGGTAGGACCGCGTGCCGTCCGAGGCCGATGGTCCGTCGTACGACCGTGCCGAGCTCATCGGGCTCCGCCCGCGCGTCGACGCCCCCGCATGCGCATGCGTCAGGCCCCGCCGCGTCCCGCGGCGTCCGCACCGCGTCGGTCCGTCATCATCCCTCCCGCAACGCCTGGCGGTCACGTACGAGGCGGAACAGCTCGGCGTTCAACTCACTGGCCCGTCCGCTGTCGACCTTGGCGTTCAGGTGGCCGAGCTGCGCGCGGACCGCGGCGATCTGGCGGTCGAGCGTCTTCGCCCGCAGATGCCGCACCTGCATGGCCAGCTTATGCGGGTGCGGGGGTGTGGTGGGAGGGGCAATCGCCAGGGCGCGGATCCTCGCGCGCAGATCGTCGTCCGGGAGGCGCCCGAGCAGCTGTGCGAGGCCCTGCCACGGCCCCTCTGCCAGGGCCCGGAACAGGGTGCGCGACGCCTCCGACGTGAAGTCGTCCGTCGACAGGGCGTCCCAGCCCGCGACGTCGATCTCGGGGTGCTGCACGGCGGCCTGCAGCACCAGCCGCTCGAGCTGCAGCTGGGGGTCGCGCGGCTGGCCGTCCCCCCGCTGGGCGAGGATGGTCCGGGGCGTGCGTTCGCCGCGCTGTCGATCCTCGTCAGCACCGCGCTGCCGCTCCTGCTCGGCGCCGCGCATCCGGGCGATCTCACCGTCGAGCTCCTGCTCGATGCGGTCGGCCGACAGCCGCGCCGCCGGGGCGACCAGGTCGCGGATGTAGCTGTAGCGCAGGAAGCGGTCGTCGAGCTGGGCCAGCAGCGGGAACGTGCGGCGGTAGGCGGCGACCTGTCCCTCGGGCGTCGACGTGTCCGCCTCCTGCAGCAGGAAGGCGATCTGGAACTGCACGGCCGTGAGCGTGCCGGCGAGCGCCTGGTCGACGTGCTCCGGCCCCCGGTCGGCCAGGTCCGCGGGGTCCTCGCCGGGTGGCAGCTGCATGACGCCGACCTCGCGCACCCCCTGCTCGACGGCGAGCGCCCGCGCGCGGTCGGCGGCCTGGTAGCCGGCTGAGTCGGCGTCGAGCGCCAGCACCACCCTGCGCGCGAACTTCTCGAGCTGGCCGAAGTGCTCGACGGTCAGCGCGGTCCCGCAGGTGGCGACCGCGTGCGTCGCGCCGGCGCGGTGCATGCCGATGACGTCGAGGTAGCCCTCGACGACCACCGCGGTGTCGCGGCGCTGGATCTCGGCCCGCGCCCAGTTCAACCCGTACAGCGTGCGCGACTTGCGGTAGACCTCGGTCTCCGGGGAGTTGATGTACTTCGGAGCGTGGCCGTCGCGCCCGAGCGTCCGCAGCTCCACGCCGGGCACGATCCGGCCGCCGAACGCGACGACGTCGCGGCCGCTGGCGTCGTAGATGGGGAACATGACCCGCCCGCGGAACCGGTCGACCAGGCCACGGCGCCCTCGGGTCGCGACGCCGGCGTCGGCGATCTCCTGCGGCGAGAAGCCGGCCGAGGTCAGGTGCCGTGAGGTGGCCTCCCACGCGTCGGGCGCCCACCCGAGCTCGAAGTGGGCGGCGACCTCGCCCGTCAGCCCCCTGCCGGACAGGTACCCCCGGGCCGCCGCACCGGCGTCGCCACGCAGCTGGTCCAGGAAGAACGCGTTGGCCTCGCCTAGGCACTCCACGAGCCGCGTGCGCCGGCCCAGCGCCCGGCGCTGCCCAGGTGACAGCTCCTCGTAGCGCAGGCTGTAGCCCTCCAGGCGCGCGAGCCGCTCGACGGCCTCGGGGAAGCTCAGTGCCTCGATGCGCTGCAGGAAGTCGTAGACGTCGCCGCCCGCGTCGCAGCCGAAGCAGTGGAAGAAGCCCCGCGCGGGGTCGACGTAGAACGATGGCGTCTTCTCGTCGTGGAACGGGCACAGGCCCCGCAGGCGGCTGCCGCTGCGCTTGAGCGCCGTGTAGTCGCTGACGACGGCCGCCACGTTGGCGCGGTCGCGCAGCGCCTGGACGTCGTCCTCGTTGATCCTGCCGGCCACGGTGCTCCTCGGTGCCCGGGCGCAGCGTATGCCATCACCCGATGCCGTCGATCCTGGCACGCCGGACGGCCGACGGCGCCCCACGGCGACGACCTCGGCCCCGCTCGTCACCCACCTCGTGGCCGGGCAGCCAGGTGGCACCGCGGCCGACGCGGGCATATGCACCGGTCGGCCGGGGAAGCTGCTCACCATGATCGGGTCAGCGCGTCGGGATCACGGCGGTGGTCACGACGGAGACGCGGGGACCGCAGCCGCCGGCGCACCGCCCGCTGCCGCGCACCGCAACGGCGCCACGCCGACGCCGCCGCTCGCCTTCGAGCCGGGTGACGAGGACGAGTGGCACCGGCTCTCACGTGGGTACCGCCTTGCCGGCCTGCTCATCAGCGCCCACCGCATGGGGTTGCTGCGGGTGCTGTCGACCGGGCGCCCGCGCAGCAGCGAGGATCTCGCCGCGCAGCTGCTGGCCGATCCCAAGCTGCTGATCGACATCTGCCGTGCGCTGCGGGCCGCCGGTCTGCTGGTGGCCGACGATGGCGGCTGGCGGCTCAGCGAGGCCGGCGCGCGGATCGCCGGCGACCCCGCCGCCAGCCTCGAGCTCGACGCCATGGCCGACGACTACCGGCGCTGGGGCGAGCTGGACCGCCACGCCCGCGAGCTGCGCCAGGAGGGCCGCACCGAGCCGTCGGTCCACGGCGAGGGGGAGCTCGCCAGCAACCAGCAGGCGGCGCGGCGGTACACGCGGCGCATCAGCAACCGCCGCCGGATGCAGGCGCAGCGCCTGATCGGCCGCGTCCAGCCCACCCGCCCGCTGACCGTGCTCGACGCGTGGGGCGGCGACGGCTACGTCGCTCGCGAGGTGTGCGCCACCTGGCGGGAGTCGACGTGCACCGTGCTGGAGGTGCCGGCCGTGGCCGAGATCGCCCGGGAGATGTGCGGCGGATACCCCCGAATCGGCGTGGTGTCGGGCGACCTGCTGCGCGACGACCCCGGGACGGTGCTCGGGGGTGAGCGCGTCGACGTGGTCATCCTGTCGCACGTGCTGCAGAGCCTGCCGCAGCACCGCCGGCGTGAGCTGTCGGCGCAGGTGGCGCGGCTGCTCGCCCCGGGAGGATGCGTGCTGTCCAGCGAGTTCGTGCTGCGCTGGGACGATCAGGACTCGCTGAACGTGCTGTTGTGGGCGGTCGGGCGGACCGCCGCCAACGGGCAGACCGAGCCGCTGCGCGCCACCGAGCAGGACCTGCTGCTGCGCGGCAACGGCCTGGCGGCCGTCGGATCGTGGTGGGTGACGCGTTCGACGCGTGCCGTGCTCGGGGTGCGCACGGCGGCCGGCATCCGACCGGCGCTGCGCCTGCTGCCCGCGCCACCCGCCTGACTCGCCCGGCGCGGGGTACGCCCCTCACGCGGACGGCACCGTGCCCGCGCGATCCGGCCCGCGGCCGACTACGGTGGCGGGTGGACACTGCACCGCCCAGTCCATCCGAGGAGTGTCGACGACGTGGAACGCGTCACCCTGCGAGAGCTCGCCGTGGCGACCCGGACCGCGGACGCGCTGGTCTACACCGTTGGCGTGGCGGGGGTGATCGCGGGCGGCCTGCTGCTGCGCAGCGGGTCGATCGGCTTCGCGATCGTCGCGTGGGTGCTGACGTTCGTCGCGGGCGCCGCGCTGCGGCTGCTGTCAGCGGTGACGCGCGGCATCGCCGACCTCAAGAGCTCGCTGGACCGCGACCGCGAGCCTGCGCCGCTGCCGCCCCGCGACCCCGACGCCCCGCCGGACCCCTACCGCCGCTGGGGCGGCTGGCACTGACCCGCACCGTCCGGGTCGACTTCTCCACACATGACGGCCGACATCGACCCACCCGCGCGTGACCACCGCACCGGGTCGACTTCTCCGCACATGACGGCCGACATCGACCCACCCGGAGTGGGCGTGCCGGTCGTCAGCAGCGCGGGAGGCGCTCCGCCAGGTAGCCGACCAGCTGGTCGATCGCGACGCGGTCCTGGTCCATGGAGTCGCGGTCTCGGACGGTGACCTTGCGGTCGTCCTCCACCGTGTCGAAGTCGACGGTCACGCAGTACGGCGTGCCGACCTCGTCCTGCCGGCGGTAGCGCCGTCCGATGGCCCCGGCGTCGTCGTACTGGGTGACGAAGTTCGGCTTGAGCAGGTCGTTGACCTCGTGCGCGGTCGGCACCAGCTTGTCGTTGCGGGACAGCGGCAGCACGGCGACCTTGATCGGGGCGAGCGCCGGGTGGAGGTCGAGCCAGGTGCGCTGCTCGACCTTGCCCTTGCCCGAGACGGCCTCGCCGGTGCGGTAGGCGTCGACCAGGAACGCCAGCGTGGAGCGGTCGACCCCGGCCGCCGGCTCGATCACGTACGGCACGTAGCGCTCGTCGGCGGCCTGGTCGAAGTACGACAGGTCCCGGCCGGAGAACTCCGAGTGGCGCCGCAGGTCGAAGTCGGTGCGGTTGGCGATGCCCTCCAGCTCGCTCCACGCGAAGGGGAAGCGGTACTCCACGTCGACGGTCGCCTTGGCGTAGTGGCTGAGCTCGTCGGTGGCGTGCGGTCGGATGCGCAGGTTGTCCGGGCGCATGCCGTGCTCGACGTACCAGTCCCAGCGCTGGCTGATCCAGTAGTCGTGCCACTGCTCGTCGGTGCCCGGCCGGACGAAGAACTCCATCTCCATCTGCTCGAACTCGCGCACCCGGAAGATGAAGTTGCGCGGCGTGATCTCGTTGCGGAAGCTCTTGCCCACCTGGGCGATGCCGAACGGGATCTTCTGCCGGCTGGTCAGCTGCACGTGGGCGAAGTCGACGAACATCGCCTGCGCGGTCTCGGGGCGCATCCACACCTGTGCGCTCGTGTCATCCGTCGGCCCGACGAAGGTCTTGAACATCAGGTTGAACGCCTTGGGGTCGGTGAACTCCTTGTTGCCGCAGTTCGGGCAGAAGGTCTCGCCGGCCTTGTTGGGCTCGAGGTGGTCGGCGCGCCAGCGCATGTTGCAGTTGGTGCACTCGACCAGGGGGTCGGTGAAGCCCTCGACGTGCCCCGAGGCCTCCCACACGCGCGGGTGCATGAGGATCGACGCGTCGAGCTGCACCACGTCGTCGCGCAGCTGCAGCATCGACCGCTTCCACGCCGCCTTGACGTTGTCCTTGAGCGCGGCACCGAGCGGACCGAAGTCCCACGCCCCGCGCAGCCCGCCGTAGATCTCCGACGACTGGAAGATGATGCCGCGGCGCTTGCAGAGCTCGACGATGGCGTCCATCGTCACGTCGTGCTCGCCGGCGGTCGTGTCGGCCTCGGCGTCGACGGTGGTGTACGCCGCGGCGACGTCGGGGGGCAGATAGCGGGACTCGTCGACCATGATGGTCCTCCAGAAACACAAGGAACCGGCCCCCGGGTGGCTCCGCGAGGACCGCGTGTGCGCCATCATACGCAGCCGGCGCACACGAACACCCCGAGCGAGGAGCCACCGCGCGATGCACCAGGAACGATCGCTGTGGTCGAGCATGCTGCGGCTCGTCGGGTCGGCGGAGGACGCGGTGACGGTCCGGCGCGTCCGCCGCAAGATCGCCCGCGGCACGCTCGAGCCGGTCAGCATGGTCCCCCACCGCGGCTACGGCACGGCCGAGTGGCTGCGGCTGCAGGTGCGGGTGCTGGAGTCGCCGGGCGTCACGCCCGGCACGGCGGGCGACCCGTGGTGGCGCAACGTCGCCGCCGCCTACCACCGGTTCGTGTCGACCGAGGTCCCCGGCGCCGTCGTGCGGGCGACCATCGACGGTGAGGTGCACGAGTCCGTCGCCGGCGTCGAGGGGTACGCCTCCTTCGACGTCGTCAACCCGTCACCGGAGGCGACCGGCTGGCGCACCGCGGAACTGGAGCTGGTGGGGCCGCTCGGGGCGGGGCAGTCGTCGTGCCGCGCGACCGGTCGGGTGCTCGTCCCCGACGCGCGCGCCGGCATCGGCGTCATCAGCGACATCGACGACACGATCCTGCACACGGGCCTCACCGAGACCGCGGGCATGCTGCGCACGACCCTGCTGCTCAACGCCAGCACCCGGATGCCCTATCCGGGGGTCTCCGCGTTCTACCGCGCCCTGGTCGATGGCCCGGACGGCGTGCGCCGCCCCATCTTCTACGTGTCGGGCAGCCCATGGAACCTCTACGACATGATCGAGCGCTTCATGGGGCTGCGCGACATCCCTGAAGGACTGGGGCATCGACGAGCACAAGTTCATCAAGGAGGACACCCACGCGTACAAGCTTGCGCGCATCAGCACCCTGCTGGAGGTCTACCCCGACCTGCGCTTCGTGCTCATCGGCGACAGCGGGCAGCACGACCCCGAGATCTACGCCGACGTCGTCGAGCGCTGGCCCGACCGCATCGCCGCCATCTACATCCGCGACGTGACCTCGGACGCCGACCGCGACCGCGCCGTCAGGCTGCTGCTGCGGACGCTGGCCGAGCACGACGTGCCCGCGGTGCTCGGCGCGTCGACGCTGAGCGCCGCGACCGACGCCGCGTCGCGGGGCCTGATCGCCCACGAGCGCCTCCGCGAGGTCCGCCGCGCCGGGGAGCAGGACCGCAACCCGGGCGGACCCACATCGGGCCACTGACGTGTTGGCAGACCGGTGAATTCTGGTAGCGTCCAACGAGGACGGTCGTAGAGGAGGACGCACATGTCCGAGCAGCCGCTGATCGCCATGCGCGGCGTCAACAAGTGTTTCGGCTAGCTGCACGTGCTGCGGTACATCGACCTCGAGGTCGACCACCGCGAGGTCGTCGTCGTCATCGGCCCCTCGGGGTCGGGCAAGTCGACGCTGTGCCGCGCGATCAACCGCCTCGAGCCGATCCAGGAGGGCGAGATCACCATCGACGGCGAGCGCCTGCCCGAGGAGGGCAAGGACCTCGCCCGGCTGCGCGCCGACGTCGGCATGGTGTTCCAGCAGTTCAACCTGTTCGCCCACAAGACGATCCGCGAGAACGTGACGCTCGGACCGATCAAGGTCCGCAAGGTGAGCAAGCAGGAGGCCGCCGAGCGGGCGCAGGAGCTGCTCGAGCGCGTCGGCGTCGCCAACCAGGCCGA
>CAYVGE010000014.1:0-30096 GCA_964450395.1 uncultured Actinomycetota bacterium
CGAGGTGTCCCCCGGGAGCGTGAAGCCGGGCAGGCTGGCCAGCGCGATGTTGTGCAGCCGGCCGACACCGGACTCGAGCATGCCGCCGACCCACAGGGGCGTGCCGGTTTGCAGGCCCCAGGCGTGCAGCGCCAGCGACTCGCCGAGGCCGCCCAGACGCCCCGGCTTGCAGTTGATGATGCCGCAGGCGCCGATGCGCAGGGCGCGGTCGGCGTCGCGGGCGCTGCGGATCGACTCGTCCAGGCAGACGGGGGTGCGCAGCCGCGGTGCCAGCGACGCGTGGTCGATGATGTCGTCGTGCGCCAGCGGCTGCTCGATCATCATGAGGTCGAAGGCGTCCAGCTCCGCCAGGTGGTCGGCGTCGTCGAGGGTGTACGCCGAGTTGGCGTCGGCCATCAGCGCGACGTCGGGGAAGCGCTCCCTGACCGCGGCGACCAGGTCGACGTCGGCCCCCGGCCTGATCTTCAGCTTGATGCGGGCGTAGCCCTGCTCGACGAACCCGGACACGCGGTCGAGCAGCTCGGGGATCGAGTCCTGGATGCCGATGCTGACCCCCGTCGGCACGGCGGTGCGGGTGCCGCCGAGCAGGGCGGCCAGCGGCTCGCCGGTGGCCGCCGACCAGGCGTCCCACACCGCCATCTCCAGCGCCGCCTTGGCCATCGGGTTGCCGCGCACGCCCCGCCACCACCCGGCGACCGCCCGGGGGTCGTCGAGGGTCCGTCCGACCGCGACCGGCAGGAGGTGCTCGCGCAGCAGCACCAGCGCCGTCCCGACGGTCTCCTCGCTGTAGGACGGCACCCGGGCGGCGACCAGCTCGCCCCAGCCGACGACGCCCTCGGCGTGCACGCGCACCAGCACGACGTCGCGGTCGTGCTGCGGGCCGAAGCTGGTGACGAACTTCTGGCGCAGCCGCATGGTGAGGCGCAGCAGGTCGACGCGCTCGATGGTCAGGGTCGTCATGCGGGGCGCTCCAGCAGGTAGGCGCTGGTGCCGTCCGCGACGTCACGCAGCAGGTCGACGGCCACCATGCCCTCGTCGAACGCCGCGGGCAGGGCGGCGCGCAGCGCGAGGCGCCAGGTGGTGGGCGCGTCGGCGTCGTCGGCCCGCAGCGCGGTCACGTCGGCGGGCACCGCGACGCGGACCGCGTCGCCGTGCAGCGTCGAGCGGTCGAGCGCGCCTGGTGCCGTGGGGGACGCCGGCGGCAGCAGCCACGGCGCGTCGGGGGTGTGACGGCGGGGGTGGGGTGGGTGGGCGACGGGCCACTCGGCGAGCAGCCGGTCCGACGGCATGCCCGCGTTGATCTCGTCGTCCATCGGCCCGTAGTGGTCGACGTGGTAGGTGCGGGCATGGGCGCCGAGGTGGTGCAGGTTCACGTAGGCGTTGCGGGCCTGCAGCGGATCGAACGTCCAGGTGATCATCGCGAAGCCGCGCTCGGCCGCGTGGCGGTGCTGTGCCCGCTTCAGCGCCCGGCCGATGCCGTGCGACTGCGCGCGGGGGACCACGGCCAGCATGTGCGAGCACAGGATCGGGGTGCGGTCGTCGAGGCCGACGAAGCCGTAGCAGAACCCCACCGGCTCGCCGTCCTGCGTCGCCAGCAGCAGCAGGCCGCCGTTGTGCACGATCGCGCGGATCTGCTCGGCCGGGACGATGCCGCGGTCGGCCATGCCCCACGCCTCGCGTTGGATGCGCTCGGCGACCCGGCACGACGCCGGGTCGTCGACCGCCTCGATGTCCACGGGTGCCATGTCCGGCGAGTGTCGGGTGCGGGCGACCGGGGCGCAAGTGGGCGGCGGTCGCGTGCGGTGCGGCGGGCGTGGTTGGCTATCGTGAGGGGCAGAGGCGTCCACGAGTCGTGCAGGTCGGTCGAAGGAGAAGGTCACATGTCCGTCCACCAGTGCCCACGGTGCGAGCTGCGCTTCCGGTCCGACGGTGAGTATCGTGATCACCTGCGCATGGAGCACGGCGTCGATCCGCGCAACCTCGAGTCGATCCGGTACCGCAGCGCCCGGGAGCAGGCGCCGCTGTACCCCGACTTCGTGGAGCAGAGCGGCGACACCACCCACCGGGTCCTCATCGTCGGCAACGCGACGTTGCGTGCGCAGCGGCTGCAGGAGCAGCTGGTGCAGGCGCACGGCGACCGTCCGGCCAGCTTCAAGCTGGTGGTGCCGGCCGTCGAACGCACCCCGGTCAAGGGCGACCACTCCTGGTTCGACACCGTCGGTCGGGCCGAGCCCGAGGAGGACGAGCTCGAGGGCGAGATGCTCGCACGGCACCGGATGCACGAGGCCGTCGAGCGGCTGTCGGCTGCGGGGCTCGACATCACGGGCATGATCGGTCACGGCAATCCGGTCCAGGCCGCCCAGGAGGCGATGCGCGACTTCGACGCCGACGAGATCGTGCTGTCGACGCTGCCGCGGAGGCGGTCCGGCTGGCTCAGCGCCGACCTGCCCACCGAGCTGCGCCGGTGCTTCGACGTGCCGGTCACCGTGATCGAAGCCTCCTGATCCGGTGGTCGCACACCGGTGACGCCGCCAGCGAGCCACCCCGGCGCGCCACCGCCCGTGGAGGCCGGCGCTACCGTCGTGGGAGCTCCGCTGACGCGACGACAGGAACGACGATGAGCGACCAGATCGAGCACACCGACGAGGAGTGGCGTGCGCAGCTCACGCCGGAGCAGTACCGGGTGCTGCGGGGGAAGGGCACGGAGCGGCCGTTCACCGGCGCCTACTGGGACGTCAAGGCCGACGGTGTGTACCGCTGCGCCGCCTGCAACGCGCCGCTGTTCACCTCCGACACCAAGTACGACTCTGGGACGGGCTGGCCGAGCTTCTACGAGCCCGTCAGCGAGGACGCCGTGCGCACCGAGGCCGACCGCAGCCTCGGCATGGTCCGCACCGAGGTGGTCTGCGGCACCTGCGGCGGGCACCTGGGACACGTGTTCCCCGACGGCCCGCAACCGACCGGGCAGCGCTACTGCATCAACTCGGTGTCGCTGGACCTGGACGAGGAGGCCGGGCCGGTCTCGTGACGGGTGCCGACGAGCGCCAGCGGACCGACGGGTGGGGACCCGGCGGCGAGTCGCTGGCGCTGTTCGACGCCGACCTCGCCCCGGCCGCCGCCCACGACGGGCCGACCCTGCTGGCGGTCGACGGCAACGCGCTGGTGCACCGGGCCTTCCACGCCTACGGCGCCACGACCGGCGGCACCCGTTACGGGTTCTTCGCGCTGCTGTCGGTGGTGTGCGACCAGGTCGGCTACGACGGGCTCGTGCTCGCCTTCGACTGCCGCGCGCACTCGACCCGCCGCGCCGCCTACCCGTCCTACAAGGCGCAGCGCCCCGACAAGCACGAGCAGCTCGAGGCGTCGCTCGACGAGCTGCCGACCATCGCGGCCGACCTGGGCGTGCACGTGGTCGTCGCCGAGGGCTGGGAGGCCGACGACGTGGTCGCCTCGGCCGCGACGGTCGCCGAGGCGGCGGGGTGGCGCTGCGTGATCGCGTCGCCGGACCGTGACGTGCTGGGGCTCGTCAGCCCGTCGACCTCCGTGCTCCAGATCCGCGGCGGCGATCAGCCGGTCCGCCACGTGACCGCGCGCGACTTCCGTCGGCGGCACCGCATCACCCCGGGGCAGTACCTGCAGCTGGCCGCGCTGCGCGGCGACGCCTCCGACAACCTGCCGGGCATCGCGGGCATCGGTGCCAAGAAGGCGGCGGCGCTGCTGCGGCTGTACGCGACCGTCGACGACGCGGTCGCCGACCCGCTGGGCTGCCGCAGCGTGCTGGGGCCCGAGCTGGGGCAGGCGCTGATCGACGACGTCACCGGGCAGGCGTCGGTGTTCCGGCGCAACGTCGAGCTGATGACGCTGCGCCGGGACCTGCCGGTCGCGCTCGACGACTGCCGGCGGCGCGGCGACCCCGGTCGGATCCTCGCCGAGCTGCGGCGGTGGCGGATGACCGGCCTGCACGCGCGGCTGTGCGCGGTGCTGTGCCCGACCAACGCCGGCATCGACGGCGACGCCGATGTCCCGCCGGTCGGCGACGCCGATGTGCCCCGGGAGCGCCCCTTCGACTGAGCGCGCCGCCCGGTCAGGCGCGGTCGGCCTCGCGGATCAGCAGGGTGCGCCGCAGCTCGTCGAGGTGCTCGAGCAGCACGCGCCGCCCGGCCTCGGGCAGATCGCCGTCGGTCAGCGCGCGTTCGCCCGCCGCGACGGTCGCGTCGGCGACGACCGCCCGGGGGAACAGGCCGTCGGTCAGATCCAGCGACTCCTGGCGCACCCGGCCCTGCCACAGGTCGCCGAGCTCGTCGACGTAGCGGTCGACGTAGCCGCGCAGCAGCTCCTCCTGATCGTGCTGGTGGAACCCGGCACACACCGCGCGGCGCAGCGCCAGCGGGCGGTCGCGGTCGCGCGCGAGGGCCCACGCCTCGGCCTTGGCCTCCGCCGACGGCCTGGCGGCCAGGGCGGTGGTCGCGCGACGCAGCCCCTCGTCGGTCCGGTCGCCCGCGCGGACCTCCTCGATCGCCGCAGCGTCCAGCGCGCCCCGCGCCGCCAGCCGCGCCACGGCGTACCAGCGCAGGTCGTGGTCGACCGTGAGGCCCTCGGGCACGGCGGAGCCGTCGAGCACACCGCGCGTCCACGCGGTCGGGCCCGCGGCCATGCGGGCCTTCGCCCAGATCAGTTGGGCGTCGGAGCCGGGCTCGCATGCTGCGAACGCGGCCTCCGCCGCTTCCGCCAGCGCGGCGCGGGCCGCGTCGCGGCGGTGCGGTGCGCTGTAGCGGTCCGCGGCCGCGACCGCCTGGGCGGTCAGCGTGCGCAGCGTGTCGGGATCGGCCTCGCCGGCGGCATGGTCGGCGACCAGCCGCACGTACTGGTGGGGCGGCAGCACGCCGTCGCGCAGGAGGTCCCACGCGATCAGCCAGGCGTTCGCGCGCGTGAGCGGCTCGCGGATGCCCCCGAGGTGGTCCCGCAGCGTCGTCAGCGACCGCTCGTCGAGGCGGACCTTGACGTAGCTGAGGAGGTCGTCGTTGGGCAGCACCAGATCGGCGGTCGCGTGCCCGACGAGGGTGGGCACCTCGGTGCGCGGCGCGGTGATGTCGAGCTCGGTGGTGGTGCGCCGGACCAGCGCCTCGCCGTCCAGGTCGTACAGGCCCACCGCGATGCGGTGGTCGCGCAGCTGCGGCCCCTGGTCACCGGTCGACGGCTCCTGGACCACGTCGATCGTCTCGTAGCGGTCGTCGGCCCCGACGGTCGCCTCGACCCACACGGTGTTGACGCCGGTCGTCGACAACCACTGCCGGGCCCACCGATCCAACGGTCGCCCGGACGCCTTCTCCAGCGCGGTGAGGAAGTCGGCGAGGGTCGCGTTGTCCCAGGCGTGGCGGGCGAAGTAGTCCTGCAGCCCGGACACGAACGCCTCGGTGCCGACCCACGCCACGAGCTGGGCGAGCACCAACGCGCCCTTGGCGTAGGTGATGCCGTCGAAGTTGTTGAGCGCCGTGTCGGTGTCCGGCGCGTCGGCGACGATCGGGTGCGTCGTCGGCAGCTGGTCCTGGCGGATGGCCCAGCTGACCTCCCGGTTGACGAACTGCACCCACGCCGAGGTGAAGCGGGTGGCCTCGACCAGCGCCCAGTACGACACGTAGGTCGCGAAGCTCTCGTTGAGCCACAGGTCGCCCCACCAGCGCATGGTCACCAGGTCGCCGAACCACATGTGCGCCAGCTCGTGCAGGGTCGTGGCGCCGCGCGCCATGCGCTCGGACTCGGTCACCTTCGACCGGAACAGGTAGCTCTCGCTGAAGGTGACGCAGCCGGCGTTCTCCATCGCCCCCCAGTTGAACTCGGGCACGAACAGCTGGTCGTACTTCGAGAAGGGGTAGGGGCGCCCGAACGCGCGGCCGAAGAACGCCATGCCCGCGCGCGTGACCTCGAACATCTCGTCGGGCTCGAGGTACCGGGCGAGCGACTCCCGGCAGTACAGCCCGAGCGGCACCGGCCCGCTGTCGTCGGTCACGACGTGCAGGGGACCGGCGACCAGGGCGGTGATGTACGTCGAGATCGGCGGGGTGACCTCCAGCCGCCACGTGCCGACGCCGTCGCCGTCGTCGCGCGAGGCCACCGGCTCGTTGCCCACCACCGTCCAGGCCGAGGGGACGTGGACGGTCAGCCGGAAGCGGGCCTTGACGTCGGGCTGGTCGAAGCAGGCGTAGACCGAGTGGGCGTCGAACGGCTCGAACTGCGTGTGCAGGTAGATCTGGTCGTCGACCGGGTCGACGAAGCGGTGCAGGCCGGTGCCGGTGCGCTGGAACGCGCAGCGGGCGACCACGACCACCTCGTTGTCGGCCGCGAGGCCGTCGAGCCGGATGCGGTGGGCGCCGACGGCGTCGGCCGGCACCGCGTCCCCGTTGCACGTGACCGACTCGAGGTGCGGTGCCGTGAGGTCGATGAAGGTCGACGCGCCGGGCTCGCTGCAGCGGAAGTGCACCCTGCTGGTCGACAGGAACGTCTCGCCGCGGCCGTCGCCCAGGTCGAGCTCGATGTCGTAGGTCACGTCGTCGAGCAGCCCCGCCCGCGCGACCGCCTCGGAGCGCTGCAGGACGTCGCTGGTGTCGGACATCGTCGCCTGCCTCGTCGTCGCCTCGGGTGACCGGGCAAGGCTAGCGCGGAGGACCGGCGGAGCAGGGCCGTGCGGCATCGGGCACGTGGGGTTCGCATGGCCGCTGCCGCGGAATGATGGGGACTCACCGACGGCGCCTATGCGAAGGACGCACCACACGATGCGCTATCGACGGCTCGGCAAGACGGGATACAAGGTCAGCGAGATCGGGTTCGGCTCGTGGGCCATCGGGGGCGACTGGGGTCCGACCGACGACGAGCAGGCCATGGCCACGCTCAACGCCGCCGTGGACGCCGGGATCACCTTCTTCGACACCGCCGACGTGTACGGCGACGGGCGCAGCGAGCAGCTGCTGGCGCGACTGCGCCGCGAGCGCGAGGAGGAGCTGGTCGTCGCCACGAAGGTCGGTCGGCGTGGCCCGCTGGATCCCGACGCCTACACCTACGACGCCCTGCGGGGGTGGATGGACCGCAGCCGCGAGCTCCTCGAGGTCGACCGGCTCGACCTGGTCCAGCTGCACACGCCGCCGACGGACACCTACTACCGCCCCGAGGTGTTCGGCGCGCTGCGCCAGCTCGTCGACGAGGGCGTGACGGCCGCGGTCGGCGTCAGCGTCGAGCGCGTGGAGGAGGGCCTCAAGGCGATCGGCTACGACGTCGTGTCGTCGGTCCAGATCGTGTTCAACGTGTTCCGCCAGCGCCCTGCCGAGCTGTTCCTCGGCCTGGCGCTCGAGCGCGACGTCGGCGTCATCGCCCGCGTCCCGCTGGCCAGCGGGCTGCTGACCGGCAAGTACGACGCCGGGACGACCTTCGCCGAGGACGACCACCGCCACTTCAACGCCGAGGGCGGCGCCTTCGACGTGGGCGAGACCTTCGCCGGCGTCGGGCTGGAGCTGGGCGTGTCGGCGGCCGAGCAGCTGCGCTCACGGGTGCCCGAGGACGTCACGCTCGCGCAGTTCGCGTTGCGCTGGATCCTGATGCACCCGGAGGTGTCGACCGTCATCCCGGGCGCGCGCACCGTCGAGCAGGCCCGGGACAACGCCGCCGCGTCGGCGGTGCCGCCGCTGTCGGACGACGACATGGCCGCCGCGTCCTGGATGTACACCGAGCGCATCGCGCCGCTGGTCCACCACCGCTGGTGAGCGTCGACGGAGGTCAGCCCGCGGGGGTGAGCACGACCGCCTCGACCGGGGCGAGGGTGCCGTCGAAGGCCGCGCCCTCGCGGCGCCGGCCGGTCGCGACCGCGATCTGCCACGTCCCGTCGGTGGGGACCTCGACCGGCTCGTCGGTGCAGTTGGCGACCACGCGCCGGCGCACGTCGCCGGCCACCCGGTCGTAGGACAGGACGCCGTCGGGGGCGTCGCGCAGCTCCAGCGCGCCGCCCTGCAGGACCTCGTCGGCGCGGCGGAAGCGCAGCAGCCGGCGGTACAGCGCCGTGATCGAGTCGCGGTCGCGCCGCTGGCGCTCGGCGTTGCGCACCCCGGGCTCGGGCGGCCACGGCAACCACGGCTCGCCGGCCCAGCCGTGCCCGGGTCCGCTGTCCCACGGGATCGGCGCCCGTTGGGGATCCCTGCCGCCGGGGTCGACCATGCGGTCGGCGGGGATGTGGGCGTCCTCGAGGCCGAGCTCCTCGCCGGCGTAGAGGAACGGCGTGCCGCGCAGCGTCAGCAGCATCACCGCCGCGACACGGGCCCGGCGCTCGTCGCCCCCGTAGCGGGTGCGGTGCCGTGACTCGTCGTGGTTGGACAGCACCAGCGTCGGCCAGGTGTCGTGCTCGCGGACGGCGGCGTCGACGCGTGCGATGGCGTCGCGGAACGACGCGGCGCCCCACGGCGCACGCAGCAGGTTGAAGTCGAACGCCATGTGGAGCTGGTCCGGACCGGTGTGGCGGGCGACCAGCTGCGGGTCGCTGAGGTTGATCTCGCCGACCATCACCCTGTCGCCGGGGTAGCTGTCGAGCACCTCGCGGATCTCACGCAGCCAGTCGTGCGTCAGGGGGTCGTAGTGCGTCCAGACGCGGTCGAGGGTGACCCTGTCGGGCGGCACGTCGGCCAGCGCGGGGTCCTTGCCGATCAGGTGGACGACGTCGGCGCGGAACCCGTCGACGCCCCGGTCCAACCAGAAGCGCAGGGTGTCGTGCATGGCCTCGCGGACGGCCGGGGTGTTCCAGTCCAGGTCGGGCTGGGCGGGGAGGAAGTGGTGCAGGTACCACTGTCCGGTGCGCGCGTCGAAGGTCCACGCCGGTCCGTCCTCGAACGCCCGCCGCCAGTTGTTGGGAGGCCCGCCGTCGGGGGCGGGGTCGCGCCACACGTACCAGTCGCGGTACGGGTTGTCGCGCGACCCGCGGGAGGCCATGAACCAGGGGTGGCGGTCGGAGGTGTGGTTGGGGACCCAGTCGAGCAGCACCCGCAGGTCGCGGGCGTGGGCGGCGCCGACCAGGTCGTCGAACTCGGCGAGGGTGCCGAACACCGGGTCGACGTCGGTGTAGTTGGCGACGTCGTAGCCGAAGTCCGCCATCGGTGACGGGTAGATGGGCGACGTCCACAGCGCGTCGACGCCGAGCCACTGCAGGTGGTCCAGGTGCTGGATCATCCCCTGCAGGTCGCCGATGCCGTCACCCGAGGCGTCGGCGAACGACCGCGGGTAGATCTGGTAGACCACCCCGCGCTGCCACCACGCCAGGTCCATCCCGCGGCGCTCAGCTGGCGATGGGCAGTGCCTGCGGGCCGCCGGCGTGGGCGACCGCCAGCTCGAGCTCGGCGAGCACCTCCCTGGCGTCGGCGACCGTCGCGCTGTCGTCGCAGGTCGCGGCCGCCGCCGCGAGCTCGTCGTGCACCAGCGCCAGCGCCACCGGCGGGTGCACCGGCCGGTCGGTGACCAGGCTGGCGGCCTCGGCGATCAGCTCGCCGACCACTGCGGTCGCGTCGTCCACGCCATCCTCCCACGTGCAGGATTCCACCGCTGCAACCTACCTGAGATCGCGCGCCAGAGGTGGGAGCCGCGGGGATCGGCGCCGATCGGCTCAGTGACGGTGGCGGCCCGCGCCGGCCAGCGCTCGTCGCAGGACCACGTCGGGCACCACCTTGGTGATGCCCGCCCACAGCTTGAAGGCCCGCCCCGGCACGCGCACCGACCGTCCGGCCGCCAGCGCGGCGAGGGCCTCGTCGGCCACCTCCGCCGGCTGCAGCCACAGCCAGTCGGGGATCGGCGTGCGGGAGATGCCGGCCGAGGCCTGGAAGTTGGTCCGGGTGAACCCGGGGCAGACGGCCAGCACGCGCACCCCGCTGCCGGACAGCTCGGTGTGCAGCGCCTTGCTGAAGCTGGTGACGAAGGCCTTGCTCGCGCCGTACGTCGCGCCGAACGGGTAGGGCTGGAACCCCGACAGCGACGAGATGTTGACCACGCCACCGCGCCCGTGCCGGCGCATGGCCGGGACCGCCGCGTGGGTCAGTGCCACCAGCGCGGCGACGTTCAGCTCGACGAGCGCGAGCTCCCGGTCGACGGGGATCTCGCCAAATGCGCCGCTGGTACCGATGCCCGCGTTGTTGACGAGCAGGTCGACGGGTGCGGTGTCGTCGTCGAGGCGCTCGATGACCGGTGCGCGGCCCCCGTCGGTGGCGAGGTCGGCCGCCAGCACCTCGACCCCGACGCGGCGGGCGGCGCGGAGGTCGGCGGCGAGGCGCTCGAGCGCGTCGCCGCTGCGTGCGACCAGCACGAGGTCGGCGCCGTCGGCGGCCAGCCGGCGGGCGAAGGCCTCGCCGATCCCGCTGCTCGCTCCCGTCACGAGCGCGCGCTGCCAGTCGGGCATGTCTGCTCCTCGGACTCGACCGCGACGCGGGGCCCGGGGGCACCAGCCGGATGGAACGTCGCGGACCCTGGTTCCCGACGCACGCGGTGGACCGGCGTCGCCGGACTGGAACCCTACCCGTTCGCACCTGACCCGTCGTCCAGGACGTAGATCCACCCCGGATTGCGTACGCTTGCGCCGACCTCGTCGGCCTCGTCGATCACCCGGTCGTCGACGTCGGCGGCGGCACGCGGCCCGGGTCCGTCCCGGGCCGTCGCCGGAGCAGACGGTGGCGGGAGTCGCCGCGAGGTCCGTGGAGGCTCATCGGCGTCGTCCACGGGCTCGTCGGCGATGCGTCCGCATGCGCTGATCAGGCTCACGACCGTGATCGGCACCACCGCGATGCAGCGGCGGCGTCCCTGCCCATCCCGCCGGGGCAGGGACGTCCGCCGCGGCATGTGCTCACTGTCGCTCACGGGCCCCGCCCACACATCGTCAAGATGGGGGAATCCGCGCCTGCGGCGCGGCTTCCGTCGCCTCAGGCCCGTCCGTCGAGGTCCTTGACCACGACCCCGTCCTTGACGACCAGGCGGACGTGGTCCGGGTCGTCGAACAGGTGCGGCTCGGCCAGCGGGTCGAAGTCGAGACCGATGCAGTCGGCGAGCTTGCCGGCCTCCAACGTCCCCAGCCGGTCGGCGACCCGCAGGATCTCGGCGTTGGTGCGGGTGGCCGACACGATGGCGGTCATGGGGGAGTGCAGCTCCGAGCGCAGCGCGAGCTCCAGGCCGCGGCGGTTCTGTCCCGCGCCCAGCAGGTCGGTGCCCGAGCCGACCCGCACCCCGGCCTCCAAGGCGATGACGACCGCCGTGCCCATGGCCTCCTCGACGCCCTGGACCCTGGGCACGACGTAGTCGCCCAGCCCGTACTGCTCGTACTCGGTGGACAGCAGGTGGATGACCGCGAGCGTGGGCACGAGGGCCGCCCCGGCCGCGGCCATCCTGGCGGCCGTGGGCTCGTCGAGGAACGTCCCGTGCTCGAAGCACTGCAGCCCCGCCTCGAGCCCACGCTCGATGCCGAGCGTGTTGTGGGCGTGCGCCGTGACGTACGTCTCGCGTGCCTCGGCCTCCTCGACGGCGGCACGCAGCTCGTCGACGGTGAACTGGACGTCCTCGAGCCGGTCGGTGAGCGACACGACCCCTCCGGACACGCACACCTTGATCTGCGTGGCGCCGTGCCGGAACGCGTTGCGGGCCGCGATGCGCACCTGATCCGGGCCGTCGCACAGGACGCTGGGCTGGGAAAGGCCCGGCTGGCCCATGAAGTGGTGGTGGCGGTCGAGGAAGGGCGGCCCGAATTCGCCGTGCCCGCCGGTGACCGACAGCATCGGCCCGCTGGGGAACAGCCGCGGCCCGGGGACCAGGCCGGCGTCGATGGCCTGCTTCAGTCCCCCGTCGGCGCCCGCCACCTCGCGGGCGGTGGTGTGACCGGACGCCAGGCAGAGGTCGGCGTTGCGGAACAGCTCGGCGGCCAGCAGGGCCGGCGGCATGACGCCCAGGCGGTCGCCCTCGATCAGGCCCATGTGGGTGTGGGCGTCGATCAGCCCGGGCAGCAGGGTCAGGTCGCCACAGTCGACGTCCCGGTCGGCGCCACCGGCCGGTGCCGGACCGACGGCGGTGATGCGGTCGCCGTCGATGGCGACCAGGCCGGCGTCGACGGGGTCGCGGCCCGTGCCGTCGATGACCGCGCGGGCGTGCAGGCGGGTGGCCATGGGGGCTCCTCTGGAGGGGACGCGCCGACGGTACACCCGCGGCCGGCGTCCGACCCGTACCGGTCCGGTTGCGCACGGCGTCGCGGTCGTCGACCCCCGTCGAGCCCGTGGGAGGTCTCCTCCGGCCCGGAAACCACCGTTCACCTGCCTACGGTGGGTTGCCCGAGGCGCACGATGTGGAACAATGCCGGTAGCGAGCATCCGTGGGGGCGATGGCGTGAGCGGGCACCGAGTGGTCAAGCTCGACCGCTCCAGCCCGGTGCCCCTGTGGGCGCAGCTCGTCGCCGCGCTGCGCCGCCGCCTGTCGACCGGCGAGTTCGTGCGGCGGTTCCCGACCGACCGCGAGCTGGTCGACAGCTACGAGGTCAGCCGCCACACCGTCCGCGACGCGGTCGACCGGCTGTGCTCCGAGGGGCTGCTGGAGCGGCGGCGCGGCCGCGGGACGTTCGTTCGCCAGGAGTTCGAGCAGCCCGCCGGCGCGCTGTACGCGCTGTTCCGTTCGGTCGAGGCCGGGGGCGCCCGGCAGACGATCGCGCTGCGGGCGCTCCGCGAGTGCGTCGACGCCGAGGCGGCCGGTCACCTGGGGCTGCCCGGGGACGCTCCGCTCGTGCTGATCGACCGGACGCGGCTGGCGGACGGCGAGCCGCTGGCGATCGACCAGGTGTGGCTGCCCGCCGACCTCGCCCGGCCGCTGCTGGAGGCCGACCTGACCCACGGGGTCCTGTACCACGAGCTGGCGAGCCGGTGCGGGGTGCACGTGGTGGGTGGGTGGGAGCGGATCCGGCCGACGCTGCCCACGCGCGCGGACTGCGAGGCGCTGCTGCTGCCGCCGGACGCCGCGGTCTTCACCATCGAGCGCATGGGGCGGACCGCCGACCGGGCGGTCGAGTGGCGCATCAGCAAGGTGCGGGGTGACCGCTACAGCTTCGTCACCTCGTGGGACCCGCGCACCGGGGTCGACCGCATCCCCAGCTGGGAGCTCGGCGCCGCCGGGGGCGCCGTATCGCAGCCCGACGCCGGAATGTGACGTCGACGGCGGACGTTGGACCGGGCGGACATCCCCGACCCGCCTCGAGGTTGCGATGACGTTGACGCTCGGCCACGGACCCCTCAGCGGCGACCCGTCGCCCGGCAACTACACGATCGACGGTCCGGCGCACCGGATCTTCGTGGAGCCCGTCGCCAAGCGCGTGCGCATCGAGGTCGGCGGCGAGATCGTCGCCGACACGGTCGCGGCGCAGCGCCTCCACGAGACGGGCCTGCTGCCCGTCTACTACGTGCCGTGGGCCGACGTCCGCGCGGACCTGCTCGAGCCCTCCGACCACCGCACGACCTGCCCGTTCAAGGGCGAGGCGTCGTACTGGTCGGTGCGCGTCGGTGACCGGGTCGAGCAGGACCTTGTGTGGTCCTACCCCGACCCGCTGCCGGAGGTCGCGGCGATCAAGGACCACGTGGCCTGCTACCTCAGGCGCGTCGACGCGGTGTACGAGGAGGCCGTCCGCCTCATCGGCGGGCCGCGGGACCCCTACCACCGGGTCGACACCCTGCGCTCCGATCGCCACGTGCGCGTGGCGCTCGGCGACGAGCTGCTGGCCGAGACCGAGCGCCCGATGGCGGTGTTCGAGACCGGGCTGCCGGTGCGCTGGTACGTCCCGCGCGTCGACGTGGCCACGGACCGGCTGGTGCCCAGCGACACCGTGCGCGTCTGCCCCTACAAGGGCGTTTCGCGCTACCGCTCGCTCGCCGGTGGCCCCACCGACGTGGCGTGGGAGTACACGGAGCCGCTGCCCGAGGCGCTCGGGCTGGCCGACCACCTGTGCTTCCTGGGCGACGACATCACCATCGAGGTCACCCCCGGCGGGTGACCATGCCGGCACCATCGCCCGGGGCGCCGGCGCGGGTCGGGGCGGGCCGTCCGGTACGCTCACGATCGAGGGATGACCGCTGGAGCCAGGCCGTGGACGGGCCGACACGTCGAGGTGACCAGCCCGGTGCCGCGGGCTGTGTGGCGGGAGCTGCTCGCCGCCGACGCGCTGTCGCTGCCGTCCCACACGCCGCGCTGGATGCGGGCGATGGAGGCCTGGGGGTTCACCGACGCGAGCCGGCTGTACCTCGGGGCCGACGGGCAGCGCGCCGTGGTGCCGCTGGTCCGCCGGCGTCGCGCGCCGGGCCCGCTCGCCCGGGTCGCGTCGATGCCCGCCGGCTGGGGGTTCGGTGGCGCGGTGACCGACAGCGCCGATGACGTCGACTTCCTGGCCGGCGTCGTGGCGGACCTGCGCCGGCACCCCGGGATCCAGGTGCACCTGCGCCCGAACCCGCTTCGTGCGGATGCGTGGGACGCCGCGGTGGGAGCCGCGGGGGTCCGGATCCCCGGCCGCGCCCACGTGCTGGACCTGCGCGGCGGCTTCGACCACTGGTGGACCTCGACCGTGTCGAAGAACCTGCGCAGGAAGGTCCGGCGTGCGGAGCGTGACGGGGTCGAGGTCCGCTGCGGCACCGGTGGTGACCTGCTCGACGAGTTCCGCGGCCTGTTCGAGCTGTCGATCCGGCGGTTCGCCACGCGGCTGCACGAGCCGGTGCCACTCGCGCAGCTGCGGGCGCGGCTGCGCGATCCCGCCGGGAAGTACCGTGTCCTGGCGGCGCACCTCGGCGACGCGTTCCGCGTGTACATCGGCTACCACCGCGGGCGGCCGGTCGTCGGCGACATCGTGCTCCTCGATCGCAACGCCCACAACACGCGCGGTGCGATGGACAAGGTGCGGGCGGACGCGGTCCGCGGCGCCGGCCTGCTGGTGCAGGCCCGGGCCATCCGTGACGCCTGCGCCGCCGGTGCGGCCGTCTACAACATGGGCGAGACGGGGACGTCCAGCACCCACGCGGCGTTCAAGGAGCACCTCGGCGCGACGCCCTACGACTACCACCAGTACCGCTTCGAACGGGTGCCGCTGACGATGGCCGACCGTGCGTTGCGGGAGGTGGTGCGTGGCGCGCTCGGCGTCCGCGAGGCACGGTGAACGCCCTCATCCGGCGTCGTGGAAGCCGATCGCCCGCTTGACGACCGCCCGGGCCGACCGGTCGATGCGGGTGATGGGGAGCCGCTCGAAGCGGTGCTCGGCGTAGTCGTGCGCCACCGCGCCGAAGCGCTCCTTGAAGAAGGCGAGCGACGACGACGAGCCCGACTCGCCCATGTGCAGGCGCCGGGCGCCTGCGGCGCAGGCGTCCTCGATGGCGTGGCGGAACAGCAGGTAGTTGGCCTCGACCGGACCGGCACGCCCGGCGTCCATCGCGCCGCGCGTGTAGTGCGCCGTGTTCGCGCCGCGCAGGACGATGATGCCGGCGACCGGCTCGCCGTCCAGGCGGGCGAGCCACAGCTGGCACCGCCCGCCGAGCTCGCGCGCCATCCGCTGCAGCCGGGCGAGCGGCTCGCGGCGGCGGGCCCGCCAGTGCGCCAGGGCGGTCGGCTCGTGCTGGTTGCCCGCCCAGCGGGTGACCGACCGCAGGTACAGGTCGTAGAACTCGGGCATGCGGCGGCCGGAGGTGTCGCACTCGACCGTGACCCCGGCGCGCTCCGCCTTGCGGACCTTGCCGCGCGTGCGCGACTTCAGCGCGCCGCTCCACCAGGCGTCGAAGCCGGCGTCGAGGTCGAGCACGTGCGCCCGGCGTGGCAGCACGACCGCGCCGGTGCCCGCCGTCGCCTCGGCCCACAGGCGCCCGTGGACGGGGTTGGGCCGCACCGCCGTGCGCAGCACCGGCCGCCCCGCGAGGTCACCGGCGACGGCGGCGACGTCGGCCGGCCGCAGCGGCCGGCGCGCCAGCAGGCCCCCGATGCCCCACGGCGCCGGCAGGCTGGTCTCCGACCCCACCGCACCGACCGCGCCGGTGCGCCGGACCATCGGCAGCAGCACCTGCTGGCCGTCGGGCAGCTCGTAGAGCCTGCTGGCGTCGGCGTGCCGGCCGTCCCCGCACAGGCAGTCGAGCCACTCGGGGGTCTGGCCCGGCATCGACTCGGGGTCCACGCGGACCAGGTCCTGCCACACCGCGCGCGGTGCGGGGGTCACGATGCGCGCGGCGTCGGTGTCGAGGGCGGTGGGAGCGGTGCCGGTCATCGCCATCACACCCCTCCCGCGCGCAGGACCAGCAGCCGCTGCACCGCGAAGGCCAGCCAGAGCAGGGTCAGCACGACCGTCCCGACGGTGGCGGGCCACAGCCACCGCTCGCGCAGGCCGGTCACGCGCAGGGCCTCGCGCCCGGCGATGGCCAGGACCAGCACGATGGCGGTGGCCAGGGAGAACGACGGCGTCATGACTGCACCTCCGGGGTCGGGCGGGGTCGCGGTCCCGGCAGCCAGGCCAGCACCGTGGTGAGCACCGCGAGCGTCACCAGCCACATCGTCGGCGACCACCGGCCGAGCGCCAGGAGGGCCTGGGCGACGACGGTGGCGACCAGCGTGCTCATGACGACCGCCAGCACGAGCCTGGTCAGCCGGTCGCCCAGGCGCAGCAGCCCGGTGGCGGCGAGGCCCGGCGCGGCCAGCGCGAAGGGGAGCACCAGCAGC
Source organism: uncultured Actinomycetota bacterium (assembly GCA_964450395.1). Lineage (GTDB taxonomy): Bacteria > Actinomycetota > Nitriliruptoria > Euzebyales > JAHELV01 > JAHELV01. Next base: position 16,720 of record CAYVGE010000014.1, read on the forward strand.
GGTTGCCACGGGGGGCCCACCCCGCTGGCCTGGCCCAGCACCGCGGCCAGCGCCCACACCGTCATGCCGGCCCGCCTGGCCGGCAACGTCCGCGGGCGGGGCAGCGTCACGCCAGTCACCGGTCGCTCCCGTCGGTGGTGCGGCGGTCCGCGAGCGTGAACACGCTGGCGTCTTCGTTGCGGTAGACGAGCTCGAAGGCCGGCGAGCGCAGCATGCGTCGCTCGACCGTGGCGAGGCCGTCGTCGGGGATGGCACCCATGGTGGTCGTCTCGATCTTCTGGCTGCGGGTCAGGATCACGTAGGCGGCGTCGTAGTCGGGGTTGGACATCCACTCGGTCAGCACCGAGGTGGGGGCGGCCACGATCCGCTGGCGCGTGCGCACGGGCTCGCGGTCGATCGGCACGTAGGTGAAGCGCTCGTAGTTGAGGAACTGCGCGGGGTAGTTCCGCGACCCCTCGATCAGCAGCGTGTTGGGAGGCGCCACCTCCTGCACGTACCGGGCGGCGGCGACCTCCTCGGCGGTGAACCGGTAGCGGTTGTCGTTGCCGAGGTAGGCGAACAGCAGCAGCCCGCCCAGCACGAGGGTGGCGCCGGCGAGCACCGCGCCGGACCGGCCGGTGATCGGGCGCCGCGGCGGCACCAGGCCGGCGGCGGCGACGATCACGAGGAACGGCAGGGCGAACAGGTAGGTGCGGAACAGCACCTCGCTGCCGTACCCGCTGATCGCGATCAGCGCCGCCGGCGCCACGGCCAGCGAGATCGCCGGAGCCAGCCGCTCGCGCCGCGCGGAGCGCAGGACGCCGTGGGCGAACAGCACGGCGACGGCGGCCGTCAGGGACCGGGCGGTCAGCGACACGACGACCTGGCCGGTGCTCACCTCGCCGTAGCCCAGGAGGGTGCCGGCCACGTTCGCGCCGACGTCGCCGACGGCACCGGTCGCGTCGGCCAGGTGGTCCCGCATGAAGGGCGCCGCGACGTCGATGAGCCACTCGACGGTCAGCACGGTGGTCAGCAGCGGGAGCAGGCCGACCGCGATCGGTGGGCCCGAGGACACCCGCGAGCCGACGAACAGCGCGGTCAGCGCCACCGCGAGCGCGATCGGCGTCAGCTGGTGGACCGACACGACGCCCCAGATCAGCAGCAGCGTGCAGGCGAGGAGGCCCAGCCGGTTGCCCGCCGAGCCCGTGGCCGGGTCCTCGAGCCACGCCCGTGGCGTCGGGTGCACGTCCGCCGGCCGCATCAGCCGGTCATGCCACTCCGGCCGCCCGGCGATCCGACGGACGCGGTGCGGCAGCCACCTGGCGAGCCGCAGGGCCACGGTGTCCGGCGCCGTGGGCAGGGTGTGGTCGCTCGGGGCGCGGCCGAGCCACCGCAGGACGATGAGGATGATCGCCAGGTACCACACGTAGGCGAGCGCCTGCGGAGCGAAGTAGTCCTGGCCGACCCAGTTGGTCAGGACGAACAGCCACGCCGCCGTGACCACCGTGCGCTGGTCGTCCAGCAGCTCCCGCGCCAGCAGGCCGACCAGCGCGATCAGCAGCAGGTTGAAGAACACCGGCGCCCACGCGGCGTACTGCAGGGCGGTGTCGAACCCGCCCGCCGACGTGAGCATGGCGTTGAGCGCGAAGAAGCCGGGCCAGTTGTGGTACACGCCCAGCGCGTCGATCGTCGGGTCGACGGCGCCGAGGCGCTGGATGTAGTCGACGACGCCGACGTGCTTGTAGGCCCAGGCGTAGCGGATCGTGCCGTACAGCAGCGCCGGCGTCCCGTGGATCAGGGTGGCCAGCACCGCGACGTGCGCGCCGGCGGCCCAGCGCGGCAGCCGCCGGTCGACCAGCGCCCACAGGAACGAGCCTCCCAGCAGCAGCAGGGCGACGAAGGCGGTGGCGGGCAGCACCGACAGCAGCCCGATGTCGCTCATCGCGTCGACGTCGATCGTGCGGACGGCCAGCGTCCACAGTGCGACGATCGCGGCCAGCGCGCCGACCACCTGCGCGGCGGGCGGCGGCACCCACGGTGGGCGTGGGCGCGTCGGCGGTGTCGTGTCCCGGGCGTCGCCGGGCGCGGTCGGCGACGTCACCTCGTCGGGGGTGGCGAGGGTCACCTGGGCTCCTTCGTCGGTGGTGGCTGGTCGTCACCGGAGCGCAGCGCCGACAGCACGGCGGTGACGTTGCGGGCGTGCCACACCGGGCTGCGGGCGGCACGCGAGGACTTGGCGAGGACCGCGGCGACGTGGTGCAGCCAGGTCAACAGGACCAGCGCGCGCGGTGGCAGGGCGGCGGGGCGGTCGGGCCAGCCGTCGAGGTCCCGGGCCCGTGCCGGATCGTCGAGGAGCGCGCGCACGACGTCGCCGAGCTCGCGGCCGGTCCGCTCCATCTCGACCGTGAGGGCCAGGTGGCACAGGTCGATCGCCGGCAGGCCGCGTGGCACGGTGTCCTCCCAGTCGATCAGGCCGACGATGCGGGTGCCGTGACGCACCAGGTTGCCGGGCGTCACGTCGCCGTGGACGCGGGCGAGCTCCAGCACGCCCGCGCGGCCCAGCGCGGCGCGCAGCTCGTCGCGCAGGCCGCGGAGGGTGTGGTCGGCGTCGATGCCGCCGCGGGCGCCTGCCACGACGTCGATGCGCCGGTCGACCATGCCGTCGAGCACGTCGTCGTCGACGACCGTGGTGCATGCCGTCGCGGCGTGCAGCGCGGCGAGGGTGGCGCGCGCCGCCGTGAGGTCGATCGGGGCGGCGGGGCCGTCCAGCTGCACCCCGGCCGCCCCCGGACCCAGCAGGCGCTCGACGAGCCAGCGCCGCCCCTCGTGCCGGCCGGACGCGAGCAGTGACGGCACGGTCAGCGTGGTCGCCAGCACGGCCTCGTCGGCGGCGAGGCCGCGGAGCGCGGCGCGCTGCCGGTCGATCGCCCGGTCGCCCACGGCGTCCGCGGCGACCTTGACGACCACCCGGCCGATGCCGGGCACGTCGACCTCGGCGACCGCGACCGAGTTCACGGTCGTGTGCACCGCGGTCAGCTGCGGCGCCCCGTCCGCGCCCAGGGCGTCTCCGACCGAGGGGAGCACCTCCTGCAGCTGCGTGGTCCGCCGGCGGCGCCGGAGGCGCCCGGCGACCAGGTGCGTCGCGCGGACCGCCGCGCGCAGCACCCGGTGGTCCAGGCGGGGCAGCCACAGCGACCGCAGCTCCGTGGCGAGCAGCCCGGCAGCCGCGACGGTGTGCATGGTGACCCACGCGACCCCGACGCCGGTGATGCCGATGCGGGGCACCAGCACCAGGCTGAGGGCCAGCACCCCGCCGTTGAGCGCCGCCATGACGGCCACCAGCGCGCGCATGCGGCGCTGGATGCGGGCCCTGGCCATGAACAGCGAGACGAGGATGCCGGGCATGGCCGACAGCGCCAGCAGCCGCAGCAGGGTCGCCCCGCCGGCGGCGTAGTCGTCGCCGAACACCTGCAGCACCACCGGCGCGGCCAGCACCAGCACGGCGACCGGGGCGGCCAGCAGCCGCGCGCTCTGCGCGACGATGGCGGCGCTGTACTCGTCGAGGCGCGCCTCGTCGTGGGCGACCTCGGCCACCAGCGACATGCCCATGTTGCGGCTCAGCAGGAACAGGGTGTAGGCGATCGACCACGCCAGCGAGAAGTACGCGGCGGCCGCCGCGTCGGTGAGCTCGAGCACCAGGATCGGCAGCACGCTGCTCAGCCCGGTGCTCAGCAGCGCCGCCACGTAGTCGCCCGCGACGAAGCGCCCGATGTGGCGCCAGTCCAGCGGCTGCGCCCGGTCGGCCGTGCGGCGCACGTGCTCCGGCAGCAGGCGCCGGTAGAGCAGCCAGCTGACCGCCGCGACGAGCGCGACGTAGGGCACCGTCCAGCCGAGGAACACGGGCGTGCGCACGCCCACGACCACGAGGCCTCCCAGGAGCCCGAGCTTGGCGACGCCGTAGCCGATGTTCTCGATCGGCACCCAGCCGGCCCGGCGCAACCCGGTCAGGGCCCCGTCCTGCAGCGCGAAGACGCACGTCAGCGCGGTGGCGACGACGAACCACGCGGCCATCCACGGCTCGTCGGTGATGAACGCCAGTGACGGTGACCACAGGTCGATGCCCGCGAGGTACACCACGCCGACCACGACGCCCAGTCCGGCGGTGACCAGGTACGCGCGGGTGAGCAGCGTCGCCGCCGCCCGTCCCGCACGCGGCAGGAAGCGGTTGAGGCCGTGGGTGAGGTTGAGCTGGGCGATCGTGCCCAGCAGCGCCACGGCCGAGATCAGCGCCGAGTCGACGCCGACGACCTCCGCGGGCAGCAGCCGCGCCGCCACGAGCCAGAACACCATGCCGAGTGCGGAGCTGGCGATGGTGCTGAGCGCCAGCGAGTAGCCGTTGCGGTACAGCGGTGTGCGCAGGTGGTCCACGACCCGCGCCACCGGCCCGGTGCGCCGGCCGTCGCCGACCGGTGCGGGCACGCCGGTCGGCCCGACCTGCCCGCCGGGTTCGACGGGCGCCGCCGCGTGCACGGTCCCGACGTCACCGCGCACGCTGCCACACCTGCACGTGGTCGATCGCGAACGTTGCGGGGAACTCGGTCCGCGGTCCCGGGTCCCCGACGAACTCGCCGCCGACCGCGAGGTTGGCCAGCAGGTACATCGGTTCGGCGGGGATGTGGCGCTCGTCGGTGAACGACCAGCGGGCGACGTCGTCGACGTACCAGGTGATCCGGTCGGGCCGCCAGTCGAGGGTGTAGGTGTGCCAGCCCTCGGACAGGTCCTCGTCCTGCCACTCGTGGCCCTCGGCCCGGCGCCGGCCGTCGACGTCGTCGAAGTGCAGGTGGGCGGTGCCGACGTCCGGTCGGGCGCCGTCGACCTCCATCAGGTCGATCTCGGGCCGCGACTCGTGCGAGGCCGGCAGCAGCCAGAGCGCGGGCCACAGGCCCCGGCCGGCGGGCACGCGGGCGCGCACCTCGACCACCCCGTACCGGAAGGCGAACCGCGGTGGCGTCGTCGTCTCGTGGTGCTCGCGCCCGCTCGTCACCATCCCGGAGGTGAAGGGGAACTCGGTGCCGTCGGGTGCCCGCGCCGTCTCCTCGCGGGCGATCAGCTTCAGGACGCCGTCGTCGATGACGACGTTGTCGGGCTGGTACCACTCGAGCTCGTCGTTGCCCTCGTTGGTGCACCCGCCGTCGTCCCACCAGTAGCAGGTGGTCCACCGGTCGCCGTCGAGCGTCGGCGCCGAGAAGTCGTCGCTGAAGACCAGCTCCATGCCCTCGCGGGCCGGTTCCGGCGGTGCCACCGAGCGCTGCGACCAGCCGCCGGCCAGCGCCCCGCCGGCCAGCAGCCCCAGCACGAGCAGCAGTACGGCGCCACGCCAGGTCGGCAGGGCACGCCGGTCCCGGTCACGCACCGGATCCGGTGGCACGGGATGGTCCAGGTCGATGGTCACGGCACCTCGTCACGTGGTCGTACGCGCATCGTCGGTCAGCGGAGATAACAATCCTTCGCCCTGTCGACCGTAACTGTCGATCGGTGCGGACGTGCACCCTGCGTGACCCTCCGAAGGTAACGTTAACTATTCGGTAAGGTTACAGAGCGCACAGTTGCCCCTATCCTTGCCCTCGTTCGAGCGGATGCCGCACGATGCCGTGCGACCGCCGCGCCACTATGTCACAAGGGCGGGAACCCACGTTGACCTCACGCATGGCGTTCGACCAGACCACTACACAGCGTAGTATTCGATCGCGGCAGTTCGTCATCAACCTTCATGACAGCAGCCCCAACGGTGCACCACGACCACAATGGCCGAAGGTTTCTGTCATCGTGCCGTCGCTGAACGAAGAGTTGAATCTTCCGTTTGTGCTGCAGCGCATTCCTCCGTGGGTGCACGAAGTGATCCTCGTCGACGGCCGGTCGCAGGACGCAACCGTCGACGTGGCCCGCCGGCTGCGGCCAGGCATCCGGGTCGTCGAGGAGACGCGCAGGGGCAAGGGTGCGGCGCTGCGTGCCGGCTTCGCGGCCGCCCACGGCGACATCATCGTGATGCTCGACGCCGACGGGTCCGCTGATCCGCTCGAGATGCACGCCTTCGTCGGCCCGCTGCTCACCGGCGCGGACTTCGTCAAGGGATCGCGGTTCATCCAGGGCGGCGGCACCGCCGACATGGAGCTGTTCCGCCGTGCGGGCAACTGGGGTCTGACCATGGCGGTGCGCCTGGCCTTCGGGGGGCGCTACACCGACCTGTGCTACGGGTACAACGCGTTCTGGGCCGACGTGCTGCCGGCCATCCAGCCGGACGGCGACGGCTTCGAGATCGAGACCCAGCTCAACGTCCGGGCGCTCAAGGCCCGGCTGCACGTGGTCGAGATCGCCAGCTTCGAGTCGCCGCGGCTGCACGGCACCAGCAACCTGCGGACCATCCGCGACGGGTTCCGCGTGCTGCGCACCATCCTCGTCGAGCGCTTCGGCCGGCGCCGCGTCGCGGCCCCGGCCGAGGACCGCACCGTCGTGCGCCTGCCGGAGCTCCAGTCGTGACGACCGTCCCCACGCGCCCGGCGACACCGCCCTGCGTCCACTCGGCACCGGTGTCGGTCAGCGTCGTCATCTGCGCGTACTCGCAGGACCGCTGGCAGGACCTGGTGCGGGTCGTCGGCGGCGTTGCGGCGCAGAGCGTGCCGGTCGAGCAGACCGTGCTGGTCGTCGACCACAACGCCGAGCTGCTCGCCCGCGCCCGGCAGGCCTTCCCGGCGATCGCGATCGTGGCGAACACCGGTGCCCGCGGGCTGTCCGGCGCCCGCAACGCCGGGATCGAGCGGGCGACGGCCGACGTGATCGCCTTCATCGACGACGACGCGACGCCGCGACCGGACTGGCTGGAGCGGCTGCTGCGGCCCTTCCGTGCGCCCGACGTCCTGGGCGTGGGCGGCGCGGCGGCGCCGGTCTGGCCCCACGAGCGGCCCGGCTGGTGGCCCCACGAGTTCGACTGGGTCATCGGCTGCTCCTATGAGGGGCTGCCCGAGGAGCAGGCGCCGGTCCGCAACCTCATGGGCTGCTCGATGGCCTTCCGTCGGGAGGTCTTCGACGAGGTGCGCTTCCGTGAGGGGCTCGGCCGCATCGGGACGACCCCGCTCGGGTGCGAGGAGACCGAGCTGTGCATCCGGGCACGCCAGCACCGGCAGACCGGCCGGTTCATCTACGAGCCGGCGTCGGTGGTCGACCACCGGGTGTCCGACGACCGGGTGTCACCGCGCTACTTCCTGCGACGCTGCCTCGCCGAGGGCCGGTCCAAGGCGCAGGTCGTCGACGTGGTCGGCAGCGACCGGGGCCTGGCGTCCGAGCGGTCCTACGCCGTGCGCGTGCTCACCCGAGGGGTGGGTCGTGCGCTCGGTGAGGCGCTGCGCGGGCACCCGTCGGCGGTCGGCCGCGCCGTGATGATCGTGGCCGGCTTCGTGGCCACCGCTGCGGGCTACGTCGCCGGGCGGGTGCGCCGGCACCCGGCGCCGCCGGACCCGCAGGCGCACGCCCCCACGCGCGTCGCGGCGCTCGAGCTGACCGCGCCCGTCCCGCACCCGACCGAGCTGCGGCGGGCCGGCGACCGACTGTACCGCCACGCCCGCGTGCTCGTCCGGCTCGCCGGCGCGCCGGTCGGCATCGCCGACGTCGACCTCCACGGTGACCGCCGGTCGGTGGCGACCGCGATCTGGTCCCAGCTGCGCGAGCCGATCGGCCGCCGGCTGGAGGCGCTCGGTGAACCACCGGTCGACGAGCTCGGCCCGGACGGGCTCGACGGGCTGTGCCCGGCGCCGCCCGCGACCGACCTGCCCGACGTCGCCGTGGTCATCGCGACGCACGACCGGGCCGCCTCGCTCGACCGCTGCCTGCGGTCGATCCGGGCCGGCGACCACCCGCCGGCGCAGATCGTCGTCGTCGACAGCGCGCCTTCGACGGATGAGACCCGCCGGCTGATCGAGCGTGACCACCCGGACGTCGACTACGTCCACGAGCCCCGCCCCGGCCTCGGGCTCGCGCACAACCGGGCGCTGCCGGTCGTGCGCACCCCGGTGCTGGCCATCACCGACGACGACGTCGATGTCGATCCCGCCTGGACGCGGGTCATCGCGGAGGCGTTCGCCGCGGACCCGGCCGCCGGATGCGTCACCGGGCTGATCGTGTCGCGCGAGCTCGACACCCCGGCCCAGTGGTGGATCGAGCGCCACGGAGCGTTCGGCAAGGGGTTCGAGCCGCGGCGCTACCACCTGGACGCACCTCCGGCGGACCAGCCCCTGTTCCCCTACACGGCCGGCGCGCTGGGATCGGGCGCCAACATGGCGTTCCGCACCGAGGCGCTGCGCGCGATCGGCGGCTTCGACGCGGCGCTGGGCGCCGGCAGCCCGGGCATCGGCGGCGACGACCTCGCGGCCTTCGTCGACGTGCTGCTGGCCGGCCACGCGCTGCGCTACGAGCCGTCGGCGATCATCTGGCACGCGGCCGGCCGGGAGGCGGCCTGCGTCACGCGCCAGGCGCGCAACTACGGCGTCGGCCTCGGCGCCTACCTGACCCGCCTGGTCATGCGGCGGCCACGCACCCTCGGCGATCTGGTGCTGCGGCTGCCCGCGGTGGCCGCGCACGTGGCCACGCGCCGCGGGACGTCGGACGTGCCCGACGAGTTCGCGGGCCCGCGGCTGCTGCTCACCGAGCTGCGCGGCCTGCTCGGCGGGCCGGCGGCGTACCGGCGGAGCCTGCGGGGGCTGACCACCAGCACAACCACCACAGGAGACGACCGATGAGCCACGTCCGCCGCATCCCCGTCCTGCTGTACCACAGCATCGACGACACCGCCTCCCGCGGCTTCCGCCGCTGGGCGGTCGCGCCCGCGCAGTTCGACGCGCACATGGCGCACCTGGCCCGCGAGGGGTACCAGGCGCTGACGTTCAGCGAGATGTCCGACGCCGTCACCGCCGGCGCTGAGCTGCCCGAGCGCCCGGTCGTCATCACCTTCGACGACGGGTTCGCCGACTTCTCCAACGTCGCGCTGCCGATCCTCCAGCGTCACGGCCACACGGCCACGCTGTACCTGTCGACCGGCTACCTGGGCGGATCGGCGCAGTGGCTGGCGTCGCAGGGCGAGGGCGGTCGGCCCATGCTGACCGTCCCGCAGCTGCTGCGCGCCGCCGGCGAGGGCATCGAGATCGGCGCGCACAGCCACGCGCACCTGCGCCTCGACGAGCTCGCGCCCGAGCAGGCCCGCGCGCAGATCGAGCGCAGCCGCGACGTCCTGCGGGCGATGGGGCTGGCCCCGCGGTCGTTCGCCTACCCGTTCGGCTACGCCGGACCAGTGGTGCGCGGCCTCACGGTGCAGGCCGGGTTCGCCTCGGGCTGCGGTGTGCGCCACGCCATGTCGTCACCACGCGACGACCTGTTCACCCGCGCCCGGATCATCGTGTCGGACGACACCAGCGTCGACCAGCTCGACGCGTGGCTGCACGGCCACGGGCTGCCGACGGCGCCGCTGGAGGAGCGGCTCATCACCCGCGTGTGGCGCACGGCCCGGCGGACGCGCGGGCTGGTGACGTCGCGCTTCGCCGACGACCTGGGCGCGACGGCCGTCACCGCCTGACCCCGGACCGCGACGGTTGCGGGGAGCGCCCGTGTCACGGTGACGCGCCGGCTCCCCGGGGTGGACCCTCCCCGTGACAGCCACCCCTCCGGGGAGCGTCCGCGTCGATCTGACGCGGCGGCTCCCCCGGGACGCGGGGCGTCGGCGGTCAGCCGCAGGCGCGCGCGGCGTAGGGGTACGGGTTGACGTTGCCGCCGCCGCCCGGGAACACCTCCCAGTGCAGGTGCGGGATGCCGGCCGCGTTGCCGGTGTCGCCGACCATCGCGATCTGCTGGCCGGCCGACACGCGCTGGCCGACCGACAGGCCCGACACGTAGCCCGACAGGTGCGTGTAGTAGTGCCGGGTACCGCTGGCGCCCTCGAGGTACAGCGAGATGCCGCCCAGCGCGTTGCCGTCCATCCGGCTGATCGTGCCGCTCTCGTACGCGTAGATCGGCGTGCCGTGCGGGGCCAGGATGTCGACGCCCAGGTGGGAGCGGCCGCCGGACCGCGGCGCGCCCCACGTGTCGCTGTAGTTGCGGGGCGTGCCGACGGGACACGCGACGCCGCCGCTGACCGCCGATCCGCCGCCCGACGACCCGCCGCCGGACGACGATCCGCCGCCGCCGGACGATGACCCGCCGCCGCCCGGGGACGCCGCCGCGTCGTCGGCCTGTGCGGCCTCGCGGGCGCGCCGCTCCCGCTCCCGCTCGCGCTCCCGGCGGCGCCGCTCCTCGGCGCGTCGTTCCCGTTCGGCCGCGATGTCGCTGTCGAGCTGCTCGACCTCCGCCTGTGCCTCGGCGACCTTGACCTTCGCCTCCTCCTGCGAGGCGGCCAGCTCGTCGCTGCGCTCACGCAGCTCGGCGCGGGCGGCGTCCAGCTGCTCGGAGAGCGCGGCCGTGCGGGCCGACGCGCCCTCGGCGGCCTCCTGCTCCTTGCGGCTGCTGTCGGCCATGATCGACAGCAGCCGGGCGCGCTCGGTCACGTCGTCGGCGGTGTCACTGCCGAACAGCAGCATCAGCGACCCGCTGGACGTGCCGGCCTTGTAGGCGCCCTTGTAGCGCTCGGCGATCTCGCGGTCCGCGCGGCGTGCGACCCGGCGCTCGGTCGCCAGCCGGTCGTCGAGCCGGTCGATCTCGGCGCTCTGCCGCTCGCGGGCGACCCGCAGCTCCTCGATGCGCGACAGCAGGTCGGTGAGCTCGGCCTGCAGCTGCTCCTGGCGCTCGGCGGCCTGCGCGCGCTCGCGCTCGGCCTCCTCGAGGTCGAGCGGCGCGGCGGCGGCCAGGTTGCCGACCGTCAGCAGCGCGGCCAGGGCGACCACCAGGGTCGCGAGGCGCGGGCGGCGGTCGGACCGGCGTGGTCGACGGAGCTGGAGCTGACCCATGACCCGGCCAACGGTACGTACGTTGCGCCCGGCGACACACCGCCGATCGGACACGTGGGACATGGTGCGACCGCGTCCGCCGCTGTTCTCGCGGGTGGGCGTGGGGACGGATCCCACCTCGCGGCGCGGGTGGGGTCGTCGGTGCGGGGGTCGTCACGGCTGGACCTGCTGGTGCCCGGCGCCGCTAGGCTGCGGCGATGCTGTTCCCGAAGCCGCTGTGGGCCGGGCTGGCCGACGGGTCGATCACCGTCGCCTTCCGGCGCTGGAAGCGCCCGACGGTCCGGGCCGGCGGCACGCTGCGCACGCCGGCCGGCGTCCTGGCCATCGAAGCGATCGAACCGGTCAGCGCGGCGCAGATCACCGATGCCGACGCCCGGGCGGCCGGGGCGGCCGACCGCGCGGCTCTGCTCGCGGCGCTGCCGACCGGCCCCGACCGCACGCTGTACCGCATCGCGTTCCACCACGTCGGCGCGGATCCCCGCATCGCGTTGCGGGAGCGGGGCGACCTCGACGGTGCCGAGGTCGCCGAGCTGCGCGCCGCGCTCGAGCGGCTCGACGCGGCCAGCGCCGACGGGCCGTGGACCGCGGACCGGCTGGCGCTGATCGCGGCCGAGCCGGGGGTGCGCGCACCCGACCTGGCGGCGCGGGTGGGGGAGGACGTCCCCCGCTTCAAGCGCCGGGTGCGGCGGCTGAAGGCGCTCGGCCTGACCGAGAGCCTTCGGACCGGCTACCGGCTGTCGCCGCGCGGCGAGGCGTTCGTCGAGCATCCGTGAAAAAACGGACCGCAGTCCGTTTGACGGTGCGGTGGGGCGGGTACCGGTGGGAGAGGCCACCACCTGTCGGAGGACACCATGACCGATGTGACCGCCAGCGCTGCGCTGCACCTGACGCCGGAGGACTACCACGTGATCGGGCCGGAGGACTTCAACGCGCCCGGCCTGTCGGCGCGGGAGTCGATCGGTCCGTTCACGTCGATCGCCGCCTTCGGGCCGCTGCTGACGGTGCACGACAGCCGCTTCGACGCCGGCACCGGCATCGGGCACCACCCGCACCAGCGGATGGAGCGGCTGTTCTACATCCTCGAGGGAACCGTCGACCACGACGACGTCCTCAACCACATCACCGGGCACATGGGCACCGGCGACCTCGGCATCCTGACCGAGGGCAGCCGGGGCATGATCCACTCGGAGTGGAACCACAGCGACCGCGCGGCGCGCGCCTACATCTTCGTCTACCCCACCGACCCGACCCCGCCCACCGCCTCGTTCGCCGCGGTCCGCGACGCCGACGCGCCACGGCACCACCCCGCGCCGGGGGTGACCACCAAGGCGGTCGTCGCCCGCGACGACGACGTGCTGCGGGGCGACCTGCGCGAGCTCGGCGACACCAGCATCGACCACGGCGCGGCGTTCGACCTCGACGTCGGTGCGGACGAGGGCCTGCTGATGTTCGTCGTCGGCGGCACGCTGCAGCCGGAGGTCGACGGCGCGACCGGCCACGGCGCGGGACCCGACGACACCATCCTGCTGCCGCCGCAGTCCGACGCACGCACCGTGCGTCTGCGGGCCACGGGCGCCACGCGCGTCATCCACGCGGTGGTGGGGCCCGGCTACGGCCTGCGGCGCGGGTGAGCTCGGCCGACCCGGGCCGGAGCAATGGACCCCTCAGATCACGGGGGTCTCGCGGTAGGTGCCGAACATGTCCTTCATCGCGGCGCAGACCTCGCCGAGGGTCGCGCCGGCGCGCACGGTGTCCATGATCACCGGCACCAGGTTGGCGTCGGTGCCGCACGCATCGCGCAGCCCGTCGAGCGCCCGGTCGACGGCCGGCTGGTCGCGCTCGCTGCGGTACGCGCCGAGGCGCGCGTTCTGGGCCTGCTCGACCTCGTGGGAGATGCGCAGGACCTCCAGCTCCCGGTCGTCATCGGTCACGTGGCTGTTGACGCCCACGATCTTCTTCGTGCCGCGCTCCAGCTGCTGCTGGTAGCGGAACGCCGCCTCGGCGATCTCGCCGGTGAACCACCCGGTCTCGATGCCCCGGAGCATGCCGCTGGTCACGGTGCCGTCGTCGGACAGCTCCAGGATGCGCGCGAAGTAGTCCTCGGCGTCGGCCTCGACCCGGTCGGTCATCCACTCGACGAACCACGACCCGCCCAGCGGGTCGATCGTGTTGGTGACCTCGGTCTCCTCGGCGATCACCTGCTGCGTGCGCAGCGCCACGCGGGCGGCGTGGTCGCTGGGCAGCGCGAGCACCTCGTCGAGCGCGTTGGTGTGCAGCGACTGGGTGCCGCCGAGCACCGCCGCCAGCGCCTCGATCGCGGTACGGGTCACGTTGTTGACCGGCTGCTGGGCGGTCAGCGAGACCCCCGCGGTCTGGGTGTGGAAGCGCATCAGCATCGCCTTCTCCGCGGTCGCGC
>CAYVGE010000015.1:0-13882 GCA_964450395.1 uncultured Actinomycetota bacterium
CAAGCCGGACCACCTCGACCAGTTCCCGAACCTGCAGGACACCTTCTGGCGAGCGCTCAAGCAGTGCTCGCAGGTCAAGCGCAGCAACGACCCCGCCGAGGGCAAGCAGCTGCTCGACCTGATCGACGAGATCGACGACATGTGGAAGAAGACGGGCGGCCTGGAGGAGACCCGCGTCGACGGCCGGCCGAGCTGACCGCTCCTCGCACGTACCCTGCGGGTCCCGTCGCATGACGGGACCCGTCGTCGTTGCCGCAGGACGCCCGATGCCCTCCCCACACCTCGACCCGGCGTTGCGCCGGCTGGCGCGCGCCGCCGGCGTCGCCGACACCTACGAAGCGTCGGGGCGCCACCACCGCGCCCCCGACGCGACGTTGCGCGCGGTGCTGACGGAGCTCGGCCACCCCGCGGACGACGAGGCGACGGCGGCCGCCTCCCTGCGGGCGCTGCGGCGGCGCCCCTGGACGCGCCCGGTCGACCCCGTCGCCGTCGTCTGGCGCGCCGCCGATGCCCCGACGGCGCCGGTCACGATCAGTGCTGCCGTCGGCTCGGACCCGCGGCTGACGCTGACCCTGGAGGACGGCAGCACCACGCCGCTGCCGGCACCGACCTGGGGCGGCACCGCGGAGGTCGACGGCGCACCGCGCCGGCGCGGCACCGTGGCGCTGCCCGCCGGGCTGCCGCTCGGGTACCACGCGCTGCGCGTCGACGACGGTGTGGTCGCGGGCGACTGCACGGTCGTCGTGGCACCTGAGCGCGCGCCGGCGATGGACGACCACCGCATGTGGGGGTGGATGCTGCAGGCCTACGCCGTCCGGTCGTCGCAGAGCTGGGGGCAGGGGGAGTACGCCGACGTCGCCGCGCTGGCCGAGTGGAGCGCCGGGCGCGGCGCCGACTTCGTGGTGATCAACCCGGTCCACGCCACCGCCCCCGTGGTGCCCCAGCAGCCGTCCCCCTACTCGCCGACCAGCCGGCGCTTCGCGAACCCGCTGTACCTGCACGTCCCCGACGTGCCGGCGTTCGCCGCGCTCGGCGCCGCTGCGCGTGCCGAGCTGACCGACCTGCCGGCCGCGCTGGCGCCCGACAGCCCCCGGATCGACCGGGACGCGACGTGGCAGACCAAGCGGGCGGCGCTGCGTCGGCTGTTCGAGCGGCTCGATGCGGCCGCGTGCGCCGAGCTCGACGCGTACCGCGCCGACCGCGGCACCGCGCTGCAGCGGTTCGCCACCTTCTGCGCGCTGGCGGAGGTGCACGGCCTGCCGTTCCAGCAGTGGCCGGCCGAGCTGATCGACCCCCGCGCCGACGCGGTGACGGCATGGGCGGGCGAGCACGACGCCGACGTCGCCTTCCACGCGTGGCTGCAGCTGCTGTGCGACCGGCAGCTGACCGACGCCCAGCGGCGCGCCACCGTCGCGGGCATGCGCGTCGGGGTCATCCACGACCTCGCGGTCGGCGTCGACCCCGGCGGCGCCGACGTGTGGGCGCTGCCCGACGAGTTCGCCCGCACGATGAGCGTCGGCGCCCCGCCGGACGCGTTCAACCAGCAGGGGCAGAACTGGGGCATGCCGCCGCCACTGCCGGACGCGATGCGCGATCGGGGGTTCGCGACCCAGCGCGAGCTGCTCGCCGCCGCCCTGACCGCCGGGGGCGGCCTGCGGATCGACCACATCCTCGGCCTGTCACGCCTGTTCTGGATCCCCCGCGACGCCGGGCCGGCCGCGGGCACCTACGTGCGCTACCCGGCCGAGGAACGCTTCGCCGTGCTGACGCTCGAGGCGCACCGGGCCGGCGCCGTCGTCATCGGTGAGGACCTCGGCACCGTCGACCCGGGAATCCGCGGCCTGATGCGGCGCCACGGCATCGCCGGCAGCGCGGTGCTGTGGTTCGAGATGGCCGGGGACGGGCGGCGGCCGGCGGCCCGGTACCCGCGCGCCGCCCTGGCGTCGGTGACGACCCACGACCTGCCCACGGCGACGGGCTGGTGGGACGGGTCGACCGTGGACCGCCGCGACCGGCTCGGGCTGCTCGACGAGCCGCGGGCCGACGCCGACGCCCGCCTGGCGGAGGAGCACGCGTCGATGCTCGCGCTGCTGCGCGACCACGGCTGCCTCGACGAGCGCGGGGCCCGCGATCCCGTGCGCGCCCGTGTGCTGGCGATGCACCGCTTCCTGGCCTCGACGCCGACGGCGTTGGTGGCCGCCGCGCTGTGGGATGCCGTCGGTGATCCCCGCCCACCGAACATGCCGGGCACGGTCGACGAGCACCCCAACTGGCGCCTGCCGCTGGCCGTGCCCACCGAGGACGGACCACGCCCGGTGCTGTTGGAGGAGCTCGTCGACAGCGCCGTGGTCGACGAGTTGATCGGGTCCCTGGCCCGGTAGGGCCGCGATGGCCGTCCGGGCGGCCGGCGGCGGTCCCGCGCGCCAGACGGACGAGCCCCGGGGTCGGGACGCATGGCCTGTCCCTGGCGGGCCGCCCGGCCCATCGGCCATGGTCGAGGTGGCCAGATGACCGTGCGTGCTTGTACTTAGAGCCATGCTGTAGCTACCTTGCGTCTATCTCACCCCCATGAGACACAAAGGCGGAAGCGTTGACGGCACACCAGCTGCCGGACGGGGAAGCGACCGCCCCGGTACTCGTCGTCGACGACGACCAGGCGATCCGCACGCTGTTCGTGAGCGTGCTGCGCGCCGCGGGAGTGCGCGCGATCGCCGTCGCCACCGGGGAGGACGCCTTCGCGGTCCTGGACGAACGCAAGATCTCGGCGATGCTGCTCGACAGCAGCCTGCCCGACACGCCGGTCGCGGACCTGCTCACGCAGCTCCGCGATCGCGACGACGCGCGCACGTTGCCGGTGATCGTCGTCACCGACGAGTCCGACATCGACCATCGCGTGACCGCGCTCGAGGCCGGCGCCGACGACTACCTGACCAAGCCGGTCCACGTGCAGGAACTGGTCGCCCGGGTCCGCGCGCAGCTGCGCGGCCAGGCGGAGTGGCTGGGCATGCTCGGGGAGCGGATGCGGGAGCGCACCCAGGTGCTCAACGCGCTGACCCGCGGTCGGCCGTCGCACTCGCCGACCGGGACGGCCGAGCAGATCTGCGCGAAGTTGGCGCAGCTGCCGGGGCTCGACGGCGTCGGCGTCTACGCGTTCATCGGCGACGGCGCGACCATCCCGCTGGCGCTGCACGGCGCCTACGCGCCCCAGATCCGCACCGGGCGGCCACTGCCCGCCGCGCTGGCGACGCGGCTGCGGGACCGCGCCGCGCGGGGCCCCTGGTCCGAGCGCGCCACGCCCGCCGTCGGCGGGACGACGACGTCGGCGCACCCGGTCGGCTCGCACGGCGAGACCGCCTGGGCGCCCCTGCGCTCCCGCGGCGACCTGATCGGGCTGCTGGCGGTCACCGGCAGCGACTCGGGCGGCGACGTGTTCGGCCGCAGCCTGTCGCTGGCCATCGACGTCTCGGCCGTCGCGGCCGCGCTGCTCGCCCCCGCGCTCGAGAGCTGGAGCCAGTCGGAGACCCTCCGGGCCGCCATCACACGGGTCATCGACGAGCGCGCCTTCTCGACGGTGTTCCAGCCGATCGTCGATCTGCAGACCATGCGCGTCGTCGGCCACGAGGCGCTGACCCGGTTCCACGACGGCACCAGTCCCGAACTGCGCTTCGCCGAGGCGGCCGAGGTGGGCCTGGGCGTCGCGCTCGAGGTCGCGTCGATCGGGACCGCGCTCGCCTCCCTGCGGGCGCTGCCGCAGGTGGGGATGGTCAGCGTGAACGTGTCGCCGCTGGTGCTGATCGCGTGCCCCGACCTCGGCGGGGTGCTGGCGTCGGCTGACCGGCCCGTGGTGCTCGAGCTGACCGAACACGACCGCATCGACGACTACCCGCGGGTCCGCGAGGCGGTCGGCGCGCTGGGACCGCAGGTGCGGCTGTCGGTCGACGATGCGGGATCGGGCTACGCGTGCCTGACCCACGTTCTGGCGTTGCGCCCGGCGTTCACCAAGCTCGACCGCGGCTGGGTGCAGGGCATCGCCGCGGACCCCACCCGCCAGGCCCTCGTGGCGGGGCTCCAGCACTTCGCCCAGCGGGCGGGGTGCCGACTGATCGCCGAGGGCATCGAGACGCCCGACCAGCTCGAGGCGCTGCGCGAGCTGGGGGTCGCGTTCGGGCAGGGCTACCTGCTCGGTGCGCCGCAACCGGCGCCCGCGGACGAGCTGGCCAGGCCGGCCGCCCGGTGACGCGCCGTCGCGCTCATCCTGACCGGTGGGCCGCCCACGCATCGAGCTCGGCGTAGCCCTCGTCCTCGCTCATCGGCCCCCGCTCGATGCGGACCTCGAGGAGGTGCTGGTAGGCCCGGCCCACCAGCGGGCCCGGCTCGATGCCCAGGTGGGCCATGATCTGGTGACCGTCGAGCGGCGGGCGGAGCTGCGCCAGCTCCTCCTCGTGCTGCAGCTCCTCGATGCGCCGCTCGAGGTCGTCCATGGCCGCGGCCAGCGATCGTGCCTTGCGCCGGTTCTGCGTGGTCACGTCGGCGCGGGTCAGCTGGTTGAGCCGCCGCAGCTGCTCGGGCGTGCCGGCGTCGCGGACGTAGCGCCGCACCGCCGAGTCGGTCCACCCCTGGTCGCGGTAGCCGTGGAAGCGCAGGTGCAGCAGGACCAGCTGCTCGACGTCGGCGATCACCTGCTTGGGGAAGCGCAGCTCGGTCATCCGCGCCCTCGCCATGCGCGCCCCGACCACCTCGTGGTGGTGGAACGTCACCTTGCCGCCGGGGGCGTAGCGGCGGGTCGCCGGCTTGCCGATGTCGTGCAGCAGGGCGGCGAGGCGCAGGGTGAGGTCGTCGGCGGGGCAGCTGGCGACCACGGCCATCGTGTGGGCGTAGACGTCCTTGTGGTGGTGGCCCGGGTCGCGCTGCATGCGCAGGGCCGGCAGCTCGGGCAGGAACTCGTCGGCCAGCCCGGTGTCGACCAGCAGGTCCATTCCACGCACGAACGCCGGGGCGACGATCAGCTTGCAGAGCTCGTCGCGGATGCGCTCCCGGCTGATGGTCGCCAGCTCGCCGGCCATCGCCGTCGCCGCCTCGCCGGCGTCGTCGTCGACGTCGGCGTCGAGCACCGCGGCGAACCGCGCCAGACGCACCATCCGCAGCGGGTCGTCGCCGAAGCTCGACGACGCCGCCAGCGGCGTGCGCAGCAGCCCGCGGCGCAGGTCGGCCAGTCCGCCGAAGGGGTCGACGAAGCGCCGGCGTCCCAGGTCGACCGCCATGGCGTTGACGGTGAAGTCGCGGCGCGACAGGTCGGTCTCGATGTCGTCGCCGAAGCGCACCTCCGGGTGCCGCGAGCCCGGCCGGTACTCGTCGGACCGGAAGGTCGTCACCTCGAAGGTGTCGTCGCCGCGGCGGGCGCTGACGGTGCCGAAGCGGGCACCCGTCAACCAGAGGTGGTCGACCCAGCCCCGCAGGAGCCGCTCGGTCTCATCGGGCCGCGCCGAGGTGGCCAGATCCACGTCACCGGACGACCGCCCCCGCAGGAGGGTGTCGCGCACCGTGCCACCGACGAGGTGCAGCTCGTGCCCGGCGTCGGCGAAGCGCACCGCGAGCTCGTCGGCGGCAGGGTAGACGGCGACGAGCTCGGCGAGCTGTCGCCGCTGCGGATCGGTGTCGGCCATGACCGGGCCATCGTAGACGGCCCGGTCACGCCGGCGGACCGGCCGGCGGCCGGCTCATCCGCCGACCTGCACGCCCCGCGTGGCGATCCGAAAGTCGTGCGGGCTGGTCGCCGCGTCCATCGCGGCCTCCATCGACACGACGCCCCGGCGGTACAGCTCCAGCAGGTGCTGGTCGAACGTCTGCATGCCGTAGTACTCGCCGTCGGCGATCGCGTCGGGCATCTGGTCGGTCTTCTCGGGATCCAGGATGAACTCGCGCATGCGCAGGCTCATGACCAGCACCTCGACGACCGCGACCAGCCCACCGCCGATGCGGGGGACCAGGCGCTGGGACACCACGCCCTTGAGCGCGTCTGCCAGGGTGATGCGCACCTGCTCCTGCTGGTGGGGTGGGAACAGGTCGATGACCCGGTTGACCGTCTGGGTCGCGTCGGTCGTGTGCAGCGTCGACAGCACGAAGTGGCCGGTCTCCGACGCCTGCAGCGCGGCGCCGACCGTCTCGACGTCGCGCATCTCGCCGACGAAGATCACGTCGGGGTCCTGGCGGGCGACCGATCGCATGGCCGACGTGAAGTCCGCGGTGTCGACGCCGACCTCGCGCTGGTCGATCAGCGCCAGGTTGTCGCGGTGCAGCACCTCGATCGGATCCTCGATGGTGACCACGTGACACCGGCGGGTGGCGTTGATGTGGCCGATCATCGCCGACGTCGTGGTGGTCTTGCCGGACCCGGTCGGGCCCGTCACCAGCACGAGCCCGCGGTGCTCCTCGGCCAGCTTGCGGACCGCCGGCGGCAGCTGCAGCTGCTCGAGCGTCATGTTCTCCTCGAGTACCCGGCGCAGCACCAGCCCCGCCGAACCGCGCTGGTGGAACACCGCCACGCGGAAGCGGGCCAGGCCGGCTACCGAGTAGGCGAAGTCCGCCTCGCCGCCACGCTCGTAGGCCTCGCGCTGGTTGTCCGGCAGGATCTCCGCCACGAACCGGGCCGTGTCCTCCGGGGTCAGGCGCGGCAGGGCCTCCACCTCGTGCAGGGCGCCGGACACCCGGATGTAGGCGGGACCCCCCGCCTTCAGGTGCACGTCGGAGCCCTCCCACTGGGCGGTCAGTCGCAGGTAGTCCTCGAGCTCTGGCACGGTCGTCCTCCGCTGGAAGGGATGGTCACGCAGGTCCGTCGGCCGGCACCGGCTGTTCCGGAGCGGTTTGGACGAGGAGGTCTATCCTTGGCCGACATGTCTGGACCGCGCCGTCCGCCCACGCCCGTCCCGGCCCGGTGAGCGACACCGACCGGATGCCGCCGGTCGAGCCGTCCGGGGACATCACGAGCTCCTCGCGGCACTCCGCCCTGGTGGCCGCGGGCATCCTGCTGTCACGCCTGGCCGGACTGGTCCGCACCGCCGTCATCGCCCGGTTCTTCGGCGTCGGCGCGGTCGCCGACGCCTTCCAGGCGGCGATGCGGATCCCCAACCTGCTGCAGAACCTGCTGGGCGAGGGGGTGCTGTCGGCCTCGTTCATCCCTGTCTACAGCCGCCTGCTGGCGCAGGGGCGGGAGGAGGACGCCGGTCGTGTGGCCGGCGCCATCGCGGGGCTGCTGGCGGCGCTGACCGCGGTGCTGGCGCTGCTCGGCGTGGTGTTCGCGGGGCCGATCACGCGGCTCGTCGCCCTCGGGTTCACCGGTGAACGCCTCGAGCTGACGATCACGCTGACCCGCATCCTCTTCCCCGGCGTCGGGTTCCTGGTGCTGTCGGCGTGGTGCCTCGGGGTGCTCAACAGCCACCGGCGCTTCTTCCTGTCCTATGTGGCCCCCGTGATCTGGAACGTCACCCAGATCGCGGTCCTGATCGCCGCCGCCCTCGTGCTGTTCGACGGCGACCTGTCGGTCGGGGGGATCGCGGCCGCGACCGACGATGAGCTGGCCCGCCTCGCGGTGGCGCTGGCCTGGGGGGTGCTGGCCGGCGGGCTGCTGCAGTTCGCCGTGCAGGTGCCCGCGGTCGTCCGCACCGCCCGCGGTCTGCGGCCCTCGCTCGACGTCCGCCTGGCCGGGGTCCGCATCGCGCTCCGTTCGTTCTGGCCGGTCGTGGGCGGGCGCGGCGTGGTCCAGCTGATGACGTACGTCGACATCGCCCTCGCCAGCCTGCTGGCCGTCGGCGCCGTCTCGGCGCTCGAGTACGCGACGCGGCTGGTGCTGTTGCCCATCAGCCTGTTCGGCATGAGCGTCGCGGCCTCGGAGTTGCCGGCGCTGTCCTCGCTCGACGCCGAGGAGTCCGACCGCTTCGCGCACCGCCTGGCGCCGATGCTGGCCCGCATCACGTTCTACGTCGTCCCGACGATCGCCGGCTTCGTCGTCGTGGGCGATCTGCTCTACGACCTGGTGCTGCCCACGCTGGACGCGCGGATCGTCTGGTTCGTGCTGCTGGGCTCGACGGTCGGGCTCCTGTCGAACACCTCGTCGCGGCTGCTGCAGTCGACGCTGTACGCCGGCGGCGACACCCGGACCCCGAGCCGCTACGCCATCGCGCGGGTCGTCGTGGCGGCACTGGTCGGCGCGGTGCTCATGCTGCAGTTCGACCGGCTGGCGCTGACCACGTCCGGGGCCATCGCCGTCGAAGGATCGCTGCCGGCGTTCGCCCCCCTACCGCCCGCGGTGCGCCAGACAGAGACGCTGCGGCTCGGGGCGGTCGGGCTCGCGCTCGCCGCGGGCGCGTCGTCGTGGCTGGAGTTCGCGCTGCTGCGCCGCCACCTTGAGCGCCGCCGCGGCATCGCGGTCCGGATCGGGGGCGGCCTGCTGCTGCGCACCAGCGGGGCCGGGATCCTCGCCGGCGCAGCGGGGCTGGCGACCCGCCTCGCGCTGACGAGCGGGTCGCCACCGGCCGTGCTCGCCGCCGCCGGCGGGGCCATCGGCGTCAGCTACCTGGTGCTGGCCGCCGTCCTGGGGCTGCCGGAGCTGACGCAACTGCGGCGCCTGGTGAGCGGACGTCACCGCTGATGGCAGGGCACCCGTCCACCCATGGCCGCAGCTAAGGACGGACGAGGCCCGGCCGACAAGGCTGGCAGACCCTTCCCCACTGAGCAGTGGAGCGCCCGTGGACCTCGCGAGCGAGCGGGGCGCGGCACGACTGACCAGCGCGGCGCGCCTGGCCATCCTGGTACTGATCCTCGCCGTCGTCTCCTTCGACCTCAGCGCGATCGTCGTCAACATCTTCCAGCTCGACGACCTCAGTCGGAGCGCGGCCGGCGCGGCGGCGCAGGCGTGGCGGTCGAACCCCCGCGCCGCCGCGGTCGAGGACGCCGTGACCAGCGAGATCGCGGGCGACGGTGTCGCGATCGAAGGCATCGTGGTCGACGAGACCACGGTGTGGGTGACCCTCCAGCGGCGCCCGCCGGTCATCGCGCTCGACAAGCTGCCCGCCGTCCGCGACAGGCTCGACGTGTCGGTCACCCAGCGCGCGGTCCTCGATCCACAGGGCCTGTGACCCGGGGTGGTCCCGCATCCGGCCCCGCGAAGTAGACTCGTGACCTGTTCACGTCCCGACGGGTCCTTCCTTCGAGGTCGAGCAACCGAATGCACCAGGGGTACCCGCGTCTGACGAGGTGCGACAGCTCCGATCGACGCAACCACACATCGGCGGGCGCCGCGGCGCGCACGGTGCCGACCCGCGAAGGCGCGGCACGGCCGGCGTGACATGAGCGACGACGCCGAGCGCACCGGGGTGCTGACCGGGGGAGGCCCCGAGCCGGACCCCTCCCTGCCGCCCCGCGTGCTCAGCGACCGCTACCTGCTCGAGGAGCGGGTCGCCATCGGCGGCATGGCGACCGTGTGGCGCGCGCACGACGAGAAGCTCGCGCGCACCGTCGCCGTCAAGCTGCTGCACAAGCACCTGTCGAACGACAACGCCTTCCGCGAGCGGTTCCGCCGCGAGGCGGTGGCCGCCGCCAAGCTCGCCCACCCCGGCATCGTCAGCATCTACGACACGGGGCAGGACGGCGACTGGGTCTACCTCGTCATGGAGTACGTGCAGGGCGTGACCCTGCGCGAGGTCATGGTCCAGTACGGGCGGCTCGAGCCGTCGCTGGCAGCCAGCGTGGGCATGCGCGTGGCCTTCGCGCTCGACTTCGCGCACGAGCGGGGCCTGGTCCACCGCGACGTCAAGCCGGCGAACATCCTGCTGGGGCAGGAGGGCGCCGTGAAGATGGGCGACTTCGGCATCGTCAAGGTCGAGCACACCCGCAGCGAGCTGACCAAGACCGGCATGGTGCTGGGCACCGCCGCCTACGTCGCCCCCGAGCAGGTCGAGGACAGCACCGTCGACGGTCGTGCCGATCAGTACTCGCTGGGCTGTGTGCTGTACGAGGCGCTCAGCGGCCAGCAACCGTTCTCGGCGGCGTCGACCGTCGCGATCGCCGCCCAGCGGCTCGATCACGAACCGCTGCCGCTGCGGTCCCTGCGCGCCGACGTGCCGCGGGAGCTCGACGACATCGTCATGCGGTCGCTGGCCCGTGACCCGGCGGCCCGCTTCCCGAACTGCCGGGCGTTGGCCGAGGCGCTCGAGCCGTGGGCCCGGGACGAGGAGGTCCTGACCCAGACGACCCAGATGCTGGTGCGCGGCGAGACGCTGCCGGACCTCGACGACGAGGCACCGGTCGTCTCGCAGCCGCTCAACAGCCGGTCGTTCCTGCGCAGCGAGGGGCGCTGGCTCGGCTCGGTGCTGGCCATCGTGCTGCTGTGCGTGCTGCTGGCCACGGTCGGCGTGCTGACCGGCGTGTTCGAGATCGGCGGGGTGCCCAGCCTCATCGCCGACCGCAACGACGAGGCCACGCCGGCGGCGGTGGCCCCGCAGGAGCTCACGCTCGAGAGCGAGCAGCTGTCGATCCTCGACCCGCAGGGTTCGCCGCCACACATCGAGAACAGCGACGTACTGCCCGACCTCATCGACGACGACACGACCAGCCGTTGGAAGACCGACTCCTACAACTCCCCGGAGTTCGGCAACCTCAAGGACGGGCTGGGGATCGTCATCGACCTCGGCGGCGACGTGCACCCGACCAAGGTCATCGTCGACACGCCGAGCGAGGGCATCTCCTACGAGCTGCGCGCCGCCGACACCTTCTCCGAGGACCCCAGCGACTGGGAGACCGTCGGCAGCGTCACCGATGCCAAGCCGCGCCAGACGTTCAGCTTCGAGGAGGAGCCGCTCGACACGCGCTACCTGCTGATCTGGATCGTCGCCCCGCTGGTCGACTACGAGGGCCGCCCGTACAGCGCCGCCTTCTCCGAGATCTCGATCGAGGGCATCCGCCCGTGACCCGCGGTGGTCCGCCCGCATGACCACCGACGAGGACCTCGTCGCACGGGTGCAGGACGGTGACGATGCGGCGTTCGACGCGCTGGTCGACCGGCACGCCGACCACGTCTACGGCATCTGCCTGCGCTACTTCCGCAACCCCCACGACGCGGAGGACGCCTTCCAGGCCGCCATCCTGGCGTGGTACCGCGGGCTCGGATCGTTCCGCGGGCAGGCACAGCTGTCGACGTGGCTGTACCGCGTCACGACGAACGCCTGCCACGACCTGGCCCGCCGCGCCGCGCGGCGGCCGAGGGTCGTGCCGCTGGAGGCGGGGCGCGACGCCGGCGGCGGCCGGACGCCCGACGACGCGGCGGCCGACCGCCTGGCGGCCGCCGAGCTGCAGCCCGACCTCGTGGCGGCGCTGCGCCAGCTCGACGCCGAGCAGCGCCACGCCGTGGTCCTGCGCGATGTCGTCGGGTTCGGCTACCGCGAGATCGCCGACCTGCAGGGCGTCGCGGTGGGCACCGCCAAGTCCCGCGTGCACCGTGGCCATGCCCAGCTCGCCGAACTGCTCACCGCCGGGAACCGATCGACCCCAGCCGACCCTCCAACCGTGGAGGACGCCGACCACCGATGACCAACGCCGACCAACCGGACCGTGACGACCTCGCCGAGGGCGAGGTGCTGGCGGCGTACCTCGACGGCGAGACCGACGAGGTGACCAGCGCGCGCCTCGAGCGGCGCCTGGCCACCGACCCGGCGTTCGCGGCGCGGCTGGATGCGCTGGCCGCCACCCGGGCCCGGCTGCAGCGGCTGTCGGAGGTCCACGCGCCGGACGACGTGCGGCAGCGGCTGCGCGCGCGACTGGCCGAGGAGCGTGCGGCCGGGACGGTGCCGACCGGGGTCGCCGACGGACCGCGCACCGGGCGCCGCCGATGGTTGACGACGGTGTCGCCGGGCCTCGCCGCGGCTGTGGTCGCGCTCGTCGCGGTGCTGGTGCTCGGTGCCGCCGCCGTGCAACTCCTGGACCTCACCGTGTCGGATCCGGGCGCGGAGGGTGCGGGCCTGGAGGCGTCCGGGCCACGGGACCTGGCAGCTGACGCCGACGACGGCGGGGAGGTCGACGACCTGGGCGGTCAGACGTCCGGTGGGCGGGCGGAGGCCGGCGCGACCGGATCGGCCGAGACGGCGGGCGGAGCCGGCAGCTCCGAGGCGGCGGGCGTCCCGTGGCCGGCACCCACCGTGGAGGGCGACCAGCAGATCGTCGACCGCGCGCGCCGGCAGCCGCGCCGGGGACCGGCCGAGCTCCGTGCCCGCGAGCTGCGCCTGCGACGGCGGGCGGCGCTGGACACCGACCGTCTGTGCGTCCGGGAGCACGACGCCCGCACGGTCGACCTCGTCGAACGCGACGGTCGCCTGGTGCTCGCGGTGCTGCTCGACGCCGGCGACCAGATCGTGCTGGTCGATCCCCGCACGTGCGCGCCGGAGCGCACGATCCCCACCGGGCCCTAGCTCTGCAGGCCTCGCAGCGCCAGCCACACCGCGACCGGATAGGCCAGGATCACGAGCCCGCGCAGCGGCAGCAGCGTGCCGAAGGTGGCTACGAACGCGGTCGCGATCGCCAGTCCGGCGAGCGCGCCTGCGATCGTGGTGAAGGGCTGCTGGGACTGCCCGCGCGCCCCCCACTTGACGACCCGGCCGATCAGGAAGCCCAGGACGCCGGCCAGGATCAGGGCGCCGAAGCCCACCGAGCGCAGCAGCGTGCTGTAGACGACACCACCGGCGATCGCGGCCGCCAGGCCCCCACCGACCGCGCGGACGTAGTGGACCGGTTTGCCGAACGCACGGGCGGACCGCGGGGCGCGAGCGCACCGGGGGCACTTCTGCCCGACGGCCGCCGTGCGCATGCAACGGATGCAGATGGGATCGCCGCACGACGAGCAGGCGATCCGGGTCTCGGTGTCCCGGTGGTTGACGCAGGTCTGGACGGTCTCGGCCACGACCCCACTCTAGACACCGCCGGGCGGACCGGAGCCGGCGGCGGCGGCGGGGAATATCCTGCTCGCAGCGGTGTTCCACGAGGCAGCCACCCGTGCCCGACCATGCGAAAGGGACCGGTCAGGACATGACCGACGACGTGCTCCACGACATCATCATCATCGGCTCCGGGCCCGCCGGGCTCACGGCCGCGCTCTACACGGCGCGGGCGGCGCTCAACCCGCTCATGATCGAGGGCCGCGCCGCGGGCGGCCAGCTCATGTTGACCACCGAGGTCGAGAACTACCCCGGGTTCCCCGACGGGGTCATGGGCCCCGTGCTCATGGCGGACATGCGCAAGCAGGCGGAGCGGTTCGGCACGACCTTCCTGGCCCAGGACGTCGACGAGGTCGACGTCACGTCGGGCCCGCCGTACACCGTGCGCGTCGGGGGCGACACCTACCGCACGAAGGCCATCATCGTCTCGACCGGCGCGACCGCGCGCTGGCTCGACCTGCCCAACGAGCAGCGCCTGATCGGCAAGGGCGTGTCCAGCTGCGCGACCTGTGACGGCTTCTTCTTCCGCGACCTCAAGCTGGTGGTCGTGGGCGGGGGCGACTCCGCCATGGAGGAGGCGACGTTCCTGACCAAGTTCGCGAGCTCGGTCACCGTCGTCCACCGTCGTGACCAGCTGCGGGCGTCACAGGTGATGCAGGACCGCGCGTTCGCCAACGACAAGATCGACTTCGTCTGGAACGCCGAGGTCACCGACGTGGTCGGCAACGAGAAGGTCCAGGCGGTCGAGCTGACCGACACGACGACCGGCGAGACCCGGCAGCTGGCGACCGACGGGCTGTTCGTGGCCATCGGCCACGACCCGGTGACCCAGCTGTTCGCCGGGCAGCTCGAGCTCGACGACCAGGGCTACATCCTCGTGGACGAGCCCAGCACGCGCACCAGCG
>CAYVGE010000015.1:13892-25396 GCA_964450395.1 uncultured Actinomycetota bacterium
TTCTCCGCCGGCGACGTGTCCGACCAAACTTACCGCCAGGCGGTCACCGCAGCCGGAATGGGGTGCAAGGCGGCGATCGACGCCGAGCACTGGCTGGGCATCGACGCCCACAACTGGTAGGTCCGCCCCTGGGCGGTCCCGCCACGCCGAGGAATATGCTCGGCGGCCACGACGTTGCAGACAGCGGGCCGAACGAGTCCGGAAAGGGACACCAGTGAGCAACACCGCGACCGTGACCGATTCCAGCTGGGACCAGGAGGTCCTGCAGTCCGACAAGCCCGTGCTCGTCGACTTCTGGGCGGAGTGGTGCGGACCCTGCCGCATGGTCAGCCCGATCGTCGAGGAGGTCGCGTCGGAGCACAGCGATGACCTCAAGGTCGTCAAGCTCAACGTCGACGACAACCCCGACGTGACCCGCAAGTACCGCGTCATGTCGATCCCGACGCTGATGGTCTTCTCCGGCGGCGACGAGCGCAAGCGCATCGTCGGCGCCCGCGGCAAGGCGCAGCTGCTCAACGAGGTCTCCGAGTTCATCTGATCGCCCGTCCGGGACGATCGACGCGCCACCTGACCAGGCGGTAACGTGTCGGTCCGTGCCTTCGGAATCCCAACTCCGTCGCGGCGCCACCGGCCCGCACGTCGCCGACGTGCAACGGCGGCTGCAGCGGTTGCGCATCGACGCGCTCGATGTCGACGGCTCGTTCGGTCCCAGGACCGAGCGGGCCGTCCGGCAGTTCCAGCGCCTGCGCGGGCTGCCTGCCGACGGCGAGGTCACCGACGAGACGTGGTTGGCGCTCGTCGAGGCGGGCTACGCACTCGGTGACCGCCTGCTGGTCCGCACCCGCGTGCCGCTGCGGGGCGACGATGTGGTCGAGCTGCAGCAGCAGCTGAACCAGTTCGGCTTCGACGCCGGCAACGAGGACGGCATCTTCGGCCGCGCCACCCAGACGGCCGTCGAGGAGTTCCAGCGCAACGCAGGGCTGGCCGTCGACGGCCGGGTCGGCCCCTCGACCGTCCAGCAGCTGCGCCGGCTGCGCCGGTCGCACCAACGGACCGGCGTCGCCGTCCGGGCGCGCCAGCGCGAGCGGCTGCGCGAGTGGCTCGGGCAGAGCCTGACCAGCCGCCGTCTGCTGATCGACCCCGCGCACGGCCCAGACGACCCCGGCGCACTCGGGGCGAACGGCGCGATCGAGGCCGACGTGACCTGGGCGATCGCCAGCCAGCTCGCCGCGCGCCTCAACGCCGTCGGCGCCAGCGCACTGCTGTCGCGCGGCCCCAACACGAGCCCCTCCGGCAGCGACCGTGCACTGCTGGCCAACGAGCTGGACGTCGACGCGGTCGTGTCGATCAGCACGAACGCGCTGGGCAACCCGAACGCCCACGGCGCCGCCGCCTACTACTTCGGCTCACAGCGCTTCGTGTCGGAGTCGGGTCAGCGGCTGGCCGGCCTGCTGCTCGACGAGGTGGTCGCCCGCGGGTGGATGCCGGACTGCCGGATCCACCCGATGACCTGGGCGATCCTGCGCGAGACCCGGATGGCCGCGGTCGTCGTCGAGCCGGGCTTCCTCACCTCGCCCGACGACGAGCGCCGGCTGACCGATCCGTCGTCGCAGGCAGCCATCGCCGACGCGCTCCTGACCGGCATCTCGCGCTTCTTCGTCGCGCCGCTGCCGGTCGCGGTCGGCTGATCATCGAACGCCCCTAGGACGCCGACGGCGCCGGCCGCCGCTCGCCGCGCCCCAGCACGGCGCGGACGCCCTCCAGGGCGTGCTCCATGGCGTCCTGCCACCGCACCGTCTGGCGTAGGTCGAGCCGCAGCAACGGGTGCGTCGGGTGCTGGTGGTGCACCTCGAAGCCGCTGGCCAGCAGGAACCCCTCCGGCAGCAGGCACGGCGTGTCGTGTGCCGACCGGGTGGCGGTGGCCTCGACCGCACGCAGTCCGAGGTCGTGCGCCTGCTTGAGCACCCGGTGCAGGAGCAACGTCGCGACCCCGGCCCCGCGGGCGTGAGGGGCTATCCACATGGTCAACAGGATCAGGGCGTCCTCGCTCGGCGTGGATCCCAGGCGCCTCGTCCGCATGGCCTGCCACGACGGCGCACAGGTCGCGAAGCCCAGCGTGCCGTCGCTCGTGCGCAACACCGCGCCCGGTGGTCCCCAGTCGAGCTCGAGCGCCCGTTGCCAGAGGTGCTTGGCCTCCGCCTGCTCCGCCTCGTGTCCCTGTCGGGGCCCACGCACGGCACCGGGCAGCTCCCAGAACAGGCACGCCCGACAGGCGGCGGGGAGGTCCTCCAGATCGTCCGCCGTCAGCGGCCGCACCCGGTCGCTCACCGGCGCCGGAAGATCCCGCGTGGCAGCAGCAGCGCGAACAGCGCACCGGCGGCCAGGCCGACTGCCAGGCCGATCACCGCTCGCATCACCGGCGTCGGGCCGACGTCGACCACGTCGCCGGCGTCGACAGGTCGATGGTCGCGCACGTCACACCTTTCGCGTCCGCGTCGGCCGCACCTGCGGCATGTGCCGGGTGACGGGCCTGCGCCGTCGCAGGGGGGAGGCCCCGCACTTCGCGCAGTGTACGGTGCGCGAGGGACGTCGGCCGTCGCCGGCGCCGGTCCAATCCGCCGGTGGCCCGCGGCGGCGCCCGATAGGCTCGGGGCCGCACGACGGCGACGTGGCCGACGCAACCGGGGCGAACACCATGACCGAGGTCCAGCTCGATCCGTACCAGGGCCGCTACGCCCGACGCGCACGCGGCATGACCGCATCGGAGATCCGGGCGCTGTTCGAGGTCGCCACCCGACCGGAGATCGTCTCGCTCGCGGGCGGCATGCCCTACACGGCGGCACTGGACAACGACGCCGTCACCGCCGTGACGACGATGGTGCTGCGCGATGCCGGCCCGACGGCGCTGCAGTACGGGGGCGGGCAGGGGCTGCAGTCACTGCGCGAGCGGCTGGTCGAGGTGATGGCGGCCGAACAGGTCGACGCCCACGCCGACGACCTGATCGTCACCAACGGCGGGCAACAGGCACTGGACCTGCTGAGCCGCCTGTTCTGCAACCCCGGCGACATCGTGCTAGCCGAGGGTCCATCGTACGTCGGTGCACTTGGTGCATTCTCAGCGTATCAGGGTCATGTCCTGCACATCGAGATGGACGAGCAGGGACTCATCCCTGAGGCACTCGACGAGACGATGGAGACACTGCGCCGCGCCGGGCGGGCGGCGAAGTTCCTGTACACGGTGCCGAACCACCAGAACCCCGCCGGGGTGTCGATGTCGACCCGTCGGCGTGAGGCGCTGGTCGAGCGCGCCGAGCGCTACGATCTCCTGCTGGTGGAGGACAACCCCTACGGCCTGCTCGACTTCAAGGGCGAGCAGCTCCCGTGCCTGCACACCATGGCACCCGGGCGGGTGATCTACCTCGGCACCCTGTCGAAGATCTTCTCACCGGGCATCCGCATCGGTTGGGCGGCTGCGCCGGCGCCGATCCGACGCAAGCTGACCCTGCTGAAGGAGACCGCGGACCTCAGCCAGTCCAACCTCACGCAGTACGTCGCCGAG
Source organism: uncultured Actinomycetota bacterium (assembly GCA_964450395.1). Lineage (GTDB taxonomy): Bacteria > Actinomycetota > Nitriliruptoria > Euzebyales > JAHELV01 > JAHELV01. Next base: position 17,452 of record CAYVGE010000015.1, read on the forward strand.
CGCTGGCTGTCGACGCAGCCGTGGCTGGAACAGGTGGAGGAGTTCCGGGAGCTGTACCGCGAGCGCTGTGACGCGATGCTCGACGAGCTCGCACGGCAACTGCCCGACGACTGCGCATGGAACATCCCGACCGGTGGGTTCTTCGTGTGGCTGCGCCTCCCGGAGGGGCTCGACAGCAAGCAGCTGCTGCCCAGCGCGCTCCAGGCGAGGGTCGCCTACGTCCCTGGTCGGGCGTTCTACGCCGATGGTTCCGGTGGGCGGGAGATGCGCCTGTCGTTCTGCTATCCGACCAGTGAGGAGATCCGGGTAGGGGTCCGACGCCTCGCGAACGTCGTCCGGGAGCAGTCCGATCTGCGCGCCGCCCTCTACGGGCAGGGGAGCACGACATGACGGTGGCGGTCCTGTCGGGAGGCACCAGCTTCGAGCGCGAGGTCAGCCTGAGCTCGGGCAAGCGGGTCGCCGAAGCACTGCGCGGCCGCGGCCACGACGTCGTTGACATCGACCTCGACCGGCAGCTCGCGGGACGGTTGATCAACGGCGAGATCGAGGTCGTGTTCCTTGCGCTGCACGGCAGCGTGGGGGAGGACGGCAGCATCCAGCGCCTGCTCGACCTGCTCGACGTGCCCTACACCGGCTCCGACGCTACTGCGTCCGCGCTGGCCTGGGACAAGAGTGTCAGCAAGGGGGTCCTGGCCCGGAACGATGTGCCGACACCGGCGTGGAGCGTGCTCAGCTCCACCGCGGTCCGGGAGTACGGCGCCGGCGGCGCGCTCGACCACATCTGTGACCACCTGCCGTTCCCCGTGATGGTCAAGCCGGTCCAAGGCGGTGCCAGCCTCGGCGTGCAACGCGTGGACGACCGCAACCAACTGGCCGACGCGGCCATGTCGGCGTTTCACTACCACCCTGCGGTGCTGCTCGAGGAGGTCGTCGAGGGCACCGAGGTGGCCGTGTCGGTGGTCGACGGCCGGGCACTGCCCGCGGTGGAGATCCATCCCCGCGAGGGTGCCTACGACTTCGCGGCCCGGTACACCCACGGCGCGACGGACTTCCACGTCCCTGCGCGACTCGACGGGGCCGTGCTCGACGCCTGCGCCGATGTCGCGCAACGGGCGTGGGACGTGCTGGGCTGCCGCCACGTGATGCGCGCGGACCTCTTCGTCGATCAGGACGGCACCCCGTGGGTGCTGGAGGTCGACACGTGCCCGGGCCTGACCGAGACGTCGCTGCTGCCGCTCGCGGCACAGGCGGCCGAGCTTGCATTCGACGAACTGTGCGAGCGCATGATCGACCTGGCGCTCGAGGCCCGCTGACCTCCGGCGGCGGCCGCCGGAGGTCGGTCAGTCCGCCTCGCGCTGGAGGCCGTCCCCCACGCCGCCCTCGAGCACACCCAGCAGCCGCTGCAGGTCCTGTTGGCCCGAGAAGTCGATGACCACCTGCCCGCGATCGGCGGTCCCCATGATGCGGACCTTCGTCGAGAACGCATCAGACAGGCGCCGCTGCAGTCCGGTGTAGGGTGAGGGTGCCGGCGAAGCGGCCGGCTCGGTCGTGGCGGACTCGGTCAGCAGCCGCCGGATGAGTCGCTCGGCGGCGCGGACCGACAGCCCGTTGGACAGGATCTGCTCGGCGACGTCGAGCTGCAGCTGGTCGTCGTCGATTGCGAGCAGCGCCCGGGCGTGGCCCGTGCTCAGGGTTCCCATGGCGACCATGCGCTGCAGCTCCGGACCGAGGCCCAGCAGCCGGAGCATGTTGGTGATGGTGGAGCGGGACTTGCCGAGCCGCGCCGCAAGCTGCTCGTGGGTGAAGCCGAAGTCATCGAGCAGCTGCTGGTAGGCGGCGGCCTCCTCGAGCGCGTTCAGGTCCACACGGTGGATGTTCTCGACCAGTGCCTCGGTCAGGACCTGATCGTCGCCGGTGTGCCGGATGACCGCGCGGATCTCGCGGAAGCCAGCCAGCTGCGCCGCCCGGAACCGCCGCTCGCCTGCGATGATCTGGTAGCGGTCGTCCGCCAGCTCGCGGACGACGATGGGTTGCAGGAGTCCGACCGTCTGCAGTGACTGCGCGAGCTCCGCGAGGCCCTGCTGGTCGAACGCGTCGCGCGGCTGGCGCGGGTTTGGTGCGATCTGGTCCAGCGGGATCGTCCGGAGCCCACCCCGGTCGTGCGTCGCCGACGGGATCAGCGCGTCCAACCCCCGACCCAGCCCACCCGTACGGCTCATGCTCTGCTCCTCGCGGCTTCAGCGTCGACGACGCGTTCCCAGACCTCTGTTGCCAGACGATGGTACGCAACGGCGCCGCGAGATCCCGGATCGAAGACCGTGATCGGTTGGCCATAGGAGGGCGCCTCGGCCAGCCGCACCGATCGTGGGATGCGGGTCTGGAAGACGAGATCGCCGAAGTGCCGGCGTACCTCCTCGGCCACCTCGTGGGAGAGCTTGGTGCGGCCGTCGTACATCGTCAGGGCGAAGCCGGTGATCTTCAGCCCCTGGTTGAGCGTCTGGCGGATCAACTCCGCATTGCGTGTCAGCGCGCCGAGCCCTTCCAAGGCGTAGTACTCGCACTGGATCGGCACGACCACACCGTCGGCCGCCGAGAGGGCGTTGATGGTCAGAAGCCCGAGACTTGGTGGACAGTCGATGAGGATGATGTCGAAGGCGTTCCGGACGTCTTCCAACGCCCGCCGCAGCTGCTGCTCACGGCTGAGGGCGCTGACGAGCTCGATCTCAGCACCGGCCAGGTCGATGGACGAGGGAAGCAACCAAAGGTTGGGGATGTCGGTCTCTTCGATGACCTGCCCGACCGGCATGCCCTCACTCAGCACCTGGTAGATGCTCGGCTGCTCGGGCCGCAGGCGGACGCCGACCCCCGAGGTGCAGTTCGCCTGGGGGTCGCTGTCAACCAGGAGCACGCGTACCGACTGCTGTGCGAGGGCCGACGCCAGGCTCACCGCTGTGGTCGTCTTGCCGACGCCGCCCTTCTGGTTGGCGATGACGATGACCGAGGCCGGCGGTTCGTGGCGTCGCGTCGTCGTCGACTGTTCCACGTGGAACCGTTCGTCCGACCGCCAGTGGCCGTACCAACGATCACGCGCAGGCTGAGCCGTCACGAGGATCCTCCAGTGCTGGAGTGCAACAGGGCACGTCGCGCGATGGGGAAGCGGGACGGCGGTGGCCCCTGGGTGGTCAGCCGGACCAGCCACGTCGGACGCATCGTACCGTCGACCTCCGTGATGGCATCGACCACCAGCCCGAGATCATCGCACCACGGCCGGAGCTTCTCCACTTCATCGCGCGCCTTCGGTCCGCGGACCGCAACGATCTGGCCGGTGTCCACCAGCGGCCGTGCAAGGACCGCGGTCTCCGCGAGCGAGCCCACCGCCCGGCTGATCACACCGTCGTACCGCCCGGCTGCTCCAGAAGCGAACTCTTCGGCCCGGCCGTGCACCGCCTCCACGTTGTCCAGTTCCAGGTCGTGCGCGAACGCGCGCACTTGGCGGATCTTCTTTGCCCGGGCATCGAGCAGGCACCAGTGGCTCTCCGGATACACCGCCGCCAGCACGAGCCCCGGCAGCCCGCCACCGGTCCCGAGGTCGAGCCACCGGCTCCCTGGCGCGACCGACAGGTCAGCGGCCACCCGGACGCTCTCGTCGACGTGGACCGCGAGCACGGCATCGCGGTCCGCCCGCGACACGAGGTTCACCGGCGCCGTCGCGATGTGCGACGCCAACCGCTCGAGCCACTCGACGGACAGCGCCCGGGGCTCGAGGTGATCACGACGCACGGCACGACCTGCGGACGGTCTCCAGTCGCGGCCGGCGCGGGCCCTGCTCGACGGTGCGGCGCGCCGCGCCGGGTCGCGCCACGCACCGACGCGGTGTTCCACGTGAAACTACGATGGTGTCATTCGGTGTCGGCGTACACGACGACCCGACGGCGCGGCTCGACGCCTTCGCTCGACGACCGCACACCACCCGTCCGCGCGACGAGGTCGTGCATGACCTTACGCTCGTAGGCGTCCATCGGCTCGAGCCGGTACGGCTCGCCTGTCTCACGCACCTGCGCGATGCCGTCCCGGCACCGATCCTTGATCTTCTCGAGCTGCCGCTGCCGGTAGCCCTCGATGTCGATGCGGACGTGCGACCGCCGTTCGATCTGCCGCTGCGTCGCGGCGCGCACCAGCTCCTGCAGCGCGTCGAGCGTGGCGCCGCGGCGCCCGATGAGCAGTCCGCTGCCGACCTCGACGACGTTGACGAACGCCTGACTCTCGTCGACCTCGATCTCGATGTCCCCGGGCAGCTCGAGGATGTCGAGCAACCCCTCGACGAAATCGGCCGCGAGATCGGCTTCCTCGTTCAGCTCGCCGAGGCGGTCCGACCCCTCCTCGGCGTCGTCGGCGTCCGCGACCTCGGCGACCTCGGCGACCGGCTCCGCGGTCACGTCCGACGGTGTCGGGTCCTCCGCGGGCGCCTCGGCCGGCGCCTCGTCGACCTCGACCGTGTCGACCTGGTCCTCCACCGCTGTCTCCGCCACGGGCGCTTCTCCATTGCCACTGTGCTGCAGGTCCCGGGCGGTCACCCGGACATGGGCGCGGCTCCGGCCGCCGAACAGTCCACGACGGCCCTCGCTGATGACCTCGATCTCGGCGTCGGCACGATCGATGCCCAGCTCGCGCAGTGCCGCCGTCGTCGCGTCCTCGACCGTGGACGCCCGCTTCTCCACCATCCGCGTCATCGCCGCTTGTCCCTCGTCTCGTCGCGTTGCTTTCCCATCCGCCCGGGCCCGCCGGGCCGGTGCCCGTTCCCGCCCGAGCCTTGCTGCTTGGCCGTGCCGTTGCCGGAGCCACCCTTCGTGCCGGGCCGACCGGTCGTGTCCGTGTCGGTCGTGGTCTTCTTCGACTTCGACTTCGACGACTTCGACGACTTCGACGACTTCGACGACTTCTTGGCCAGGCGCGCCTGCTCGGCACTGTGATCGACCTCGCGGAGCATGTACCACTGTTGCGCCATCTGCAGCAGGTTGGTGGTCACCCAGTAGACGAGCACGCCGACCGGCAGGCTGAACCCCAGGAACACCAGGAACACCGGCATGATGTACATCATCAGCTTCTGCTGCTGCATCTGCTGATCGTCGGCCACCGCGACCTGACGGCCCATCATCTGCTTCTGCTGGACGTAGGTCGTGACGCCCATCAGCAGCAACAACCCGATCGCGATGACCCCCGCCTGGTTCGCGGGCATCTGCAGCGTCGCGTTGATCGGGAACGGGGCGTTGACCAGCTCGGGGATGACGTCGGGGCTGCGCAGCACGCTGAACAATGCGATGAAGATCGGTGCCTGCGCGACCAGTGGGAGGCAGCTCGACGCCGGGTTGACGTTGTGCTCCTTGTACAGCGCCATCAGCTCCTCCTGCTGCTTCTGGCGCTTCTCCCGGTACTTCTCGGGATCCGTCCGCATCATGCTGCGGTCGGCCTTGTACTTGGTCTGGATCTTCTTCATGTCCGGGCGCAGCTTCTGCATCGCCTGCATCGACCGGAACTGCTTGATCGCCAGCGGCATGAGCGCCAACCGGACGAGCAGGGTCAGCAGGACGATCGCCACGGCCCACGAGTAGTCACCGAACAGACCGGTGGTGGTGTCATGGAAGAAGCGCAGGACCTCGCCGAGGGCCTCGAGCAGGCTGTTCCAGATGGCCATCTATCGACTTTCGGTGGTGGAGGCGTCGCGGTGGTGCCGAGGTGGCACGTGATCGACGCCGCCGGGGTTCCAGGGGTGACAGCGACCCAGCCGCCGAACAGCCAGCCAGCCGCCCCGCAGCGCCCCGAACCGGGCGACGGCGGTCATCCCGTACGCCGAGCAGCTGGGGTAGAAGCGGCAGCGCTGCTGATCGATGCGGGGCACCAGCTGCCACGCGCGCATCACTCCCAGCAGCAGCCACGCCAGCGGGGACCGGTGGGCGGCCGCCGACGTGGCCTCGCGCACCGCGGTCATCGGTCGGACCGCTCGGCGGCCCGCGCGCTCAGTCGCGACAGGTCACGCGAGAGGGTCGTGAAGGGCGCCGCGAGGCTGTCACGGCGCGCATCGACCACCAGGTCGACGGCGTCGGGCAGCCGCGCCTGGTGTGCGGCGGCCCGCAGGCGTCGCTTGGCCCGGTTGCGGGCCACCGCGGTGCCGACCGCGCGGCTGGCGACGACCGCCAGGTGCGTGCCCGGCACCGGGTCGTCGCACGCGTCTGCGTGGACCAGCATCGTCGCCGAACCGGCACGCGACCGTGCCGAGCGCACGGCTCGGATCCGCCGGGAGGACATGGAGGACACGGCCGACGTCAGGCCGTCAGCGTCGTGCGCCCCTTCGCGCGACGCCGCCGAATGATCGCGCGGCCGCTGCGGGTCCGCATGCGGGACCGGAAGCCGTGCTTGCGCTTGCGGCGACGGTTGTTCGGCTGATACGTGCGCTTCATGCTCGTCCCTCGCAGGTGATGGGTCCGCAGCGCTCGACTGGTCCGGGAGGCGCAGCCGCAACGGCCCTGTCGTGTCGGGCGGACGGCTGCTGCGCCAGGCTCGGCGCGTGCGGTGGGACCGGTCGAGGTGCGTGTGGCAACAGGAGGTCCCCGCCGGTCACTCAAGGACGAACGGAGCCGCTGCAACGACGACCGTGTCGATTGCGTTGGTACGAGTGTAGGAACGCCCAGAATCGGCCGCAACCGCGACCAGCGCGCACCTCAGAGCCGGGGCGGTGCGCACGTCGACCGGCCGATCCGCAGGCCGAGAATGCTGTTGCGACCCACGGGACCGCGAACCTATACTCCGGCCCCGCGTTCGATCGTCAGTCAGACGGGATCCCTCGTCACCGGGCATGCCGGAAGGGCTCGCCGCGGGAGGGCGGGAGCAGCACGATCTGGCGGGTGATCAACGACGCCGCTTCCCTGGTGCAGCGTGGCGACCGCCACGGCCCGCTCCGCTGCACACCGGTGGGAGGCCATCGCTCGTGGCACGAGTCCACAGCTGTGGATAGCCATGTGGACAACCGTCCGGTCGTCCACTGCGATCATCGCGATCGCCACAGACAACAAGGAGGATCGTGCCTGTGGATACCGTCGTGGGCGATCTCAACGAGATGTGGCAGGCAAGCCTCGAGATCCTGCGCCAGGATCTGACCGCCGCCGCACTCCACGCCTGGCTTGACGACACCCAGCCCATCGGCTTCGACAACGACACGGTCGTCCTCGCCGCACCGCACCGCTTCGCACGCGAGCAGCTCGACGCCCGGTACGGCGACGCGCTCCGCGCGGCGCTGAGCACCGCGGCGGGGCGCGCGCTCAACGTCCTGGTCATCGTCCGGACCGACGAGCAGCCGCGCGAGCACACGCCGATCACGGCGCCCTCGCCGGCGCCGACCCCCGCGCCGGCCCCGTACGTGCCCGAGCGGCCCGCCACGATCCCCGTCGGCGCCGGCGGCCGGCTCAACGAGAAGTACACCTTCGACCGGTTCGTCATCGGCGCCAGCAACCGGTTCGCACACGCCGCCGCCTTCGCGGTGGCCGAGGCGCCGGCCCAGGCCTACAACCCGCTGTTCATCTACGGGGGCGCCGGGCTCGGCAAGACCCACCTGCTCCAGGCCGTCGGCCACTACACCACTTCGCTGTTCAGCGACCTCCGGGTCCACTACGCCACCAGCGAGCAGTTCACCAACGAGTTCATCGATGCGATCCAGAACGGGCGGCGGGTCGGGTTCCAGCGCCGCTACCGCGACGTCGACGTCCTGATGATCGACGACATCCAGTTCCTCGAGAACAAGGAGCAGACGCAGGAGGAGTTCTTCCACACCTTCAATGCGCTGCACAACGCCCAGAAGCAGATCGTCATCTCCTCGGATCGGCCGCCCAAGGAGATCGGGGCACTCGAGGAGCGTCTGCGGACCCGATCCACGCCCGTGGTCCGCAAGATCGCC